>CANCRX010000003.1 GCA_947380655.1 Alcaligenaceae bacterium | reverse complement strand
GGAATGGTTGGCTTGACTCTGATCTTGCAGCCAGCTTCGATGGATTGGGGTGATCCGGACATATTGCTTGGACATGGTTTGATTTTACTTGCTGCCCTGATGTGGGCGATGTGCATTGTTTATGGTCGTGCCCACCGTTTTGTCACGCCAACCTTTGAACTATTGCCCTGGCAACTGTTACTTGCGGGCGTTACACAAGTATTACTGGCTTTGATAATTGAAGGCATACCGCATATAGACTGGACTCTTGATCTCGTGCTGCTGCTCGCCTACGGAAATTTAATTGGTACTGCACTTGCCTATTGGGCAATGAACGCAGTCAATCGAGGTTTGCCTGCCTCCACGACAGCAATCGCGTTGCTAGCCGTTCCAGTTGTGGGATTGTTATGTTCAAAAATATTTTTAAGTGAACCCATCGATGCGACCTTAATGGTTTCTACCGCGCTGATTATTGTTGGCATCGCATTAGGTGCAAATTCACCGGTTATTTTAAAAAAGAAGGACTCTAAATAATGGGTGCATCCTCCTCTAATACGCCGAGGCGTTTTGATTCTGTTGCCTTGACTGAATTTGCTCAAGCCTTATTCAGTGCTGCCGGACTCAATCAAGAGCGTGCTGAGTCTGTTGCCAGGCTACTTGTGTTGACCGACATGATGGGTCGAACAACACATGGATTAGCGCAATGTAAAAACTATTTGGATCAAATTGCTCGAGCCGATATGCCTGCGACTGGAGAGTTTTCCGTTATTAAGGATACAGGTTCAACTATTGTTTTAGATGGCGGTTATTTGCCCGGGCTATGGCTGGTTGAGAAGGCGATGCAGCTAGGCTTTGAGAGATTGCCAGAACACGGCGTCGTGACTTTTTCTATTCGTCGCAGCCATCATATTGGCTGTCTGGCTGCGCTGCTTAAGCAGGCAACTGATCGCGGCTATTACGCCATGCTGCTTTCCTCAGGTCCACATGGTAAATATGTGGCGCCCTATGGCGGTACCGAGGCTTTGTTCAGCCCGAATCCAATTGGCATAGGTTTTCCTTCCAGTACATTTCCGGTGCTGATTGATACATCTGCCTCCATTACAACCGTTTCCATGACACGCGAAAAAGCAAATGCAGGTGAGCTGTTTGAGCATCCCTGGTTGCTTGATTCAGCGGGCAAACCAACTCGGGATGCCCGTGTTCTCGAAAAAACGGAACCGCGCGGTACGCTGATGCTGCTGGGTGGCGCGGAGTCAGGACATAAAGGGTTTGGAATGGCCTTGATGGTTGAAGCGCTGACTCAGGGGTTAAGCGGCTATGGGCGCAAAGATGCGCCGACTAAGTGGGGTGCAAGTGTTTATCTTCAGTTGATCGATCCAAACGCCTTTGCGGGACTGGAGGCATTTACTGAGCAAATGGATTTTTTGATTGATGCTTGCCATGCGAACGCCCCAATCAACCCTGAGGCACCAGTCAGACTGCCAGGCGAGCAAGCAGATCGCAATATTGCAACAGCCCAATCTCAGGGTGTTCCCTTATCTGAGGCGACTTTGGAGATATTGCGGCAATGCGCAAAGACTTTAAACGTGAATGACAGTATCCTAAACAAATCATAAGAAGGACGTCATGTAAGTCGTCCGCCCTTGGGAGGAGATAGCATGACGGTTCAGACAAAAAATCGCGACAGATCCGTGTCAGCATTACTCAGCGCTAAACGTCTGGGTGTGAAGTGTTTAACTTACGGCGCATTGATCGTTGGCTTGGCTGGTTCGGTCGGTACCGTGCAGGCTCAAGATGCAGCCGTTAATTATCCAAACAGGCCCATTCGGATTATTGTTCCTTTTGCCGCGGGGGGTGCTTCAGACGTATTGTCCAGGATTATTGGAAAAAAGCTGACTGAAGCGTGGGGGCAGACGGTCGTTGTCGAAAACAAGCCAGGTGGCAATGCCCAGATCGGCGCTGCGATGGTTGCCAAGTCGGAGCCGGATGGCTATACCCTGCTGGTTGTCGATCTGAGTGCCTTGACGCAGGCACCAACAATGATGCCGAATCTAACCTACAGCCCCGAGAAAGATCTCACACCGGTTTCTGTTATTGCCTACTCTCCTCATATTCTTGTGGTGGCCAACAAGCTTCCAGTTAAAACCTACGATGAGTTTATCGCTTACGCTAAAAAGCAAAAGGATCCCATCAATTTTGGTGCGCCTCTGGGGGCCGCGCCTCATTTAGCCGGTGTACTGCTTTCGCAAAAACAGGCGATACCCATTAACTTTATTGGATACAAGGGCGGTGCCCAAGCGATCACCGATCTCGCGGGCGGGCAGATTGATGCCACGATGAATAGTTTCCTGGCAACGTATCCAATGGTCAGGAGCGGTGGTTTTAAGCTGATCGCTGTCGCGAGTCCGAACAGATTCGCACCGATTCCTGATACGTTGACAATTGCTGAACGTATTCCTGGGTACGTGACAGGTTCGTTTCAAGGGATGATGGCACCTGCGGCGACACCCCCTGCAATCATTGAAAAAATTCATACTGAGATCAATAAAATTATCAGCCAGCCTGACATGCAGAAACAATTCGCAGATCTTGGCTCAGACCCTGATCGTAGATCGCCAGCAGAAGTCCGTAAATGGATGGCAGAAGAAAGAGTTTACTGGGCGAAGGTTATCAAAGACGGCAACGTCAAACTTGATTGAGTTTTAACAAAAAAATAATGATTTGAAACTTAATAATTAAACGGAGCAGACATGAATAAATTATCTATTGCTGTGGCCCTGGCACTGGTTGCGATGGGCGGCGCAAATGTGCACGCACAAGCCTCTGCAGAACAGGTAAAAATTGGTGTGCTCGCCGATATGAGTTCAATTTATTCCTCGATCGGCGGCAAGGGTTTGGTGGATGCTGCACGCATGGCCGTAGAAGATTTTGGCGGTTCAGTGTTAGGTAAGCCCATTGAGCTACTTTCTGTTGATACACAAAATAAAGTTGATGTGGCTTCAAGCAAAGCTCGTCAATGGTTTGATATCGATGGAGTGGATATGGTCACCGATATGCCGACTTCGGCCATTGCACTGGCAGTCAGTAAAGTCGGGGAGGAGAAGAAAAAAGTCGTCATGGTGACTAGTGCGGCGACCTCTGATCTGACGGGTAAGAGTTGCTCGCCCTATACCGTGCACTGGACCTACGATACCTACGCTATGTCGGTTGGTACCGCTGCTGCTGTGGTGAAGGCGGGAGGTGATACCTGGTAT
This sequence comes from Alcaligenaceae bacterium, assembly GCA_947380655.1. Classification (GTDB taxonomy): domain Bacteria; phylum Pseudomonadota; class Gammaproteobacteria; order Burkholderiales; family Burkholderiaceae_B; genus Zwartia. The sequence goes on along the minus strand of CANCRX010000003.1, from coordinate 90,132 downwards.
TTCCTGTCGGCCGACTATGCCTTCGGCCAGGCACTTGAGCGCGATGCGACTCAGGTCATCGAGGCCAACGGGGGCAAAGTACTTGGCTCGGCAAAGCACCCATTGAGCGCACCGGATTTCAGCTCTTTTATCCTTCAAGCGCAGGCATCTAAAGCTAAAGTGATTGGTTTGGCTAATGGTGGTCAGGATACAAGTAATTCAATCAAGCAAGCAGCTGAGTTTGGTGTCGGTAAAGATGGTCAGAAAGTCGCTGCGTTGCTGGCCTTTCTTTCTGATATCAAATCAATAGGTTTGCCGCTAGCGCAAGGTCTCTATTTAACTGAAGCTTTTTATTGGGATTTGAACGATCAGACTCGTGCATGGTCGCAGCGTTTTTATAAACGTAACGGCGTGATGCCAACCATGACGCAGGCGGGTACCTATGGCGCCATCACGCATTATCTTCAGGCTGTCAAGACTGTAGGTTCAAAGGACTCAGATAAAGTCATGGCACAAATGCGTGCCGCACCGATTAATGATTTCATGACAAAAAATGGAAATCTTCGTATAGACGGACGTGTGATTCGCGATATGTACTTATTTCAAGTGAAAACACCTGCAGAATCAAAAGGTGAATGGGATTTATATAAAACGGTTGCGACAACGCCAGGCAACGTTGCTTTTAGACCATTGAACCAGGGTGGCTGCCCGCTGGTTAAATAAATCATGACCGATCAGGATTTAGGCTTTGCTTCGGATGAAGATGTTCCGACGCGTTATATGCAGCGTACTCGCGACTGGTATCTAGCCTTGGGGTATGGCAATCCCTATCGCTGGGCGCACTATTCCGAGGTGCCTTTTCAGCCCTTAAATAAACCCTTGCAGCAATCCTGTGTTGCACTCATTACAACCGCCTCGCCATTTCAGCCGGAGAAGGGAAATCAATCTCCGGGCGCGCCTTATAACGCAGAAGCAAAATTCTATAAGGTGTATTCAGGAGAATCTTTAAAAGATCACGATGTGAGGATTACGCATGTCGCGATTGATCGTAAGCACACAACGATGGAAGATAGTGGGACTTGGTTTCCATTGGCTGTGATGCGTGAAGCTGCGGCGAGTGGTCGAATCGGAAAATTATCCGATAGATTTTATGGACTGCCAACCAATCGCAGCCAGCGTCATACCCTCGAGGTGGATTGTCCCGAAATATTAAAGCACTGTCGCGAAGACGGTGTGGAAGCGGTCGTGTTGGTCGCTAATTGCCCTGTTTGCCATCAGACGTGCAGTCTGGTTGCCCGTTATCTTGAAGCGGCCGGGATTTCAACAGTCATCATGGCGTGTGCGAAGGATATCGTGGAGCATGTCGGTGTGCCGCGTATGTTGTTTAGCGACTTTCCGCTCGGGAACGCAGCGGGAAAACCCAATGACAAGGATTCGCAGGAATTTACACTGGAACTCGCACTCAGAACTCTCGAATCTGCTCCCGCAGCGCGCACAACAGTTCAGTCGCCCTTACGCTGGAGCGACTCCCATGAATGGAAGCGCGACTATTCGAATGTTGAGTGTGTTCAACCAGAAGAACTCGCGAGATTACGTGCTGAAAATGACCGCGCTAAAGAGGCCGCAAAAAAATTGCGTGAAACGCTCTAGCGCGTTGCTGTTATTTCAAACAGTCTTCAAACAGTCATTTGTTCAGTTTGCAGTGACTCCTGCTTTTTGCAATAAAGGACCCAAGGTTTCAATTTCATTTTTAAGATGAGCTTGTAATTTTGCTGGTACGGCCTGCTCGGGTGTCACAGGTGCTGTGCCAATACTGTCTAGGCGTGCGATCACTTCTGGGTCTTTTACCGCTTTTTGCAAAGCAGCGGATAATTTGTCAATCACAGGTTGTGGTGTGCCTTTGGGGGCATACAGTCCAAACCAAATGCTGATGTCAAAACCCTTCACTCCAAATTCACTTAATGCAGGTAAATCTGGCAGGGAGGGGATGCGTTTTGTTCCAGCGACTGCATAGGGTTTGATGCGACCACTCTGGATTGCCGGAATGGTGCTAGTCGTCTGATCGCACATGATATCAATCTGACCTCCCATCAAGTCATTCAAGGCAGGTGCTGCACCCTTATAGGGGACCATTTCAATTTTTGTATTCAGCGCATCCATGAACATCAAGCCACACAGATGTGAGGCAGAGCCAATACCCGCATGACCCATACTGATTTTGCTGCTGTTCGCTTTGATGTAGTCAATCAGTTCTTTTGCGTCTTTAGCTGGAAAATCTTTACGTGAGGTGACAACCATCGGTCCAACAGTCGTCAAACCAATGGGTTCAAAATCGCTTACAGGGCTATAGGGTAGATTTTTAATCATCAGCACGTTCGTGGCATGACTGATATGCGTCATGAGTAATGTGTAACCGTCTGGCGCTGAGCGAGCAACTTTAGCGGTGCCAATACTGCCTCCTGCACCGGAAGGATTGTCCACAACAATTTGCTGACCTAGTTGTTTGGACATGGCTGTTGCGAACAGTCGTGTGATCGTGTCTCCCGGCCCACCTGCGGCATAAGGCATCACCATGGTGATCGTACGATTGGGATATTCTTGAGAAAATGCCGAAGACAGGCTGGTTGAGATAACAAGTGCCGCCAAAATTGAGCGCGGAAGATATTTTTTAATCATTGATTCGTCTCCGGAAAAGCGTTGGTATGTTTCGTACATATCTGATGTTACGTAGGTGCTTATATTACTAGAGTAGTCGGAGGTTTAGGTTTCTCAGTCCTTGAGAGCGGCTAAGGCAGCAGATGCGTTGACGTTGGCAAGTCCTCCACATACTATGTTGCAATCACTATTAAAAAATTCAGACAACATGCCTATCTCAATGCTCGAATCTTCAATTTTCAAAGACATGTTTGGTACCGCAGCCATGCGTGAGGTCTTTGATGACGCTGCAACGGTGCGTCGTTATACAGACACAGAAATTGCCTTGGCCAAGGTTCAGGGCCAACTAGGCGTCATCCCTGCCAGTGCCGCAGCAACGATTGCCAGGTTGGCCGACAGCACCAAGCTTGATATGGTTGAACTCAAACGGGAAACAGAAATTGTTGGTTATCCAATTTTGCCTCTCGTGCACCAGATCTCCAAGATGTGCGGCCCGGAGGGTGAATATCTGCACTGGGGCGCTACGACCCAGGACATCATGGATACAGCGACTATCCTTCAGGTACGCGATGCGCTGGCGTTGATTGAAACGGATCTGGACGAGCTCGATGCGATTCTTGATGCGCTCGCCCTGAAATATCGTGATGCACCGATGGCCGGCCGCACACATTTACAGCACGCTTTGCCGATAACGTTTGGCTATAAAGTTTCAGTCTGGCTGCTGATGGTTCGCCGTCACCGAGAGCGCCTCTCGCAACTTAAACCCCGCGTGCTGATTGGTCAGTTTGGTGGTGCTGCAGGTACCCTGGCTTCCCTTGGCGATCAGGGACTGGCTGTCCACGCTGCACTGATGAAAGAGCTGAATCTTGGTGCGTCGCCAGTAACCTGGCATGTCGCACGTGATGGTTTGACCGAAGCGGTACAGTTTCTTGCGCTTGTGACAGGGTCGCTAGGTAAAATCGCGCTTGATGTCATGTTGATGATGACTAACGAGTTGGCTGAAGCCTTTGAGCCTTTCGTTAAAGGGCGCGGCGCCTCAAGTACGATGCCACAAAAGCGCAATCCTATTTCATGCGAGCTGATGCTGAGCGCTTCAAAAGCTGTGCGTCAGCATGCGGGCCTGGCACTCGATGCGATGGTGCAGGATTTTGAGCGTGCAACGGGTCCCTGGCATATTGAATGGGCCGCCATTCCTGAATCCTTCATTCTGACGGCAGGTGCTTTGCGTCAGGCGAAATTCATGCTCGCAGGTTTGGAAGTCGATACAGCCCGTATGTTGAAAAACCTCGATCTTTCTGGCGGGCTGATCGTGGCCGAGGCTGTCATGATGGGGCTTGCCCCTCATATCGGTCGCCAGACTGCTCACGATGTTGTGTATGACGCTTGTCGGTTAGCCTCGACCAGTGGGCGCAAACTTGCTGAAGTGCTCTACGAAGATTCTCATGTTGCCAGCAAGTTAGATCGTGCGCTAATCGATCGTTTATGTGATCCGGCGAATTACCTTGGCGCAGCGCCGCAGATGGTTGATCGTATGCATGCCTGGCGCGCTCATTAATATGCGTGTTGTACAGGCAGAGGATATTGTTAAAAGCATTGCGGACGCGTTGCAATTCGTTAGTTACTACCATCCTGCTGATTTCGTTCAGGCCTTGAAAGAGGCTTATCGTAATGAAACATCCGTCGCCGCTAAAAATGCACTCTTGCAATTATTGATAAACAGCAAACTGAGTGCTCAGGCTCATCGTCCGGTATGTCAGGATACTGGCGTGGCGCACGTTTTTTTTAAAATGGGTATGGATGTTCGTGTTCTGGCTGAGCAGGCAATGCCTACGCCTAGTCTCCAGTCCCTGGCTAATATCGGTGTTGCGCGTGCGTATAAGTTTGCTGGCAATCCACTCAGAGCTTCGATGATTTCCCAACCTTTGGGTGCGCGTGCGAATACGGGTGACAATACTCCCGCTATTGTGCATATCGAGCTCGTCGAGGGCGACTGTCTGGATATTACCGTCGTAGCCAAAGGTGGCGGGGGCGATGTCAAAGCGCGCTATGCAATGCTCAATCCTAGTGATTCCGTCGCAGACTGGGTGGTGAGTCAGTTACCTGGCATGGGAGCAGGCTGGTGTCCACCGGGAGTACTTGGTTTGGGAATTGGAGGAACTCCTGAGCAAGCGATGCTGATGGCTAAGCGCGCTTTGTTTAGAGCCATCGATATTCAATCTCTTCGACATAAACCAATGACCGACCCAGTAGAGGCGTTGCGACTCGAAGTATTTGATCGGGTCAATGCCTTGGGTATTGGCGCTCAAGGTCTCGGGGGAGATCACACTATTCTCGATGTGAAGATCGAACAGGCACCTTCTCATGCTGCCTTATTGCCTGTAGCGCTGATGCCAAATTGCGCAGCAACACGCTATGTGAATTTTTCGCTTGATGGTTCAGGACCTGCAACGTTCGAAAAGCCAGATCCGGAAATCTGGTCGGATATTCCTGATGCGCTGCCCGTTGCCCAGGGACGTCGAGTGAATCTTGATACGCTTGGTAAAAGGGATGTCGAGACATGGAAGGCAGGTGAGTTGATTTTGTTGTCCGGTCACTTGTTGACGGCGCGCGACGCGGCACATAAAAGAATAGTCGATATGCTGGCACGCGGTGAGCGTTTGCCGGTTAGTTTGCATAATCGGGCAATTTACTATGTCGGACCCGTTGATCCGATAGAGGGAGAGGCTGTTGGTCCAGCAGGCCCGACGACTTCAACCCGTATGGATAAGTTTATGCCGGTGCTCCTAGAGCAAACAGGTTTATTGCTTACTGTCGGAAAGGCAGAGCGAGGGCCGATTGCGATTGATGCAATTAAAAAACATAAAAGTGCGTATCTAGTGGCTGTTGGAGGTGCCGCCTATCTTGTTTCCAGAGCTGTTCAGTCAGCCAAAGTAATCGCTTTTGACGATCTGGGTATGGAAGCGATTTATGAATTCGTAGTGAAAGACATGCCGGTTACAGTGGCTGTAGATGCGCGTGGAAAATCGATACACTGGCTGAGACAGGTGCACGATTAACACGCGATTAACTAATTTTTGCTCAATTAATATTGCTTTAATTAAAGGTATTCAATGAAACTGGATTTGCAATTATTGCGGTTGATCTCTGTTGTATCGATCTCGGCGGCCTTGCTTTTAGGTTGTGCAGGCATATCTTCCGATCATGCAAAATCAGTTGATGCAAAAACCGCCGTTCCTGTTGCACCGATCTATGCAAATTCTCCTGGAATTGATCTGCAATTGACGACGTGGGACTATCCTTATCCTGTTAAGAAATTTTCTACCAAATTCCAAAAACAAGCTGTCGAGATTGCCTATATGGATATCGCTGCTGTTGGTAAGAGTCGAGGCGTTGTGTTGATGTTTCACGGGAAAAATTTTTCCAGTGACTATTGGGCGCCTGTGATTGCTGGATTAAGTCAGGCAGGCTATCGCGTGATCGCTCCTGACCAGATTGGTTTTGGTAAGTCTTCAAAACCTGATGCCAAATATGGGTTCGATGAACTTGCTTCTACGACCAGACAGCTTTTGAATTCACTCGGTATCAAAAAAGTTGCCATAGTTGCCAACTCTATGGGAGGCATGGTTGCTGTGCGTTTCGCGCGTCTTTACCCGCAATCAGTATCAAAATTAGTTTTGGAAAATCCGCTCGGACTAGAGGATTACAGTCTGGATATTCCACCTCAGAATAATGAGACACTTTTAAAACTGGAAATGTCCCAGACAGAGCAAAGTTATCGGCAATTTTTGAAAAGTTACTTTCCAAACTGGAAGCCTGAGTACGAAAAGTTTGTGGAGTTGTATGCAAGACTCAAAAACGGACCTGACTACCCACGCTACTCACTGACTTCTGTGCTGACTTATCAGATGATTGCAGCTCAGCCAACTGTTCAGGATTTACCTGGGTTGACTATGCCGACTTTGTTGGTAATCGGTCAGAAAGACCGTACTGTTTTTGGTCGCAGATTTGCTCCACCTGAGGCAGTCAAGGCCTTGGGTAACTTTCCCGCATTAGGTAAAAAAGCTGCGCAAAGTATTCCTCAGTCATCGTTGGTGGAGATCGCTGAGGCTGGGCATGTTCCTCATGTTGAAGTGCCTGAAGTTTTCAATCAGGCTGTGATTGAATTTCTGAATGCGGGCAGGCTTTGATGCTGCGGCGCACTAACGTTTGTTCTGATTGAGTCGTCAGGAGATCTGTTGTAGTCTCTACCCATAAGATAAAAACCTGTATCAATTTGTGTAAGTATTTAAATTGATAAGCGTTTAATAATGAATGGAGATCAGACATGAAATTGCTGCACACGCTCGTCTTGACATTTGTTTTAGGAATCTCAGGAGCCCAGGCTCAGAATCTGTCAATTGCCACGGGTGGGACGGGCGGGGTCTATTACCCCATGGGCGGTGGACTTGCCGCCGTCTTGTCCAAGCATGTTGCCGGCATGTCAGCGACTGCTGAGGTGACTGGGGGCTCGGTAGATAACTTGAATCTCATCAACTCTGGTAAGCCCTATCTGGCTTTCACCATGGCCGATGCAGCAAAAGACGCACTGGATGGCGACGGTAAATTCAAAGGTAAAAAAGTCGACCTGAAAACGCTATTGGTACTCTATCCCAACCGTATGCATGTCGTGACGGTTGAGTCGACGGGTATCAAAAGTATGAAAGACCTTAAGGGAAAGCGCATCAGTACCGGCTCGCCTGGCAGTGCGACGGAAGTGATGGCATTTCGCTTGCTGGAGGCAGCAGGCCTGGATAAAGACAAAGACGTTAAGCGTGAGCGCTTAGGCGTTTCGGAGTCTGTTAACGCGATTAAGGATCGAAAGATCGAAGCGTTTTTCTGGGTTGGAGGGTTGCCCACTGCTGCGGTAACGGATTTGGCTAATAGTCCTGGTATGAAAATCGCGATGATCGATCATGCCGGTGAAGTTGACGCGATGAATAAGAAATACGGTAATTTGTATTTTAAGGACTTGATCCCCAAAGCGACCTATAGCGGTATGCCACAGGACAATCAGATTGCCTCAGTCGCCAATATATTGGTTGCGAATGGCAAGATGAGCGATGAGGAAGCTTACAAAATTGTTAAAGCTATTTTTGACAATAAAGAAGAGCTTGTCCGCACGCATCAAGAGTATGCAACGCTATCGGAAAAGGATCAAAAGTCAGCCTCCACCCCCATTCCCTTTCATCCTGGTGCTGCAAAATACCTGAAAGAAAAGGGTATCAGTCTTGACTGAACACCGCGGCGTATTTCAGTTGATACGGATTACTTGAAAAATTCGATTGCTAGTTCTGAGCACACGCAAGTGTGCTCGATTTTTAATTGGAAAGTGAAATGACACAGTCTTCGGTTGCCGATGCCACGCAAGAACAGCTCGATGCATTTATCAAGGAAGAGGAGGGTAACGCAAATGATTATCGTGGGCCTCTAGCAGTATTCATCACGCTGGTGGCCGTTGCCCTGTCGATATTCCATCTGTATGCGGCGTATGAAATCGTACCGACGCAAGAGCTGCGTACTATTCACGTTGGTTTGGTCTTATTTCTTGTTTACTTAAGTTTCCCTCTCTCTGGTTATTTTAAAAATCGGCTGATGTGGTGGGATGTACTCTGTGCGCTAGCTGCAATCTTTATTGTTTACTACATCCTCAGTGGTGGCGACGATTTCTCGGATAGAAATACTGCACCGAATCACATGGATGTAACCGTGGGTGTTGTGTTTATCCTGTTGATTCTCGAGGCGGTCCGACGCACGAATGGCATGATTTTGCTGTCTGTCACAGTGCTCTTTATCCTTTATGCATTGTTTGGAAATTATTTACCGGCTCCCTGGACACATAAAGGTTATGACATTGATCGTTTTGTTGGCTACATGTATATGACTCTGGAGGGGATTTTTGGTACGGCGGTAGATGTGTCCGCCACATTGATTATTTTGTTTACGATTTTTGGTGCGTTTTTGCAATTCACGGGTGCAGGAAAATTCTTCATCGATTTTTCTTTTGCAGCGATGGGTGGAAAATCCTCAGGTGTGGGCCGCACGATTGTGATGTCATCTTTTCTGCTCGGTGGGCCTTCAGGTTCGGGTGTGGCAACAACAGTTACCGTGGGCTCCGTCGCAGCGCCAATGCTCGAGAAAGTCGGGTACGACCGGAATGCCGCGGGTGGCCTCTTGGCTGCGGGTGGTTTGGGAGCGATCATATCTCCTCCGGTACTTGGCGCCGCTGCTTTTTTGATTGCTGATTTTCTGAAGATTTCTTATCTAGATGTGCTGCTAATGGCGTGTATTCCAACGGTACTTTTTTACCTTGGTCTGTTTGTCATGGTTGAAATCGATGTACGTAAATATGGAATGAAAAATATCCATTTCGAACTCGCTGAAAGTGCATGGTCTCTCACTAAAAAATACTGGTTTCATTTCTTTTCGCTGATTTCAATTGTTGTCTTCATGCTCTATGGCTTTTCGCCCCTGATGTCAGTGTTTTGGGCAACAATCGTATCGGCAGTGAGCAGTATGTTGCGACGCGACACTGCCATTATTTCCTACGACTGGCTGCAGGGTAAAGAGCCATTTTGGAGCGGCTTGTATCGAACCAATCTAGTCAAATCTCTTGCTGCGGGTACCACAGGTGTTCTGGCAATCGCCGTGACGTGCGCGGGTGCGGGTTTAATTGTAGGTACCGTCACGCTAACGGGTCTTGGTTTGAAATTCAGTTCTATTGTGATCGAGTATGCCGGTGGTTCTCTGCTGTTGACCACAATCTACACAGGACTGGTGGTGTGGGTAGTCGGCCTAGCTGTTCCTGTGACGGCATCCTACATCATCTGCGCTGTCATTGCGGCTCCGGCATTGATTAACCTGGGCGTGCCTGCTTTTGCAGCGCACATGTTTATTTTTTATTACGCCGTTTTATCGGAGGTTTCGCCACCAACGGCGTTGTCGCCGTTTGCTGCTGCAGCCATATGCAAAGGTGATCCTTATAAAACCACCATGCAAACCTGGAAATATGTTGCTCCCGCGATTCTGGTGCCTTTTATGTTCACACTGGATCAGTCAGGTACAGGTTTGTTATTAATGGGCTCAATGAAAGGCCTCATGCAGGCGGATTGGTTACAGATCGCTTGGACAACGTTTACTGCGATCATTGGTGTGATTTGTCTGGCTGGAGGCTTACAAGGCTGGTTTATAGAAAAAACAAATTTGTTTGAACGCTTTCTCATGATTATTGGTGGAGTGGCACTCGCTTATCCCTCCGTTACAACAGACTTGGTAGGTTTCATTTGCTTTATTTTGGTTTTGTTCACGCAGTGGGCACGTCATTTAAAGTTGCGAAAGCTTCAAGCCTGATAAACACAGACAATTCGAATTTAAACTAGGGAGTTGAAATGTTTAAACGCCTGGCTTTGATTGCAATACTTAGTTTGTCTTGGGTGACGTATGCTTTTGCAGCATATCCCACATCGACAGTCACGATCGTTGTTCCTTTTCCTGCGGGTCAGGCAGGTGATCTGATCGCAAGATTGCTTGGTACTGAACTCTCTAATCGTCTTGGTCAGGCCTTCGTCATTGAAAATAAGCCTGGTGCAGGTGGGCGCGTAGGTACTGCGCTTGCCGCACGTTCTAAAAACGATGGCTATACCTTGCTCATGACCAGTACGGGTCCGTTTGCCATTGCACCTGCGTTATATGCTGATACGATTCAGTACGATCCGCTTAAGGATTTTGTGGGCATTGCAGAAGCCGCAGCCACGCCGCAGATTCTCGCAGTGAGTAATCAGTCTGGTATACAGTCGATCCAGCAATTGATTGAGCAGGCTAAATCAAAAGATCTGTCTTATGCTTCAGCGGGAAGTGGTTCGACTCAGCATCTGACGATGGAGCTACTCAAGATCAAGTTTGGCGTACCGATGGTGCATGTACCATTTAAAGGCAGTCCTGAGTCCAAAACGCAAATTATGAGTGGTTTGATTCCTGTTACGTCTGATTCGTTGCCGCCAATTTTGCCTCAGATCAAAGCCAATCAGATGAAGGCTCTGGCTGTGATCGATGTAGAGAGATCTCCTTATCTTCCGGATATTCCAACCCTTGCTGAACTTGGTTATCCAGGAATTGCGAGTGTGGCTTTTTTTGGTCTGGTAGCGCCTAAAGGCACACCTGTTGAAGCGATCAATATCCTGAATAAAAATATCCGTGAAATATTAAAGTTGCCAGCAGTTCAGGAAAAATTTAAAGAACAGGCCTTAACACTGCCTAAGCCAAGAGATGCTGCAGAATTTAATAAATATCTGGCATCAGAAGTTGCAAAGTGGAAAAAAATTGTTGTCGATTCAAATGTAAAAGTCGAATAATTTCGTGAAAATTCTTAAAATTATTGAACAGCCAGTCAGACTGCAGGGAAATATTTCCAATGCGTTGGTGAATTTTTCAAGTCATACCGTTTCAGTTGTTGCAGTCATCACAGATCAACTAAAAAATGGTGTGCCGCTGGTGGGCTTAGCGTTTAATTCTATTGGACGCTATGCGCAAAGTGGAATCATTCATTCGCGAATGATTCCTAGATTAATGAATGCATCACCCGACAGTTTGCTTGATGATTCTGGAAAACTGCTGAGCCCAGAAAAAATTCTCAACTGCATTTTGCAAAATGAGAAGCCTGGTGGTCATGGGGATCGTGCGCAGGCGGCCAGCGCAATTGAGCTCGCTATCTGGGATTTGAATGCCAAGCTTAATGATGAGCCCGTTAGTGCTTTGATTGCGAGACATTATCAGCGAACACGGTATTCAAATCGCGTGTCTGTTTATGCTGCGGGTGGCTATTATTACGATGGTGAGAATGAGCTTGGGCTCACACAGGAAATTGCTCAGTATCGCGCGAAAGGATTTACACGTTTCAAAATGAAAATTGGCGGTGCATCACTGGCCGTTGATATGAAACGGATAGAGGCTGCGCTGAAAGTCGCGGGAGCCGGCAGTCATTTGGCGGTCGATGCGAACGGACGTTTTGATCTGAAGCAGGCGATTGATTATGCACAGGCAATGAAAAACTATGGTTTGCTCTGGTTTGAAGAAGCAGGAGATCCTCTGGATTTTGAACTTAACAGCATGTTGAGTGAACACTATGCTGGAGCGCTTGCCACGGGTGAAAATCTATTCTCCCGACAGGATGTAAAAAATTTAGCTCTCTTTGCTGGAATGCGTCGTGGGTTGGATATTTTTCAGATGGATCCAGGATTGAGTTATGGCATTACTGAATATGCAAGGATGATTCATCAACTTGAACTACAAGGCTATTCACGTGAACAGGTCTATCCGCATAGCGGTCAATTGATCGGTCAGCATGTCGTTGCAGGCTTAGGTCTTGGCGGTTGTGAAGTCTATCCGAATATTTTTCAGCCAATGGGTGGTTTTACTGATGAGGCCTTGATCGAAGACGGCATCGTTAAAGTTTCAGATGCGCCAGGCTTTGGTTTTGAGCGCAAATCTAATTTAATGAATGAGTTTGTCAAACTATTGGCTAGCGCATAACCTGCGCACGTGTCGCCACCACAATTGTGGATGACCAACAGCCTGAATGAACCGAGGGATGTAATGCGCGAAATACATGTAGACGAAATAGTTGATACAGTCGCCCGGCTGTGTATTGAAGCCTGTCATGAGTTGCCTGATGATGTTGTTCAAGGTTTTCATACCGCAGCTGAAAAAGAGATTTCCCCTTTTGGTAAATCCGTACTGCTCAAACTGATTGATAACGATCGTATCGCCCGTGAGAACAACGTACCCTATTGTCACGATACAGGTTTGACGATTGTGTATGCAGATATTGGCCAGGATGTCCATATTGTGGGTGGTCATTATCTTGAGGCAGTCAATGCAGGCGTTCGAAAAGGCTACGCTGATGGCTATATGCGTAAATCGGTTGTGACCGATCCACTCAAGCGCGTCAACAGTAACGACAACACCCCTGCAGTGGTTCATACTGAAATCGTGCCAGGTACGCAGATTAAATTTTCTGTCTTGCCTAAAGGTGGTGGCAGTGAGAACTGGAGCACCATGAAATTTTTATTGCCTGGTGAAGGCGCCGAGGGAGTTAAAAAATTTGTTCTCTCTGCGATTGAGGCCGCCGGCGGTAGTGCTTGCCCGCCGTTGACTGTCGGTGTCGGCATTGGTGGAAGTTTTGATAAGGTCACAGAGATCGCGAAAAAGGCTATTTTGCGTGACATAGGCGTGCATCACCCTGATGAGCACATTGCTCAACTTGAATCCGAACTGCTGGTAATGATTAATAAAACGGGGATTGGTCCACAAGGCTATGGAGGCATTAGTACCGCGTTATGGGTAGCGGTGGAAACCTTCGCCTGTCATATCACCGCACTGCCTGTCGCGGTCAATATTCAGTGTCACGCCTCCCGTCGCAAGACTGCTGTCATTTAGGAGAAATTAATGGCAACTTATCATTTAACGACTCCTCTTCGCGACGCGGATCTAAAAAAACTCGTCGTAGGCGATGAGGTTTTGTTGTCAGGACAGATCTATATGGCACGTGATGCAGCACATAAACGCTTTGTTGATTTACTTAAAGAAAATAAGCCTTTGCCGGTTGATCTGAGTGGTTCTGTTGTTTTTTATGGTGGCCCGGGTCCGACTAAGCCTGGTCATGCAATAGGGGTGGTCGCACCAACGTCTTCATATCGTATGGACCCTTATGCAACCGTGTTGTTTGATCACGGTGTAAAGGCCGCTATTGGTAAAGGTAATCGTGGTGAAGTCATGCGCGAGTCTTGCAAGAAAAACACCGCAGTCGGCTTTTCAGCGATTGGTGGGATTTCTGCAACCTTGTTTGCATGCATCAAAAGCGCTCGCGTTGTAGCCTATGAGGATCTTAAAACTGAAGCGGTTCAGTTGCTGGAGATCGAAAATTTCCCGGTTTTGGTGACAAATGACACTGCGGGACGGGATTTATATCAAGAGCAGGTCGAGCAGTACCGTAAGCTCCTGAATCCTTAATACAGTAGGGTGATCCGTCGCTCATTTCGGTAATCCCGTAATAGGCTGTACAGTGAGGGCTTATATCTAAAGGCCATATGTATGAAAAAGACGGATCTGTACAAGAAGTTAGGCCTCAAAATTGACGATAAACTAAACAAGGCAGGAACCCCTGATCGTTTCGCACAGGGCGGCGTGCTGGATCGTAAAGCGCAGAGAAAGCTGGATCAGGCAAAAGGCCTGATTCCTTTCGCGGTCAAACTCGATGCGCAGCTTGCCTCAGATTTACGAGAACTCGCACTTTCAAGAGAGCTCGGGATGAATGAATTGGTTGACGCGTTGATCCGCAAAGGGATGAGCGTTTGATTTTGAGCTAACTTATATCAATCATGATGAGTTTTGGAGCCAAGAGTGTCTAGACTTTTGTTTCTTTTAGTTTTGCTTGTCTTTAATGTTTCCATTCCTTGTTTCGCAGGCTTAGCCCAAGATTTGCAGGATGGTCAGCATGTCTTGCTGATGCGTCATGCGGACGCCCCAGGTATTGGTGATCCGCCAGGCTATAAACTGGATCAATGTGCAACACAAAGGAATTTGGGTGATTCAGGACGCAAGCAATCCGTTTTGATCGGTAACTGGTTGCGTTCTCAAGGCGTGAGCGTGGCTAAGGTAATGAGTAGTGCGTGGTGTCGTTGCCTCGATACTGCCAGGCTGCTGAACTTAGGCTTTGTCTCGGTTGAATCATCGTTAGGATCTTTTTTTGATGATATGAGTTTGGCTAAATCTCAAACTCAAGCAATGCAAAAAATGATTGCGACTCAGTTGACACAGCATCAGTCCACACCACTTATACTTGTGACGCACCATGTAAATATTGAGGCATTCACGGGCAAAGTTGTGAATGTCGGTGATATGGTGCTGGTCAAGGTAAAAGCCGATGGAAGCTATGCATCGCATCAGTTATTTCCAAGTCCTTAACGCAGGTATTGAACGAACCAAAAAAGAGCCTCTTTCAAGAGGCTCTTTTTCTGAACAACATGGAGTTCAGAACGTTGCCCTGACACCCAATGTAAACCAGCGTGGTGGCCCCATGCTTGGTACCGCAGAGGTATTGACGGTGCTACCTTGATACGTCGTATAGGTCATGCCCTGAGCAAGATAATTGGTATTGAACAGGTTTTGAATGGTGCCATAGACTTGAACGTTCTTATCAACCTGATATCTGAAACCGAGGTTAACCAGGGTGGCCGCATCGTTTAGCTGCGTATGTGCGGTGTTGTTCCAGAAGCCAGGAAAGGATTGCAATTGTCCCGAAAGAACCAGATCAGACGTTGCCTGCCACTGTACACCAGCATTCACCATCCATGGCGGAACCTGTCCTAACTGCACGTTGGTCGGATCAGCCGGACTGCTACCTGAATCGTAATCCGAGTTATTCAAGTAAGCCCAGGTTTGTGTAAACCCGACATTGAGCTTTACTGTTTTACTCACGGTCGCTTGAGTGAGAATTTCATACCCTCGCAGTGTGGCACTACCCGCATTCACATTTTGTCTGAGCTGAGTAATGCTACCCGCAGCGAGTCCAGTCCCTGCGATCAGCGGATTACAGGTTGCGACCGAGGTACACATCGTTGCGCCATCAATAAAGTTGCTCAGATTGTTATTGAATACTGTGAAAGATACGCTCGCATCTTTCTGTGTCGTTCTCAAATCAAAACCAATCTCCTGACCGAAGTTGGTTTGAGGGGCCAGATTAGGATTGGCAATCGTGATGGAGGAGCCGCTCAGAAATGTTCGATAAAGCTGGTTCATGCCAGGCGCTGCAAAGTTCCTGTAGATTGCGGCGCGCAAGTCGAGATTATCATTGGCATAATATTTAATGCCCAGGCTTGGATCAAAGCTCGTGTAGCTATTGCTTGCTAACCCTGAACCAAATGGGGCTGCTGCCTTACCGGGCGTATAAATGGTGCCGCTCAGGCTGGAATTATTAACCTGATAAAAGTCTTCACGCAGGCCGAAGTTTATATCCACCGGTGCATCTTTAAATTTGTAGGTGCCCGTTACAAAAATTCCCTGAAATGTATTCTGACCTTTGTTAATCAGATTGGCAGAATTAAACCCGGTCGCCGCAAACTGATTGATGTTGTCATCTGAGGTAATCATTCGGCCATCTACACCGATTTTTACGTCTTTGAACTGACCAAAATCTTTCTGATAAAAAGCTGATAAACCGTAGCTCTGGTAATTGTCCGTTTCATCCTGACTGACATACGGTATGCCAATGTTTGGTGTCAAAATATTGTAGGTTGGCGTCTGACCTGCATTGGTGGTTTTCATTTGCTGAAAACTACCCCAAGCATTGAAGTTGATGCTGCTATTGTCTTCAAAGCGTGTCGTACCACCACCAGATAAAACGTAGTTATTCCACTTGTTGCTGGCTGGCTCCCACGTTGCAGTGGTCTCTGAGGTCGTATTCAGATTGAGTTTTGCGTAATAGTTGGAGTTTGCGCTGGGTGTGAACAAGGTGTAGAGCGTGAGGTTGTTAACCTGTGATCCCGTCGCGGTCATGTAGGGGCTGCGATATTGCTCGGGCGTAGCGTTATAGCCTTGTGTCTGGGAATAGTCGTAGCTAATCCCCATGGATACTTTGTCTGTTTTAAACAAGGCGCCAGAAAAGCCTGTGTTGAGCGTGTTGTAGCTGCCGTAGTCGGCGTAGACGCTCAACTTATCGTCTTGAGGCGGGCGCGTCACGATATTGACCACACCACCCATCGCTAAGTTACCCCAGAGACTTGTTGCGCCACCACCGCGGATCACCTCAACGCTATCGATAGAATTCTTCGGAATACGTGCCCAGTTCACCGTGCGGAAAAACGGATCATTGAAAGGGATGCCATCGACCATCACCAGTGTGTTGACGTTGGTGCTGGTACCAAACCCGCGAATGCTAAAGGTGCTGCCAGTCGGATGCAGGGAAGTCGAAGGGATCTGGTTAATAAAAACACCAGGGATTTTATTAATGATCTGATCGGTTTGCTGCTCTGGACTATTGAGCACTTCTTCTCGTGGAATGACGGTCGTACTGAAGGGGAGGCTTTCGAG
The DNA here is from genome assembly GCA_947380655.1 of Alcaligenaceae bacterium. Taxonomy (GTDB): domain Bacteria; phylum Pseudomonadota; class Gammaproteobacteria; order Burkholderiales; family Burkholderiaceae_B; genus Zwartia. The sequence continues at coordinate 73,377 of CANCRX010000003.1, read as the reverse complement.
TTCTGTACCTTTACCTGCCGTGACGGTAATGGGATTTAGTGTGGTGATGTCAGGGGGATTGCCTTCTGTGGATGTAACCGTTTGGGCCGAGGCCGTGACGCAGGCGGCTATGATCGAGAGCACCACGAGTGGGCGCAGAGTATGAATTGTTTTCACAATATGAATTCCGAATTCTGAAATGGATGCGTTGGCAACGTACGTTACGTTGCGCCATGACAAGTCAGACACGCGGGATAACTAAAGCATGCGAGAGATACTCGCACGAAAAGAGATAGAAATCTACGTGTCGCGTTAAGCGACCGTGGGGGGTGCTCTGGGATGGGAGGATGACCAGACGACCGATCGAGTGAGCACCCGATAGGTGGGGATGAAAGTCTCGGCAAGCTCGAGAAATAGAGGAGGGCTGAGTGTCGGTTGCGAAATCAGTGCGGGCGGATGCACGCTGCACCAAGTGCAATGTTCAGTAGAGGATTGATTTTCACTTTGAACAGTTTGGTCGCGAATTTCACCTGAGACGGGATCAAACCATTTCATCCCACTACTGGTACATATTGGTGAAAATGCATCTGCACCAGACTGCGCGCGAGCAGAGTGGGAAAGTGCAGGCATGAGCGCAGCCATCAGCATCGCGACGGCTGTGATCCATACCCAGAATGATTTTGACTGATTTTTTGTCACAGTGGCAAAATCATAACATTCTGCTTGAGATTTTGATCCGGTTAAGCACGATGGATACGATCCAGGTCATTATGCAAAGCACAATAATGCCGTACCCTAGCAACGCAAAATGTTCACTGATAGCCTCTGCTATATCGATGAGTAGGCCGTGCAGTCGCAGTTTTTCGCCCACCAGACTGATCACCTCAACCAACCCAATTACGATTGCAGTGACCACTGAAATTGCAGTAATCGTAAGGTTATATAGGATTTTTCTTTCAGGATGCGCCTGCGCCCAACCATAGGCACCAATCATTAAGTGACCATTGAGCGTATCCACCAGCGTCATGCCAGCACAAAACAGTAATGGAAATATCATGATTGCCCATGGTGACAGACCCGTTGTGGATTGGGTCGCAGCAATACCTAGTAAAGCGATTTCTGTTGCCGTATCGAATCCTAGCCCAAACAAAAATCCCAGAGGATACATATGCCAGCTTCGTGAAATGATGCGAAAAACGGGTTTGATTATTCTTCCGAGCAGACGGGTATCAGGACGAAGTAAATTCAGACTTTCTTCAGTGTAGTGACCCGTGCGTTTGTAGTGTCGCCAGGTTTTGAAGGTCGACAACAAAATCAATGCATTCATTGCTGCAATGATGAGTAGAAAAAATGCGGATATCAGTGTTCCGATCAGGCTGCCTATTTCTTTGAATGCTTCAAACCGGGAGGCTATTTCAGCCGAAGCCCAGGCAATGACTATGCAGGCAAACAGGACGATGGTGGAGTGGCCCAATGCGAAGAAAAATCCAACACCAATCGGATGCTGTTTGGTTTGAATCAGTTTGCGTGTGACGTTATCGATCGCAGCAATATGATCTGCATCCACTGCGTGACGCAAGCCAAGTCCAAAAGACAACAGGGCGGTACCTAGCAATAAAGGATGCTGCTGGAACAGTAATAATGCACCGCTCCAGGCACAGATGTTGAGCATCAAAATGGCGATATAGACGCTCCAGACTTCAGCACGTATTGCGCCCTCATGATTGAAAAAAATCTGTTTCATTTCCTATACGGCAATCCTGTTTAATATTTTTTCGGTTCAGATCAGACGTTAGTCCAGCCTGATATTGTTATCACGGGCAACCTTACCCCATTTGTTTATTTCGTCTTGCAGATATTTTTCGAATTCCGCAGGGGTCGATCCAACGATTTCAGCACCCAGGGAGGAAAGTTGTTTGGCGACGTCTGGCATTTTTAGAATTGCGATGACTTCCTGGTTGAGACGATTAATAATTTCGACAGGTATTCCTGCTGGCCCCATCAGACCACCCCAGGAGACCGCATCAAAACCAGGCAGGCCTGATTCTGCCATGGTGGGTACGTCTGGTAAGGACTGGATACGCTTCGCGCTTGTCACAGCGATAGGACGCATCATGCCGCTTTTAATATTGGGCATACCTGCGACAATGGTCGGGAACATCATAGAGACTTCACCAGAAATCACGGCGGGCATCCCTGGCGCATCTCCCTTGAACGGGACATGGGTCATCTGTATTCCGGTTTCGGCTTTGATCATTTCACCGACAAGATGATTGCCTGCCCCATTGCCCGCTGATGCATAGTTCAGTTTTCCTGGATTGGCTTTTGCATAAGCGATCAATTCTTGCATGTTTTTAACGGGCAATGAATTTGTCACCAGCACGACCATCGGTACAACCGAGGTCAGGGTGATGGTGCTAAATGCTTTGGCTGAGTCATAAGGCAGTTTTTGATAGACCCCTGGGTTAATGGCGTTGGGCCCAAGGTTGCCCATCAAAAGCGTGTAACCGTCTGGGGCTGATTTAGCGACAAGGTCCAAAGCGAGAATTCCGTTTGCCCCGGGTTTGTTTTCTACTACAACGTTTTGTTTCAGAGAGTCAGTGAGTTTTGCAGCAATCACACGTGCAGTGACATCAGAGGCGCCGCCGGGAGGATAGGGGACCACTATCTTTATCGTGCCGCGTGTTGGCCAGGGTTGATTTTGAGATTGGCCATGCACAGCCAGAGGCAAGAGCATGCCTGTAGCCAGCAGGCACAGCACTCTGCGCAACATGTTTGATTTCATCGTGTTGTCTCCATAAATTAAACTCTTTTTCTTTTGAAAAGATGTTCTCTGATTAAAAACTGATGTTATTTATATGTTTCAACATTGATCAATATTAAAACTGTTAATTAAAGAATATGCGACTTGATCGATGCGAGAATTTTTCCGTCGGGTTGACCGAGCTCATCAAGAATAGTGTAGTGATTGAGCCCGGCAATAATGTTCAAAACGCCTGGGGCTGCGCACTGCGCGCGATAGGCTGCGAAGTCAGTAGTCTGTCGCTGCATTTCTCCAAGTTCTGCACCGCCGACAAATAAGTCCACAATTTTCCCTGAGGTTTGTGGCAATAGCATCGGCGAAAAATCTTTAGACATTTTTTCATCGAGTGCGAGTTTGTCATTGATGTAGCAATGACGCATCGGTTCGAGATCGTAAATTCCGCTGATTGCTGTGACGCCTTTGACGCCAGGTTCATTTAGCGTCATCACAGCAAGATGTCCGCCTGCTGACCAGCCAGTGAGCCAGATATCAGGACAGTGTCCTTGTAGTTTGGTTACGTATGCAATGACAGCACGTATGCCAGAACGGACGTCTTCAACAATCTCATTCATTTTTGCGATCGGTGCGAGTCGGTAGCCTAACATCGCGACACTGATGCCTGAAGAGATCAACGCTGGCACGAGAAAGGTGAAGTCGCTCTTAGCGCGGTTTTGCCAGAAACCACCGTGAATGAAGGCGACAATGGGTGTGTTGGGACCGGCTGAAAAGAAATCAAATGATGCGGTGTGGCCGTTTTCATAAGGCAGGTCGTTATGCGCGAAATTCGTTGCGCGAACGGCTTGACTTGCCACGCCCCAGGCTTGAATGATTTGCGCACTATCGGCGACAGCAAGCGAGTTGTTATAGGCGCGATCGAGTTCGTCGCGAGACAGGGCTTGAGTCATTGTGACTATCCTTAAAAAAGCAGGCTTGAAAGATATTTGGAGTATGGCATGCATGCAGGAATTTTCACATCTGCTTATTATTGTGCCGCCTGAGCGAATGCTGCACTGCAGCGGTGCATGAAAATAGGTAAGAGCAGAGATTTTGCATTTTTCTGTGCGCAATGTTCTTGGCACGGCAATTGCTTGAATCAAGCTAACTTATTCAGGAGTTGCTATGAGTCATTCAAACATATCGCGCCGTAAATTATTGTCGTTGGCTGCCAAAGCAGGCTTAGGTGTCGGCTTGGCAAGCGTGGGTGCACCTGTATTCGCTCAGGAAAAGAAACTGATGATCGGCTATTGGCCGTTGTCTGCTGGACTGCCTTTTTATGCTGCCATGGAGCGCGGTTTGTTTAAAGAGGCTGGCGTGGCGGTTGAGGCCGTTAAGTTTGCAAGTCCGAATCAGGTCGTGGATGCAATGATTGCTGGCCGACTGGATGGTTGTGCGAATGGAGTGGCGATTACCGCGCTGGCACTGGCTGATGCGCAGGCACCGGGTTCCATCAAGTTTACATGCATGAATTTCGCTAACGAAGAGTTCGTGCTGGATCAGGTCATTGTGCCGATTGATTCCACAATTAAATCGATTTCGGAACTGGCGGGTAAGAAAGTCGCCTGCGGACCCGGTATCAATAACGTGACGCTAGCCAAGGCGGTTCTTGAAGGCAATCAGATCACCGATGCAAAAGTGATCGAGCTTCCAATCCCGCAGATCCTGCCTGCCCTGGCTTCCGGACAGATTGATGCGGCTTATGTTCTCGAGCCTTCCGCAGTGATCGGTAAGCAGCAGAAAATTTCTCGTTCTCTCGGGGCTGGCGTCATCACAAAATATGTATTGGGTAATAACCTGCCATGGATCGGTGGGGCAGCGGCTTTGAACGCCACGACGATCAAGGAAAAAGCGGAAATGGTGCCTGGTTTTCTGAAGGGCTATACCGCTGGTGTCGAGTTCGTTCGACAGCAGGGTTTGCAGGCGAATGTTTACCTGAAGGGCTTTACGCCGATAGATGGCGAGCTTGCGAAGGAAGTGCCTGTGAGTGGCTATATCAATTACAACGAGGTCAAACCAAACGATATCGTGGCATTACAGCGTTTATTTGATATCTTTACCGCGCGTAAGGTCTTCAGCCAGGCGATTTCAGCCCAGTCTTTGCTTTATAAGCCTGCCTGATTGACGCCTTCAGACAAAAATTATTCAGGATCCCTGAATAACGAGATTTCTTTGACGCCTTGAATTATGATCATGGCCATTCACAATTAAGGGGATGGCCATGCGTCTATTCAGTTATCAGGATTCAAATAAAAACAAACGCGTCGGTTTGTTGCGCGCCAAAGACTCAGGCGAGTTTATCGACTTGTCTGCGACGGATGCGAGTTTGCCAAACACTTTGCTAGACATTATTTCATCGACCCATGCCATGTCCCATATTGCTGCGTTGGCTAACAATCCGGCTGCGGTGATTAAACCGATTCAGGGTGTGAAATTTATTCCTCTGGTAGATCGTCCAGGAAAGATAGTTTGCCTGGGCTTGAATTATGCAGACCATGCTGCTGAAGGCGGTCATTCGCGGCCAGAGTACCCAGCTTTTTTTATGCGTGGACCGAGTTCTTTAGCTGCGCATCAGCAGCCTTTGATACGTCCGAAAGTCTCTGATAAATTCGATTATGAAGCAGAGTTAGCATTTGTCGTGGGTAAAACAGCGCGACATTTGACTACTGCCAATGCGCTTGAATATGTGGCGGGTTACAGCGCATTTAATGATGGCAGTCTGCGTGATTATCAACGTAAATCCTCGCAGTGGACGATTGGCAAAAACTTCGACGCGACCGGTGGTTTTGGTCCTTGGCTGGTCACCCCTGATGAATTGCCTCCCGCAGCAGATGGCTTGCGCATTCAATCACGGTTGAATGGCCAGATTATGCAGGATGCAAATACCAAGAATTTCCTTTGGGGCATTGTTGAGACGTTGGTGCTGATTACTGAGTGCATGACCCTTGAGCCTGGTGATGTAGTCATTACGGGTACACCTGCCGGTGTTGGTTACGCCAGAAAGCCTCCTGTATTCATGAAACCCGGCGACACGATCGAGATTGATATTGAAGGTGTGGGTGTATTGAGCAATCCGATTGCCGACGAAGCTTGAGCTTGACTGAGCTGTACTAAAGGTCGTCACCCTACAAGTAAAAAGAGCCTCGTATAAAACGAGGCTCTTTTTACTTACAAGCATTGATAAAAGTTAAACGACACCTTGCTCATGAAATTTTGCAATTTCTGTGGCGGAGTAGCCAACATCTGCCAGAACTTCGTCTGTGTGTTCGCCCCATTGCGGTGCGGTGGTGACGACATCGGCTGGTGTACGCGATAGTGTGGCCGGCTGGGTAATGAAATGTTTTTCCTTACCCGCGCTGTCTTTTACTGCCTTGGAGACGTGTGATTGTTTGATGTGTTTGTCTTCAAACATTTCTGGGACGTTGTAAACCTGGCCGGCAGGTACTCCCGCGTTATTAAGCGTCTCAACCCAATATTCAACAGTATTGGTTCGGAACACTTCGTTAATCACTTCGTTGCAGCGCTTACGGTTGATTGAACGTGTTTTTTCATTTGCGAAGTCAGGGTCGCTGAGCCATTCTGGTTTGTTGCAAAGCTCAACCAAGCGCAACCAATTACCCTGGCCAGAGGCGCCTAGGTTAAATACGCCGTCGCTTGCTTCGAATAAACCCATCGGGGTTGAGGTCGGATGATCGTTGCCCGCCTGACCCGGGACATCACCTTCGTTGAGATAGCGCGCAGCCTGAAAGTCCATCATGGCAATCTGTGAGTGCAGCAATGATGCGTGAACCCACTGACCGCGACCTGAGCGTTCGCGTTCCTGTAATGCGACCAGAATGCCGATACTGGCATACAGCCCTGCACTCATGTCTGCAACTGCAAGGCCGGCTCGGACAGGACCGCCACCAGGAATGCCTGTGACTGACATTAAGCCGCCCATGCCCTGCATGATCTGGTCAAAGCCGGGACGTGAGGAATAGGGACCTGTCTGCCCGTAACCCGAAATGCTGGCCAGAATGATTCGGGGATTGACCGCTGCGAGAGACTCATAGTCGACGCCGAGTTTCTTTTTGATATCAGGGCGCCAGTTTTCTACGACCACGTCCGCAGTCTTCACCAGACGCATCATAATTTCGAGCGCGCCTGGTTTTTTGAGGTTCAGTGTCAAGGACCGTTTGTTACGGTTCAGGTTTTGAAAGTCACCACCTTCACGGTTCGCTGCAAACATGCCTTCGTTTGGATCTACACCCTTTGGTGGCTCAATTCGGATGACGTCAGCACCAAAATCGGCCAGGATGCGGACACAGTTAGGACCCGCACGAACGCGCGACATATCGAGTACGCGGAGATTTGAGAGAGCAGAAGACGCCTGAATTTTTGACATTTTTATATATTTTTCAATTGGTTAACTAGTTTGGCCTGATTTTTCTGAAAATTTGAATGCATCAGATCATGTGATGGATGTTTTATATGTTGCTTTAGGAGTTTTTGCAAGAGATACTCACAACGCTACTGAGGTATAACAGTAAAAACAATATAACCAGACAACATTTCAAGGAATATTCATGGCTGAACTGATCGTTGAGAAAAAGGGTTCTGTGGGATACATCACTTTTTCAAATCCTACAAAAATGAATGCAATGACCGTTCAAATGTGGGCAGGTGTTCCAAAAGCGATCAGCGCCTTTGACGCCGATCCTGAGGTACGCGTCATCGTTGTGGCAGGAGACGGTGAAAAGGCCTTCATTTCAGGTGCTGATATTTCGCAATTCAATGAACTGCGCGCCTCTCAGCAGGCACAAGAGGATTATGAGATCGCTGTATCGGGTGCGATGAATGCTCCCGTTGACTGCTCAAAGCCCATCATTGCAAAAATCCGTGGTTTTTGTTTTGGTGGTGGTCTGGGCATGGCTGCTGCCTGTGACATTCGAATTTGTACCGAGGACTCAACGTTCAGAATGCCTGCGGCTCGCTTGGGTTTAGGCTATGGCCATAAGGGGATCAAACGTTTCACCGATATCATTGGTCTGGCCAATGCGACCGATATCTTTGCGACCGCGCGTCGTTTCGACGCAGCCGATGCGTTGCGTATGGGCTTTGTGAGCAAAGTTTGTACAGCGGGTGAGTTCGATGCCATCATCGATTCGTACACAAAAATGATTTCTGAAAATGCTCCACTGACAGTCGCTGCAGCCAAATACAACATCAGACAAGTCTGTGCGCATCCCGAGGATCAGGATATCGCTGGTGCTGTGCGCATGGTTGAAAAATGTTTTGCCAGTGAAGACTTTAAAGAAGGTCGTAACGCCTTCCTTGAAAAGCGTCAGGCTCAATTCAAAGGGCGCTAAACCATGAAAGCACCCTATGCGGTCTATGTGACCAAACTCGGCGGGCCTGAGGTATTACAGGCCCAGTCGATTGCAATGCCGCATCCAAAACCGAATGAGGTTGTGATTGCCCACACTGCGATCGCAGTCAATTTCGTCGATGTCTATTTGCGTGCGGGTCAACCACATTCCCATAACCCGGAACCACCATTCATTCCTGGTGTGAGTGCGGTCGGGCATGTGGTCGAGCTCGGCTCAGAAGTCAAAGATCTGGCCGTTGGCGACTTGATCACTTATACCAATGCGGGTGTTGGAAGCTATTGCACACACGTGGCTTTACCGGCAGACCGGGCCATCCCGGTACCTGCGGGTATCAGTGCAGAACGTGTGGCAGCAGGGATTGTTCGGGCATTGACCTCGCAGTACTTGCTCAAACAGATGTATCCCTTTAAAGCAGGCGATACGGTACTCATCCATGCTGCAGCGGGTGGAGTAGGTCAAATACTGACGCAATGGGCCAAGCGTCTGGGATTGATTGTCATCGCGACAGCGGGTAGCGATAAGAAAGTCCAAATCGCCTTGGAGTTGGGTGCTGATTATGCGATCAACTATACGACACAGGACTTTGTCAGCGAAGTTAAACGTATTACCCATAATGAAGGCGTTTGTGTCGTTTTTGATTCTGTGGGGAAAACGACTTTTGATGGCTCAGTAGCCTGCCTCGCCTCCAAAGGTCTGGTGATTAACTATGGCACAGCATCCGGACAAGTCGAAGGTTTTGCGCTACAGGACTTGCATGCGCGTTCTTTATGGGTATGCCGTCCTACACTACGCACCTATGTAGCCAAGCGCGACGAGATGCTGGCAATGAGTATCGATGCGTTTGAAATGCTCGCGGATCCTTCTGTGAGGTTGGATATCGAGGCCGTGTTGCCGCTTACGCAGGCATCTGAAGCGCACCGGTTGCTCGAAGGACGAACAACCACTGGCGCAATCGTTTTAGTGCCTGATGTAGATTAACGTTTCGGAAACTGCAACATCAAAATTGAAACACCCTCTGCACCCGCAGTAATTGTGGGTGCAGCTTCGTCTGGGGTCACAAAGGCCATGGAACGTGTACTCGCCTTGTGTTCGTTGATTGAGCATTGTCCTTTCAAGACTAGCCAGTATTGACCACGGCCTGTTTCCGGACTTGGGCCTGTGATTGTTACTGCGCTAGTCGTTTGATAGAGGGTCGCACCTAAACCATCTGGTTCAAACGGAATAATATTTTGTTCAGCCAGGCCTTGGATGTGTGTAGGACCGTCCTTTTCACCGACCAGTGCTGGTACGAGTCCCAGACCATGACGATAGGGATGCTCGCGGGACATGATGCCGGCTTTTTTTTCGGGCATCCATTGTGCGCCTGGATCCCAGCCATTACGAAGCGTGTAGTACTCAATCGGTGAGGTCGTCGCGTGGATGGGTGCATAGGGTGTGAATGCCATCGCATAATGCACCGTCATACCTGTGATGGGTTTGATTCCAAAACTACCTTCACCGGAAACAAAGACTTGAAACTGATCCGCCTGGTGATAGTGACCAGGCAGACGGCTATTTGCAGCCTGTTCGACCAGGAAGGCGATAGGTTCAATCGGAGGAGGAAATGCCTCCGGGTTTCGACCTGGAAGACCTTTTACTTTGCGCTCTACCGCGTTGATCCCAATGCAAGAGGAAACATAACTATCCGGACCATTTGGAACTTTATAAAAATTTTTATTCGCGAGGCCGTGTTCTTTTGTAGCGAAGGACAGCATGTCGGACAATCCTTGAAGAGTATTTATTTTTATTTAATTTTCTGATCTTACTGACAGGCTGAGCCTATGTCGATGGATCTATAGCAGAGTGGGTTGGAGTGTTGTGATCGCGTCACGAAAACTTTGCGGCAGCGTGGCCGGACGTTGGGATTCACGATTGACACAAACATGAACAAATAAGCCTTGGGCCGCTGCCATATCAGAGTCATTTGTGAAGACGGCCACTTCATAGGTCACGGAGCTATTGCCCATTTTTCCTACACGTACACCAACCTGAATCGTGCCTGGAGAAGATACCTGGCTGTGGTAGCGACACTCGGAGGCGACAACAAGCGTTTGTAGCTCTCCGCTGATGAGTTTGCGCAAATCGTTCGTCAATAAATACCCATCAACAGCGGTATCAAAAAAAGAGTAGTAATGAGCATTGTTGATATGCCCATACGCATCGTTATCCGCCCATCGTAAGGTAATCATTTCAAAGAAAACGAAGTCCTTTTTTAACCAGGGCTGCCTGTTGTTTGCTGTTGAAGTCGCTGGGGTTGTTGAGGTTGTCATGTTCTGATTATTTATTGATTATGCTGTTTTAGATCGTTTGAAGAATCACTTTCCACTATTATGAAGCCTTAGCCCAATTAAATTTACGCCAAATTCTCTGCGTATTCAAAAAATATGGAAATTACTCAAATTCAGTTGAGTTATCTCGAACATGAAGACCGGATGATTATTCGTATCAATCTGGGGGCGGACAAACATGTTTCTTTTTTGCTCACACGGCGTATTTGTCGTTTTATGTTTGAAAATCTGAATGCTTTTCTTGGGCTCGCCGCTCCGGTCGATACGGCTTTGTCGCCTTTGATACAGTCTCAGTCAGATCCAAGTTCAAAAGCGAAAGAATTCCAGCAGCCGTTGGCCGATATGGATCTGAGCACTCCATTTCAAGAGCGCAATCCTGAAGGTAATATTTTGCCGTCAGGCAAGTCGTCAGAATTAGTCATTAATGCTGCCTGTAATCGAGGTCAGGAAAGTCTGACTTTTAAGTTTTTTGTGCAGGACGCAGAACCTTTGAATTTGAATATGCCCAAAAAACTTGCTATGGGTATTCATCAGTTACTTTCTGGACTGGCGATTAAAGCGCAGTGGTTTTCAGGTCTTACCCCAATCGATACTTCGGTTGATATGCCCGCGGATAATCAGTCAGCCGGTGAAAAGCAATCTATCATTTATCACTGATCAAATAGAAATTATTCTTCAGTTGTAGTGATCACTGTGCTACTTATGAATAAAAATAGTGAGCTAATAACCTCTCAGTAAATAACGATATAAATTCTTTGTTGTTCGTATCGGGTGCGTAACCCCTTAGCATCATCATCTTGAAACTTAGTTCGGTTTCGTTGCTTTGCGACGAAACAGTTAGCTGCATTCGTACACGGCAATGCAAAAGAGATGAAGATGATTGAGCAAAAAATTCAGTTATGGAAAATTCCTGCAACGCAGGTAAATCATGCTGAGCTAGACAAGAAAATTGATATTCTGCGTCAACGACTTGAGCGGATTACGCAAAGCAAAAAAAATGTTCGATTTGCTACCAGCCTTGCGGTTGAAGATATGGTGCTCACAGATGCGATCGTGTCCAATCACCTGCCGATCACAATTTTTACGCTCAAGACGGGACGATTACATGCTGAAACGCTCGAGATGATCAAGCGGACTGAATCGCATTATCAAATCAGAATTGAAGCTGCACATCCGGATGTAAATGCCATCACTCAATATGTAAATCAATTTGGAGTAAATGGTTTTTATGATTCTCAAGATGCAAAAAAAGCGTGTTGCAACGTCCGGAAAGTTGAACCACTGAACAGGATGCTTGAGGGCGCTGATGCCTGGCTCACGGGGCAACGTAAAGAGCAGGCCGTGACACGTGGGGAATTATCATTTCAGGAGTTTGACAGCGCCCGGGGAATTGCTAAATTTAATCCTTTGTTCGACTGGACGCAAAATGAAATTTGGTCGTATGTCCAGACACGTAACGTCCCCGTCCATGCCTTGCATACTCAAGGTTATGCGAGCATTGGCTGCGAGCCTTGCACACGTGCGATTCGTGAAAATGAGGACGTGCGTGCTGGCCGTTGGTGGTGGTTGCAAAGCGAAAGTAAAGAGTGTGGATTGCATGTGACATCCACCATTGAGCAAGAAGCTGCCGAAGTCATTAAAAAAGTTTCGAGTCAGTCAAAAAATCCAGCTGTGATTAAAAATGATTATCTGGATTGGCTTGAAGCGGAGTCTATTTATATCATTCGCGAGGTGATCGGGCAGTGTGAAAATCCTGCGATGCTTTTTTCCGGTGGAAAAGACTCGATCGTAATGTTCCATCTCGCCCGTAAAGCCTTTAGATTCGGTGCGAGAGATATCAAACTCCCCTTTCCACTTGTACATATTGATACGGGTCACAACTATGCGGAAGTGATCCAGTTTCGAGATGATATCGTTGCCAGAACGGGTTCAAAACTAATCGTAGGACATGTCGAAGAATCCATTCGGAAAGGTACAGTCAAGCTGCGTAAAGAGACCGACTCTCGCAATGCGGCGCAAGCGACGACTTTGCTTGAAACAATTGCAGAGTTCGGGTTTGATGCCTTGATGGGGGGGGCTCGTCGAGACGAAGAAAAGGCGCGTGCGAAAGAGCGTATTTTTTCATTCCGTGACGAGTTTGGACAATGGGATCCTAAAGCACAACGCCCTGAGCTTTGGCGTCTATATAACGCACGGATCTCGGCGGGTGAGCACATGCGTGTGTTTCCTATTTCAAATTGGACTGAACTCGATATCTGGCAATACATCGCTCGCGAAAGGCTCGATTTACCCAGTATTTATTACACGCATAAACGCGAAGTCGTTCAGAAAAACGGATTGCTGGTACCTGTAACTCCCATCACTCCTAAGGCCGATAGTGATTTCAGTGAGTACTTGGACGTTCGGTTCAGGACGGTAGGCGATATTAGTTGCACATGTCCTGTCGCGAGCACTGCCGCAACACCCGAAGATATTATTCACGAAACAGCCTTGTCGGAAATCACTGAGCGTGGTGCGACCCGCATGGACGATCAGACAAGCGAGGCATCGATGGAACGTCGTAAAAAGGAAGGATATTTCTGATGAGTCAGAACCAGGTATCAGTAGATATGAAGAGCCAGATCAATGGTGATTCACTGGGTGTGGTGCGTTTCATCACAGCGGGTAGCGTAGATGATGGAAAAAGCACGCTGATTGGTCGTTTGCTCTATGACAGTAAAGCGGTCCTGGCTGATCAATTGCTGGCCTTATCAAAAACACGACATGCACGCGTTAAAGCAAATGATGCCCAGGTCGATCTGGCACTGCTGACTGACGGTCTGGAGGCCGAGCGTGAACAAGGCATCACCATTGATGTCGCCTACCGATATTTTGCAACGACTAAACGTAAGTTTATCGTGGCCGATGCACCTGGACATGAACAATACACACGCAATCTGGTTACGGGAGCTTCTCAGGCTGATGTGGCAGTTGTTTTGGTAGACGCAACACGCGTTGATTTAACGGTTGAGCCGGCTGGATTACTTGCACAGACAAAACGACATGCTTCGATTGTGCGTTTGTTGGGCTTGCAGCACGTGGTATTCGCTATAAACAAGATGGATTTACTTGGTTTTGATGAGGGTGTTTTTAATAAAATTCGTTTCTCGGTAGAAGCGTTAGCGCGCACCATTGGATTGCCTGAGCCTGTGACGATCCCCGTCTCTGCATTACAAGGCGATAATGTTGTTGAGTTGAGCGATGCGACGCCCTGGTACGCTGGGCCTAGCCTGCTCCAGTGGCTTGAGTCCGTAGAGATTCGTCACGGCGCTCGCCTACAGTCGTTGCGTGTTCCTGTCCAATTTGTTGCCAGGCAGGACGGCAGTGCCGCCGAAGATTTTCGTGGCTACCTGGGACAGGTCGAGTCAGGACAAATAAGATTAGGGCAAAAAGTAAAAATATTGCCTGGTGGCCAGATTTCAACTGTCGCTGAAATTCAGGTGGCAAATGATCGCGTTGCGGATTTAACCGATTCTGGTGTTGAAAAAGCGGTACTGGGTCAGGCTGTGATGATTCGCTTAACAGATGATGTAGATGTCTCCCGTGGCGATTTGATTGTTTCGGATGAATCAACAAATGATCAGCCGGTCTTGGCTAAATCACTCCAGGCAGACGTATGTTGGCTGGATGCAGAGTCATTATCTTTGTCGCGAAAATATTTGCTTCAACACACGACACAAACTGTATTTGCAAAGGTCAAAAATATCGAGCAGGTGCTTGATATACACACCTTGTCGCAGGGCTATGGCGCCTCGACAATCAGGACAAATGAAATCGGTCGTATTCACCTGGCGTTACAGAAGCCAATCGCTGCTGATTTATATGACGAGTCTGTCGCGACGGGTTCTTTTGTGTTGATTGATGATGCGACCAAGCATACGGTTGCCGCCGGGATGATCCGTCAAGTAATTGCCTGATAAAAAAGTAATAAGTATTTAACCGCTTGGTGCATGAGCTAAGTACTTCTATTTCGTTTGATTGATGACGATCTCTCTGTAGATTGGATACATGTTTAATTTGCAGGAAATATCATGAAGATGAATCTGGTACGCTTGAATTTATTTACACTTTTCGGTACGTTATTTTTAACCTTTGCTTTTGTATTCAACGCTTTTTCGCAGACTGCGCTTCTGAACGTATCCTACGATCCTACTCGTGAGCTGTATCAGGATTTCAACAAAGCGTTTGCTAAACACTGGAAAGAAACTGCAGGCGAAACCTTGTCGCTCAGACAGTCCCATGGTGGTTCAGGTAAACAGGCACGATCAGTAATCGACGGGCTGGATGCCGATGTGGTGACGTTGGCGCTGGCCTATGACATTGATGCTTTGGCTCGATTCAATCTGATCTCTAGTGACTGGCAGAAAAAGCTACCTAATCAATCTTCACCTTACACATCGACAATCGTTTTTCTGGTGCGCAAGGGCAATCCAAAAAAGATTGTTGATTGGAATGATCTGGTCAAGCCTGGTATTGCTGTGGTGACGCCGAATCCAAAAACTTCAGGGGGGGCGCGGTGGAACTATCTGGCTGCCTGGGCCTATGCACTTAAACAACCGGGCGGAAATGACGCAACAGCTAAAGATTTTGTCAGAGCGTTGTATGCAAACGTTAAAGTACTTGACTCGGGAGCCCGAGGTGCCACGACTTCTTTTGCGGAACGAGGCATTGGTGATGTGTTGCTTGCTTGGGAAAATGAGGCTTATCTTGCATTGAAAGAATTAGGTCCAGATAAGTTTGACTTGGTCACCCCATCCATTTCTATTCTGGCAGAACCCCCTGTTGCAGTGGTAGACAAAGTTGTTGATAAAAAGGGCACGAGAAAAGTAGCGACTGCCTATCTGGAATATTTGTATTCCCCTGAGGGTCAGGAGATCGCTGGAAAACATTATTACCGTCCAATTGATCCAAAAGCAGCCGCCAAATATGCTGCAAATTTTTCTAAATTGAATTTTGTTTCAATCGCAGAGGTTTTTGGTGACTGGCAGCAAGTGCAGAAAAAACACTTCAGCGATGGTGGGGTGTTTGATCAGATTATTGTCAAATAATTAAATTTCTGTCTCTGGGTAATGATTCTGTTTGTGTTCGGAGTGTCATTGGCTTAAGCTTTTGACATCTTGAAACTAGCCAATGAGTCTTATTATGAGCCGCCAGCAAGCGATCGACCTCGCAACCGCCTATTTTGATCAGGGTTCTTTCCAGGCGACCCTTGCTCGTCGCGTGGCGATGCCCACTGAAAGTCAGGAGCCAGGCAAGCTTGAAATCTTGACTGCCTATTTGACTGATGAACTGATTCCAATACTCAAGAGTCTGGATTTTGAGTGCCGACTCATTCCTAATCCCGTTGAAGGTGGCGCTCCATTCCTGATTGCCCAGCGCCACGAACATGGTTCAGCATTTACTGTACTGAGTTACGGTCATGGTGATGTGGTGCGTGGCTATGCACCGCAGTGGCATGCGGGGCTCGAGCCCTGGAAGCTCAACATCCAAGGTGATCGCTGGTACGGGCGTGGCACTGCTGACAATAAAGGGCAGCACAGTATCAATCTGGCTGCTTTGGAACAAGTGATCACTGCGCGTCAGGGTAAGCTCGGTTACGACGTCAAGCTGATGATTGAAATGGGCGAGGAAATGGGGTCGCCCGGTTTGCGCGAAATGTGCGAGCAACACGGTGAGTTATTGGCCGCCGACCTTTTTCTCGCTTCTGATGGTCCGCGCGTCTCTGCTGCACGCCCAACACTGTTTCTTGGTTCACGCGGAGCTTTTAACTTTGAGTTGCGTATTGCCTTGCGCGATGGCGCACATCACTCCGGGAACTGGGGTGGATTGCTTAGAAATCCCGGCATCCGTCTGGCTAATGCTCTGGCTTCGATGTGTGATGAAAAAGGAAAGATACTGGTTCCTAAGCTGTTGCCTAACGCACTGCCTGAAAATGTGAAAAATGCTTTGAAAAGTATTGAAGTGGGCGGTGGGCCAAACGATCCTGAAATTGATCTGGACTGGGCGGAACCTGGCCTGACGCCAGCTGAGCGGGTCTTTGGCTGGAATACTTTTGAAACCCTGGCGTTCAAAACCGGTAACCCTGATGCTCCGGTTAATGCTATTCCTGGTCATGCTGTAGCGTATTGTCAGTTGCGTTACGTAGTTGGAAGTGACAACGAGCACTTTGTTGAGCATATCCGTGCCCATCTTGATGCGCATGGCTACACCGATATTGAGGTGATTGCGAGCCGTGGGGAGGCTGCTGAGGCGACGCGTCTGGATCCTGATAATGCCTGGGTCAGAATGGCCGCTGCCTCTATTAAACGCTCCGTTGGCAAGGAAGTAGATATCTTGCCTAACCTTGGTGGCACTTTACCTAACGATGCTTTTTCAAAAATTCTCGGTTTGCCGACTGTATGGGTGCCTCATTCCTATGCGGCCTGCTCACAACATGCACCTAATGAGCACATGCTTGGCTCAGTCGCGCGCGAGTCCCTCCAGTTAATGGCAGGTTTATGGTGGGATTTGGGTGATGAGGGCGCAAGGATTGCAAAAACTACTCAGCCCTGATGTCTGCTTCCTTGACGATACGGGCGTTTGCAGCGAACTCCTGTTTAATCGTTGAGGAAAACTCAGCAGGCGTACTTGTGATCACCAGGTTCTCTGTTTTCTTCACGCGTGCCTGAGTTTCAGGTTCATTGAGCACTTTATTGATCTCTGCATTGAGTTTGTTGATGATCTCCGCGGGCGTTGCGCCGGGAGCAAAAAAACCAAATAGTGAGGTCAGATTAACTTCTGCGTACCCGAGTTCTCCAAAGGTACGCATTTGAGGAAGATTGGCCAGACGAGTCGGTGACCCTACGGCGAGAGGATTTAATTTTCCCTGCTCAATCAATGCATTCAGATTTGCATAGGGGTTGGCAAACATCAGATCAAACTGACCGCCCAGTGCATCAGTAGAGATCTGGGCGCCGCCTTTATATGGAATATGCGTGAGCGTGATGCCAGCTTTTTTATTGAGCTGCTCCAGCATGATGTGTCCAACAGTGCCGTATCCCGAAGTTGCTACGGTGATAGAGCCTGGTTTTGCACGGCTCATCGCGATAACGTCTTCAAATGTTTTGCCTGCGAACTTTGGTGTCGCCAGTAAGTAAATGGGTGAATACATTGCTGAACCTATCGGTGCAAAGTCTTTTATTGCATCGTAGGGTACCTTCATCACATGTGGATTGAGGGTCAGCGGACTGATCGCTGCAAATCCGAGCGTATAGCCATCAGGTGCTGCGCGAGCCACCATGTCCATGCCCAGTGTGCCGCCTGCTCCTGCGCGGTTTTCAACGAGGACAGGTTGACCGAGAACGACCGTGAGACGCTCTGCTAGCATGCGTACGATTGTGTCACTGACCCCAGCGGTCGGATAAGGCACAATAATCTTGATGGGCTTAGCCGGCCAGTTTTGATTCTGGGTTTGAGCCTGACTGAGTGAGACGCTGCACAACGCGGTGGCGATGCCGGTAAGTCCGAGTCCGATGATCTGACGTCTTGAGGTCATGCTGGTATTTCCTTTTCAAACCACTGTCTAACCAGACGATCCCAGAAATTTGCGCCGATACCAAGAATATCGTCATTGAAATCGTACGAAGCGTTGTGCAGACCGACGCCCGGCAAACCGCCGTGGCCATTTCCAATGAAGCCGTAGGCACCTGGAACTTTTTCCAGCATGAAGCTGAAATCTTCTCCTGTCATGGCTGGCAGTACGTCAGCGTTTGTGTTTTTATCTCCAACTGTTGCTGCCATGACTTCGGCCATGAAGCGCGCTTCTTTGGGATGGTTGATGGTGCATGGGTAACCGGGTTTGATAATGACGCGAGCGGTTGCCCCATGGGCAGCGGCGACGTGTGAGCTCATTCGCTCGATACCAGAGATCAAGTGGTGCAATGTTTCGGTGCTGAGTGTGCGGCATGTGCCATAGATAGCCGCTTCGTTTGGAATAATATTTTCAATCGTGCCTGCTTCAATTTTCCCAACCGTCAACACCGCTGCATCCAGTGGGTCAATCGTCCGTGAGACAAGCGTTTGCAGTTGTGTCACGAGTGCACAGGCAACCGGAATGGGATCCACGGTGTTGTGCGGTTGCGCTGCATGGCCACCACGCCCGGAAATTCTAATTTCAAAGCGGTTGGTCGATGCCATGATCGGCCCTACACGTACCCCCATTTTTCCTGCAGGTAATGGTGGCCAGTTATGCAGGGCAAACACGGCTGTGGCAGGAAACTTTTCAAATAAACCTTCCTCAATCATGACACGCGCTCCTGCGCCGCCTTCTTCGCCAGGCTGGAAAATAAAGTGTACTGTTCCATCAAAATCTGGTTTCGCCTGCAAAAGCGTTGCTCCGCCAAGGAGCATGGCTGTGTGCCCGTCGTGACCGCAGGCATGCATACGTCCAATGTTTTTACTGAGGTGTTCAAACTGATTCGCTTCTGTCACAGGCAGTGCATCCATGTCTGCACGCAGCGCAATGACGCGTTTAGGATCGCCAGCATGTGGACCTGTGCCACGCAAGGTCGCGACGAGGCCCGTTTTACTTAAGCCGCGATGCACAGTTAGCCCGAGTGTTCCAAGGTACGCAGCAATCTGATCGGAGGTCCGAAATTCTTCGAACTTTAACTCTGGGTGAGCGTGCAGATCCCGTCTAAAGCTAATGAGTTTGCCCAGATAGGGGGTGATGTCAGGTGTGGCTTGCATGGTTTCTCAATCTATTTTTGCGCCGGAGGTTTTAATGACTTCGGCCCATTTTTTGGTTTCCGCTCGGGATAGAGCCAGAAACTCTTCTGGTGTGCTTGGCGTAGCAGCGGCACCAAAGGTTTTGAACTTTTCCAGTAATGCTGGGCTAGCGAGTGCTTTACGCGTCTCTTTGTTCAGACGCTCCACGATCTCTGCAGGCATGTTGGCAGGGCCCACCAGGCCGCCCCAGGCAAAAACTTCGTAGCCTGTGAGTCCAGACTCTGAAATAGTAGGAATCGTAGGAAATGCAGGGGAACGCTGGCTATCGGAAATTCCAAGGGCACGTAGTCGACCGGCTTCGATGTGTGGTGCTGCGACGGGTGTGTTCATCATCATGAGTTGTACCCCGCCACCTTGTAAGTCAGTGACTGCGGCAGAGGCGCCTTTGTAGGGTACATGCAAAAGATCAATGCCGGCCATCGATTTGAAATATTCCATGCCCAGATGTGAAGTGGTGCCGTTACCGTCTGAGCTAAAAGCGAGTTTGCCTGGGTTTTGTTTGGCGTAGGCGATCAGTTCCTGGACAGTGTTCACAGGAACGTTGTTATTGACTGCCAGGATATTCACAACGCGAAAGGCGTTAGAGATTAGGGTCAGGTCTTCGATTTTGTAGGGAATTTTAGCGAGCAACGAACTATTGGTCGCTAAGGACACGACGTTGCCGTAGGCAAGCGTGTAGCCATCAGGTGCCGCGCGAATGAGCTCCATCGTGCCAATTACGAAGGAGCCGCCAGGTTTGTTTTCCACAATAAAAGGCACGCCCATCTGATTGGAAAGCTCAATAGCGAGCGTGCGCATCAGCACATCGGCTGCGCCGCCGGATGCGGAGGGCACGATCAGTCTGATAGGTTTGTCTGGGTAAGCAGCCACTGCACTAAGTGAGGTGCCAAGCAGGCAAGCCATCAGTAAACCCGTAATCAAACTTTTGATACGCATATTGATCCTCATGGTGGTGAGCGGTCGTAGAATCAGTCTGAAAGCCGGATCACCAGCGTTCAGCAGGAATGTACTGTCGATCATTGTTAGTCAGTATATAGTTTGTACTGTGCCTGTAAAAATACATTCGTGAAAGGTTTTTTATGCAGAAAAATTTCGATTTGATTATTCGACATGCCACCGTGATCGATGGAACCGGTGCGCCCCGGTATTCCGCGGATATCGGGATTGTTGGTGATCGCATCGCCAAGATCGGTGATTTGTCATTAAGTTCGTCTAAAAACGAGATTGATCTGCAGGGTAGGGTTGCCGCACCAGGTTTTATTGATGCACATACTCACGATGATCGAATGATGTTGTCTGATCCTGAAATGACGCCAAAAATCAGTCAGGGTGTGACCACCATTATTGGCGGAAACTGCGGCGTGTCGCTCGCTCCGATGCCGCGGCCGATTCCTGACCCGGTGACTCCGCCCTTGAATCTGCTGGATGACGAGGGGAGTTGGTTCAAATTTCCAACCTTTGCATCTTATCTTTCTGCGCTAAAGGCTCAGCCTGCTACAACTAACCGTGCAATGCTCGTTGGCCATACAACACTACGTGTAGCGGTGATGGACGATCTTGAAAGCGCAGCAACACCTGCTCAAATCGAGCAAATGAAAGTGTTGGTAAGCGAGGCCATGCAGGCAGGGGCGATCGGGGTGTCGACGGGCCTGTTTTATGAGCCTGCAGTGGCCGCGCCTACCGAAGAAGTCATCGAGATTTGTCGTCCTCTGAAAGAATTCAATGGCCTGTATTGCACCCATATGCGTGATGAAGCCGATGGTGTGATGGATTCGCTTGAGGAAACGTTCCGTATTGGTCGCGAAGTCGGTGTGCCTGTAGTGATTTCTCATCACAAGCTGATTGGACAGAAAAATTATGGCCGTTCGGATGAGACGCTGGCTTTTATTCAGAAAAGTATGGCAAAACAACCAATCTGTCTGGATTGCTATCCTTACGCCGCAGGCTCAACAGTTTTGTCCTGGAGTCGTGCTGTGACTTCAGCGCGTGTGATTGTGACCTGGTCTAAAAAACTACCTGAGTATGCGGGACAGGATTTGGATAAGATCGCTGAAAAAATGGGTGTTTCACAGGAAGAAGCAGTTGAAAAACTATTACCCGCTGGTGCGATTTATTTCCGCATGGATGAGGGTGATGTTCAGAAGATCATGCAATTCGGACCGACGATGATTGGCTCGGATGGTTTGCCTCACGATGCCTCCCCCCATCCAAGGCTGTGGGCAACCTTCCCACGCGTGCTGGGACACTACCGTCGTGCCTTAGGTTTATTTTCGCTGGAGACGGCGGTACATAAAATGACTGGATTGACGGCTGTCAATTTTGGTTTGGCTGATCGTGGGGTGCTTAAGGAAGGGGCTTATGCTGACCTGACGTTGTTTGATGATGACACTGTTGATGCTGTGGCTACGTATGAAAATCCTATTGCGTTGTCCAAGGGCATTGAGATGGTGATCGTCAATGGTGAAGTGGTGTGGGATCATGGCAAAGCTACAGGAGCACGACCAGGTCGAGTGCTGTCAAGACCTCTGACGCGTGTTTGATTTTCGAGTTCAGTTTTTAATAAAAATTCATAAGAGACTATTAGGCGTTCCATGCAAAACTTATTACATAAACTTGATCCTCAGCAATTAAATCGCGCGATCGCACTGCTTGATGAAGAGTGGCTCCAGCACGATCCGGATCTTGGTCCGGTGATGCCATTGGTGCTTGGGCGGGGCGTGGGGCAAGACTGGCACAAAGCTGGTACGTTTCGCCATCATTTGATTGGTGTCACACGCACGCTGACTCTTTGGCAGCAGCCTTTGGTCGTCAGGCAGCTTGGTTTGCTGCACAGTGTCTACGGCAATATGCATGTTGATTTGATGAAGTTTGATATCAATACCGAGCGTGGACGTCTGCAAGAAGCTGTCGGTGTTGATGCTGAACGCCTGATTCATTTGTTTTGTGTGATGTCCCGCACAGAATTTTTACGTGAATTATTCAAAGGTCACTTACAGGCGGATGGTAGTTTGCCGATGACCTTGAATGGTCAGCCTTATGTGGTAGCTCCTAAAGATGTGGCGATTTTCATCGTCACGACGATGGCGGATATTTGTGAGCAGTGGTACAGCTGGCAGGATGATATTTATACAGGCTATCCTGATTATGAGAATCGCTCGGCAGAGGTCCATTGGGCTGCCGCGTTGTGGCCAGGTCCTATGCGTCCAACCACCTATCGTGTAGGGCAGATGTCGCGGCTGGCAAATTATTTACACCATCCCGCATTGAAAGACCTCTTGCCGCATCCGCCCGTGTTCGCAGGTGGCACGCAGGTGTTGAGTCCTGCAGAAGAGGCTGCCGCAGCATCGTTGTACTGGTCGGTTATTTCACAAAATCAGCCCTTGATTTCATCCGATGCTACGCGCGGAGTACTGGAGCAAACAATTAAATTGAATCCGTGGGTCGGTGAGCCACAACTGTTGCTCGCACAATTGCACTTAACCCATCGTAACTTTGAAGAGGCTGAACAATACGCCGCAAGCGGTGTTCAGCTTGTTTCAAGCTGGGGTAATACCTGGGATAAGCGAATCGGTTGGGATGCCTGGATGTCCTGGGGACGTGTGTTGTTGCAGTCTGCGCAAAAGCGCCGCTGGCCAGAGCATATCAATAAGCTCAATAATGTTGCCATAACACCTGAGTAAATTCAGAGCTCGATAATCTCTGTGTGGCCACTCAATAGTGGTCGACACAGGATCTTGTACCCGTCAGCGTCAAAACCGGCAGCTTGTGTTGTGAGAGCACGTGCTTGATCTTTATCGGACACTGAACCAAGATAGCACCAGTTTTGTACAACATGAATTTGTGTCATCGCCTCATGACGTTCAATTAATCCGATTGCACCAGGATATGGCCAGCAAACGATTCTGATTTGATTCAATGCGCTGATGAAGCGAAGTTGATGTTCGTTTTGCGACTCCCTGGCGCAACAGGCACCCGCACAACGATTGATCATCGCGCGAAAACAAGCTTGTCCAGTCTTGATTTTTTCTAAACCCAACAGGCCCAGGCATAATTTTTGTTCGTCAGCCATATCGCGCAATTTTTCTAGTGCGGCTTGCCTGCTCGCGAATAAACCATACAAATTTTTATGTGTCGCAAAGTTAATGTCCTTGGAGTAGACAACAGTTGGACGACCATCCTCAACGCTTAAGGAACACATTTGCTTGGTGCGTCTGAGCTTTTGATTAAATAAAGGTTGCTGCTGCTTGATCATGCTGGCTTCAAGTAACAGCGCACCGATTTCCCCCGCGCATTGAATATAAGTAATGCGTTGAGTCTGTCGCAGCATGCGGGCCTCTTCCTGTGTCCGCAAATGTGACAGGACACGATTACGAAGGTTGACACTTTTGCCAATGTAAAGCGGCAAGTCACCCTCCACCCCATGAAAGGTATAGACCCCAGGGGACGTAGGGAGGTCGGCTATGGCCGCACGCAGATGCGCTGGGTACTCGTATTCGATGGCGCGGATCACGTGTTCAAACAGCTCAGGGCCACAGCCTCAGCTACGCGTATTCCATCAACACCTGCCGAAAGAATACCTCCAGCGTATCCAGCACCTTCACCAGCAGGATAAAGGCCTTTGATGTTGACGCTTTGCAAATTTTCGCCACGCGTGATGCGTAAGGGCGATGACGTTCTTGTTTCAACCCCTGTCAGGATGGCGTCATGCATTGAAAAGCCTTTTATTTGCTTCTCAAAAGCGGGTATCGCTTCACGAATAGCTTCGATTGCATAACCGGGTAAGCTTGGAGCCAGATCCGTCAGGTGTACACCAGGCTTGTAAGAGGGCGTGACGCTTCCAAGCGCTGTAGAGGCGCGTCCCAGCAGGAAATCACCAACAAGCTGGCCGGGAGCTTCATATGTGCCACCCCCTAACTCGTAAGCCTTGGATTCAAGAACACGTTGAAATTCAATTCCTGCCAGCGCTCCACCTGGATAGTCCTCGGGAGTGATACCAACCACGATACCCGCATTGGCATTGCGTTCATTGCGAGAGTATTGACTCATGCCATTTGTGACAACGCGATGAAGCTCTGAGGTTGCCGCGACAACAGTACCACCCGGACACATGCAAAAACTGTACACGGCACGACCATTTTTTGCATGATGAACAAGTTTGTAGTCGGCAGCACCAATGAGTTTGTTTCCTGCGTGGGGGCCCAGTCTCGCCCGATCAATTAAAGATTGAGGGTGTTCGATTCTGAAGCCCACCGAAAAGGGCTTGGCTTCCATGTAGACGCCCGCGTCATGTAAAACTTTGAACGTATCGCGTGCACTGTGTCCCAGTGCGAGCACGACATGATCGGCCTCTATCGTTTCGCCATGTTCAAGTTGCACCCCGCGGATCTGGCTGTTCGCGATATCGAAGCCAACAACTTTTTGTGAGAATCTTATTTCACCACCCAGTGAAATAATTTCCTCCCTCATTTTTTCAACCACGCCTACCAGTCTGAAGGTGCCGATGTGAGGCTTAGCGACATACTCAATTTCTTCTGGAGCACCGGCTTTGATGAATTCGCGGATGACCTGACGGCCATAAAATTTTGGGTCTTTGATTTGACTATATAGCTTACCGTCTGAAAAAGTCCCCGCACCACCTTCGCCAAACTGTACGTTTGATTCTGGATTTAAGACATTTTTACGCCAAAGGCCCCAGGTGTCTTGCGTTCGCTCACGAACAGCCTTTCCACGTTCGAGCACAATAGGTTTGAACCCCATCTGCGCGAGAAGCAGGGCTGCAAAGATTCCACATGGACCAAATCCAACGACTACTGGTCGTAGTCTGGAAGAGCGTGGGGTGCTTTGTGATGCGTTGGCAACGAAGTGATAACTTGTATCCGGCGTAGGTTTGACATGTATGTCACCTTTAAATTTAGCCAGAATTGCGGATTCATTGTTGACGCTTACATCAACGGTATAAATGAAGGAAAGCGCGCTATTTTTACGTGCATCGTAGCTACGCTTAAAAAGCGTAAAGCCCAACAAGTCCTGAGCAGTAATGCCCAGGCGTTGAATAATCGCTGATTCTAATGCCTCGGGGGCATGTTCTACAGGAAGGCGGAGTTCTGTAATGTGGATCATAGGCAGAACGATACACAAAAAGCCTTACTTATGGGGTAAGACCCGCCTCTTTTTCTTCAGCGAGCACCCGTTCAAACTCCTTGAATGCCTCAAGTGAGGCTGGAACGCCGCAGTAGACGGTGCAATGCAGGATGACTTCTGCAATCTCTTCGATCGTCGCACCCGTTTGTCGCCGAGCCTTGATGTAGAGACGTAATTCATTCGGTCTGTTCATGGAGACCATCAGTGCGACGTTAATCAGGTTGCGAACGCGATGATCCAAGACGTCACGTGACCAAACGTGACCCCAAACGGCTTCAGTGATGAGTTCTTGAAATGGTGCCGTCAACTCAGTCGTCTTTGCAAGGGCGGCATCGACGTATTCTGCACCAAGTGTTTCACGGCGCAATGCCATACCCTTGGTAAAGCGCTCAGAGGTAATGTGATCCAGTTTCATAAGTTGTCTCCTTGGAATGTTTTTGAATTATTCTGGTTTGGTATTGCTTTCTTTCACGACCTTGTCCCAGCGTTTAATTTCAGAGTCAAGGTAGCTTGCATATTCTGCGGGCGTTGAGCCGAGGATTTGGGCGCCATGTGCCTGGAGTTTCTCATTGATCTCAGGCAGGGCTAGGATTTGCATGATCTCTGTATTCAGGCGGTTAACGATTACGGCAGAGGTTTTCCCCGGCGCCATGATGCCTTGCCAGGCGCCGACTTCGAAACCTTTCATGCCGCTTTCGTCAAGAGTTGGCACGTTTGGCAGAGCAGGGGAGCGCTGCAGTGTAGAAACAGCCAGAGGCTTGATACGTCCCTCTTTGGCGAACTGCAAACCAACCGCCATGGGTTCCATGTCAAATTGCACCTCACCAGCGACTACAGCCATCACAGAGGGGGCGCTACCCTTATAGGGAATGTGATTGGCTGTCACGCCTAACTGATCCATCATCAGTAGTGGCGAGAGATGGGTGATGTTGCCAATGCCGGCCGAGCCAAAAGTTACCAGGCCAGGTTTGGATTTTAAAAAGGCAGCCAACTCCATCACGTTATTGACAGGGACCGAGGGGTTGACCGCGAGCAACATTGGAACGACGGTGGTCAGAATGACGGGGGCGAGGTCCTTTTGCGTATCAAAACTCAGGTTCTTGTAAAGAGCGGGACTCAACGCAATTGATGAGGTGTTGTAGAGGAGGGTATAGCCGTCAGCAGGGGCTCTTGCAACCGCTTCGCTAGCGATGTTGCCATTAGCGCCAGCTTTGTTTTCAATAATGACACTGACCCCCATACGCTCAGACATTTTTTGCCCGATGATACGGGCAATGATATCGGTAGCTCCTCCCGGGGGAAAAGGCACAACGATTTTGATGGGCTGGGTTGGATAGGTAGTGGCTGGTTGAGCAAAAACAGACCCCGTGGTTGTGACTGCAAAGACTAAGCCTGCCAATGCAAAGGATTTGCTTAGTATGTTCGTTGTGAATTGGAAGATTTGTCTCAGCGCATTCATCAAAATTCCCTCGGGTTTTAATAGGTATGGAGGTGTCTGATGATTATGGAGCCAAGCGTCGTGCTAAGCAATCATCTTTTTATATTGCGGTTTCAGATGATGGAAAGCAGCCTCGCCAAATGCTAAAGTTATCGCCAAATATCGGGTCTGTATGGGCCTGTTGAATAATCAATAATCATTGGGAGCAGTCATGGATTACAACCTTAAAGGAAAGGTGGCACTGGTTACCGGCGGATCAAAAGGTATTGGGTTTGCGATTGCAGAGGCGCTCGCTGCTGAAGGTTGTGCTTTGCGTCTGGTCGCCCGGGACTTGGAATCTCTCAACGATGCACGTGAAAAAATCAAGAGTAAATATGCGGTTGAGGTTCAAATCGAATCGGTCAACTTATCTGAACCAGGTAGTGCTGAAGAACTTGGAGCCGCTTTCCCTGAGACCGATATTCTGATTAATTCCGCAGGAGCGATTGCGCGCGGGAGCCTGATGAATATTGATCCTGCAGGCTTTCGTGAAGGTTTTGAAGGCAAGGTGATGTCAACCATCATGCTCAGTCGTGCAATCTATCCTCACATGATGCAGCGCAAGTCAGGCGTCATCATCAATATTATTGGTATTGCGGGTGAAAAGCTCAATCCAAATTCAATCGGAACGTCTATTGCGAACGCTTCGCTTATTGCCTTTACCAAAGCATTTGGTGCAGAAAGTGTTGATCATGGCGTACGCGTCCTGGGTATTAATCCAGGACTCATCCATACACCTCGGACAGATAATTTACTGCATCCAAAAACTGAAGTCGATCGTCAGGCATACGGCAAGCTGATGGCCAATTTGCCGTATGGCCGTATGGGCAAGGCAGAGGAAGTCGCAAGCCTTGCCGTGTTCTTTGCTTCGGATGCCGCGAAATACATCAGCGGCGATGTGATCTCCGTTGATGCTGGTTCGCGTTTTCGTGCTTGAGCGCTTGTGTCTTTAAACGCTTTTAAGAGCCTTGGATGTTGGACGTATGTTACTCAGGACGTACGCCGATTTCCTTGATGATTTTGCTCCATACCTGATCTTCTTTTTCGACAAACTTAGCGAATTGTTCGGGTGTGTCTGTGCTGCTTTCCGCACCAATATCCGCAATGCGTTTGACCATTGCAGGGGAGGCCATGATTTTCATGACCTCTGCATGCAAGCGAGTCACGATATCTGGTGGTGTTCCTGCTGGCAGAAACAGTGCGTACCACTCGTAGAGCTCAAATCCCGGAAAACCGGACTCTGCGATCGTCGGGATGTCAGACAGTGACGCTGGCCGTTTGGCACCTGTTGTGGCGATTCCACGCAATTTATCAGTACGCACATAGGGGATCGTCGACGTAGGGCTATTAATCAGCATCTGAATATGACCTGCCAGCAAATCAGCCAGAGCAGGACCACCGCCTTTGTATGAAATTTCAGTGATGTTCACACCTGCCAGTTTGATCAGATATTGCATCGATAGCTGGCCTGAAGTCAGTCCGCCAGGTGTTCCGTAGGCGAGAGCGCCGGGTTTTTCTTTAGCTAAAGCGATGAGTTCCTGAACGGTTTTGACAGGAACGTTAGGGTTAACCGTCAGCAAGCCTGGCATGAGTGCAAGCATCGCCAAAGGAATGAAATCCTTTTTGGAGTCGTAAGGTAAATTTTTATTGATGTAGGGATTGATGGAATGCGCACTGATAAATAGTCCAATCGTGTAGCCGTCTGCAGGTGATTTAGCGACTTCCTGTGTGCCGATGATGCTGTTGGCGCCAGGTTTGTTTACAACAACAACGGGGACTCCTAGCGCTTTAGATAACTCAGGCGCAATTGCGCGCGACAACACATCTGAAGTGCCACCCGGCGCGAAGGTCACAACGATTCGAATCGGTTTGCTTGGCCACGGGTCGGCGCTCATGGCTATGCCAGGCACGATCAGTGCGCAAAGCAAGAGTATTTTTGAAATAAGTGTTTTCATGCTGTCTCCATCTTTATTTTTATCTTTATATCTATACATAATCAGTGGAAACTCTCAATCAAAATAATATTCAATTGAGAGTTTCTGACGCCGGACATTAGCCTGGTTTTTTGACTAACGGACAAACACTTTCTGACAACGGACGGAAGGCCTGGTCGCCAGGAATCACTGCATTGATTTTCAGAAGATCCCAATCACTTTTTGATTCGGAGGGTTTTTTAGCTTCTGCGAGGTACATATCGTGCACCATACGACCATCCGCACGAATTTTGCCGTTCTTGGCAAAAAAGTCATTGATGGGCATTTCTTTCATCTTTGCTGAAACCGCATCTGGATCGCTTGTGCCTGCTGCAGCTACAGCTTTCAGGTAGTGCATGGTTGCTGAATAGGCACCAGCTTGCACCATGGATGGCATGCCCTTGTGGCGAGCATAGAATTTATTTGCGAATGCGCGAGTCTCATCGTTGTAATCCCAGTAGAACCCATCGGTGAATTGCAAGCCCTGCGCAGCTTTCAAACCCAGGCCTTTGATATCGTGCAGAAAGACAAGTAATGTCACGAGCTGCTGGCCTGATTGAGTAATACCAAACTCGGCGGCCTGTCGAACAGAGTTTTGCGTATCAGTGCCTGCGTTGGCTAAGCCAATCACTTTAGCTTTCGATGCTTGAGCCTGTAAGAGGAATGATGAAAAATCCGGGCTGTTCAGTGGTGCGCGGACTGAGCCCACAACCTTACCTTTATTTTGTAATACAACTTCGGCTGTATCTTTTTCCAGCGCATGTCCAAAAGCATAATCTGCAGTGATAAAGAACCAGCTATCACCACCCGCTTTTGTCACAGCGAGTCCCGTACCGTGTGATAGCGCATACGTGTCATATACATAATGCACACCATAAGGTGAGCACTCCGCGTTGGTCAGCGCTGAAGTCGCAGAGCCTGCAAAGAAGGTAATTTTTTTCTTTTCAACACCAATACGCTGCAAAGCCAGAGATGCCGCCGAGTCTGTGGACTCAATGATCATCGTCACGCCATCACGGTCATACCACTCACGTGCGCGTGCGGCAGCGATATCAACCTTGTTCTGGTAATTAGCGGATAAAACTTCAATAGGCTGACCTAAAACTTTTCCTCCAAAATCTTCGACTGCCATATTCACTGCTGTCACCATGCCAGGACCCCCATGAGCGGAATAAATACCTGACATATCAACCAGCGCGCCGATCTTGACTGGTGGTGAAGCCTGTGCGTAAGCGGGTGCCTGAATCAATGCTGCTAAAGTAATTGCTGCGAGTGTTGTGAGTTTCAACTTCATGGTTTGCTCCGTTTTAATTTGATTGTTATCCAACCCTTTCGGGTGTCCTGCCATCGATCGCTATTTTAAAATCTCTGCCGTGTGTTGACCCAGTTCTGGACTTGCTTCATTTTTTACCTCTGCCAGAAAGACCTTGCTTACAGAGGTGGGTAAGGCGGCCATGGTGATACCCTGTGCGCTGGTGATGCTGCGCTCAAACAGCCCTCTGGCTATAAAGTGCGGATCCTGCACCGCATGCTCAAGACCAACGATTTCGGATACGCACGTATCAAGTTTGGAGAATTGTTCCATCCAGTACTTGGCCGTTTGTGCTGCAATAATTTTAGCAATGCTAGCTTTCACTAACGCTGAATTTTCTTCGTGATGAAGCGCTGTTGCTCCTAATACTGAAAGGAAATTCACCCAGAATTTTTCCTCAATCGGGGCACATGCCAGATATTTATTATCTGAAGTCTGATACACCTGATAGCGAGGACTGCCGCCCGTGACCAGATCGCTGCCTGGAGTAGGCCACTGGTTGGCAGTCCAGCCGTTGCCTAAGCCCCAGTACATCAATGGAAACAGGTTGTCTGACATCGACACATCAATATGGCAACCTGTGCCATCGAGATCTCTTTTGCGCAAACCGAGCAGGATATTCATGGTTGCTGGATATGCACCGCCGGCAAGATCGGCCGTCAGCATTGGCGGTAAAGATGGCTTACCGCTGTCATCTCCTGCCAGATTAAGCATCCCTGTCTGCGCTTGATAATTCAGGTCATGTGCTGCGATCTGAGAATACGGGCCTGATTGACCATAGCCCGTAATCGAGCAATAAATGAGTTGCGGATTGATTGTAGATAGGGCTGTATAACCTAAGCCTAGCCGGTCCATCACCCCCGGACGAAACTGTTCCACAACTACATCAGCTTCACGCACGAGGGATTTGATCTGCTCAATGATCTCTGGTGATTTGAGGTCCGCAACGATCGATTTTTTACCGCGATTCAACAGTGCAAAATTTACACTGTCGCAACCGAATTTTGGTGTGTAGGCACGCATTTCATCACCTGCGCTACGTTCGATTTTTATCACATCCGCACCAGCCTCAGCGAGCATCAGCGTGCACATCGGTCCAGGCAGGAGTGTGCTGAAATCAAGAACCTTGATGCCTTTAAGTGGCTGCATCATCGTTTTCCAGATTGTGTTTGATCCATGCGTTGCGGGCACGTCGAGCAGGCGCATAGGGCTCCTGACCCAGCTGCTCATAGAGGTCTTGCGTGACCTCGTAATGATGATGCAACCCTGTCCGATTCAATAGTGCAATCGGCCCATCTGGATAACCTAGCCCCAGTCGCAGAGTGAGATCCATGTCATTTGCACTAGCTAGTCCTTCATCGAGCCGGCGCAGTGCTGCGTTGTAATAGGGTCGAATCAGCCGGTTAAGAATACGGCCAGGAAAGTCACCGCATACCGAGACAACCAAACCTGCCTCCTCAAAGCATGCCCGCGCAGCGGCAAGTGATTTTTCAGCAGTAAAAGGCATACGAACTAATTCGACAAGATTCGTGGGCGCATCCTCACCTAAGCGAAATCTGGCGAAACCGACCACATTTTCTGGCCCATAGTCTTGATCAATATGAACACCCAGGCATTCATTGCCAAGCTCTATCGCGACAAAGAGCGCATCGGCTGTCTGATCCATGGATTCTTCGAATGCCGCAGCGGCTTCGTCACCAATGAACACAAGGCCTGCACCGTCTTTGCTTGCTTTCTCAAAAAAAGCATGTGATTCGGGAAATGAACGTGAAGCTGCAGCTTGGATAATCTGATAGCCCATCATCATGCTCCAAAAATTTTGTTGCTGTCATAGGTATGGAAACCCTGACCTGATTTTCGTCCCAGACGACCTGCGCCGATCATACGTTTAACCAATGGCGGGCAGGCAGCCCTTGGTTCGTGGGTAAGTCCATGCATCGCTTCACAGAGTAAAAGCTGTGTGTCCATACCCACCATATCGAGAAGCTCAAGGGGTCCTA
This sequence comes from Alcaligenaceae bacterium, assembly GCA_947380655.1. Classification (GTDB taxonomy): domain Bacteria; phylum Pseudomonadota; class Gammaproteobacteria; order Burkholderiales; family Burkholderiaceae_B; genus Zwartia. The sequence continues at coordinate 41,197 of CANCRX010000003.1, read as the reverse complement.
ACGGATATCCTAATGCGGTCTTGACTGCCAGATCAATGTCAGCAGGTGTCGCTACGCCCTGATCAACCATATTGATCACATCATTATGGAAGGGGATCAGGAAATAATTCAAAATAAATCCAGGTGTATCGCGTGTGCGTACTGGACGCTGACCGAGATCTTCACAAAGTTTCCATGCTTGATCGAAAGTCGCTTCAGACGTATTCATGCCGGGTGACATTTCGACAAGTTTCATCAGCTGTGCGGGCAGACAAAAGTGCATGCCTACAAAGCGATCTGCCCGACCACTACCGCCGGCGATTTCTGTAATGGAAATCGTAGAGGTGTTCGAGGCAAAAATCGTCTCGGCATGACAGACGTCGTTGAGTTGTTTGAATATGCTGTGCTTGACTTTGAGGTCTTCGAATACCGCCTCGATGACTAAATCGCAATCAGCAAAGTCTTTGATCTCTGTCGTCGTGAAAAATTGAGACATAATGCGTACATCCTCACCCGCCGCAAGTTTCCCCCGTTCGACTGATTTTTTCAGAAATGCAGCAGCTTGCTTACGTGCATTTTCCAGCGGTTCTGGACGTAAGTCATAGATTCGCGTTTTAAACCCCGCGCGTGCTGCAACAATAGCGATGCCTGTACCCATCGTGCCGCATCCAACGATGCCTATGGTTTTGCTGCTATTCATCTCTTATCCTTTTTCAGAAAGCTGCGTCCAATCAACTGGCGATGAACCTGATTCGTGCCTTCCCATATTTGAGTAATTTTCGCGTCACGCATCAATCGCTCAACTCGGTAGTCCTTGCAGTAGCCATACCCTCCCAAGAACTGAACGGCATCAGTCGCCATGCGCATCGCCAGATCGGTTGCTTTGAGTTTAAGTATGGAGGCTTCAATACCAATACTGGATGCGTCTTGATCCACCATTTTTGCTACACGCCACAGCCAGGACTCGACCATCACGAGTTCGGCAGCCAGATCAGCGATATTGAATTGCAGACCTTGAAACTCGAGCAGTTTTTTACCTGATTGCTTGCGCTCGTTCATATATCCGATCGCATCCTCGAAGGCTGCGCGAGCGATACCCAGTGCATGTGCGGCGACGCTTGGACGTGACTTATTGAGTGAGGCTAATAAAATTTTCAAACCGTCGCCAGGGTTACAAAGCAGGTTTGCACGTGGGATACGGCAGTTATCAAAGGAAAGTGAAGCTGTGCCTGAAGCACGGGTCCCCATTTTGTCTTCCACGCCGGTCACGGTAAAGCCAGGGGTGCCTTTCTCGAGGATTAGCACCGAGATGGATTCTTTCGCTCCTTCTATCTCGGACCACTTGCCAAAGACAACATACAAATCGGAAACGTCACCATTCGAGATGAAAATTTTATTGCCGTTCAGGATGATTGAATCACCATCAGGTGTGAAGGATGTTTTCATTCCCGTGGCATCTGAACCTGCGCTAGGTTCAGTAATAACAAGCGCTGCCAGGCCACCCTCTGCTATGCGAGGAAGCAGACGTTGCTTTTGCTCTTCTGTGCCATAGTCCATCAATGGTTTGATGGCGTGGAAATTAGTTGCCCAGATAATGCCCGTCGACGCGCAAGCCTGACTGATTTCACGTACGCAAGCCAGATAACACGCGTAAGAAAGGGGTGCTCCGCCATATTCCTCCGGAATGAACATCGTGTTTAAACCGAGTTCATTGATAGCTCGGACGTTGTCCCATGGGAACTCGGCAGTCTGATCGTAATGCGCCGCACGTGGTGCGATTTTTTCACGAGAAAGCTGACGTACGGAATCGAGCAACATGGACTCTTCTTGCGTCCATTTTTGATCTGAGTCCAGTCTGTTTAAAACATCCATTTTGAATCCTTCCCTTCTAACCCAGCATGCCGTGTGCACCATCGATATAGATGGTCTCACCGGTCATAAAGGGTGAATCAAGTACAAATAATGAGGTAACAAGGTTTCCAACGTCTTCTGCCTGCCCAGGTTTTCCACCAGGAATACGTTTGGCCAGATAGGCGGCTAGTGGTCCGGTTTGCATGGCGTCGCGATTTAAATCTGTCATGATGTATCCCGGAGCTACATTCAGGGCGCGAATTCCTTTGTAGGCCCATTCGACGGCCATGCACCGCGTCATGGCGCCTACTGCAGCTTTTGCTGCGCAGTAAAGCAAATGTTGTTTGATACCGAGCTTGTCAAAAAATGAACCGATATTGACGATCAAACCACCTTGATTATTCAGCAAATGTGGATAGATGGCTTGGCTCGCAGCAAGAACAGAATAAGCGTTCACATCCATGACGCGTCTGAATTCGTCTTCGGTGATGGCTTCAATCCGATCCTGTGAATGGATGCCTGCATTGTTGACTAAGCCAACCAGTGGTTTACCCGACTGTTGCGCAATCAAGTTAAATGCCTTTTCTAATTGCTCGCTTTTACTCACATCACATTTTGCTGCATGCCAGCGCTGTTTAATTTCTGGCGTAACGTTGGCTATGTGAGGTAAATCCCCTGTTCTTGACAAGCACCCCACGTCAAAACCCGCTTGCGCCAAGCCAAGCGCAATCGTAGCTCCGATGCCTCGGCTTGCGCCTGTCACGATGATGCAGCCCCTTGAGGTCGGGGCCGGTGCTGTTGAATTTGTTTGCATAGTTCGTTATCTGAAAGAATAAATTTTTAAGTGACCTACTTAATGGTCCTTGAACTGGGCTGTTCTTTTTTCAACAAATGCGTTCATGCCTTCTTTGGCATCGGCCGTTTGATAGGCGAGTGTTGAAAGATCGCGTTCGATTCGCAAGCCCTCATCTAACGTGGTGTTCATGCCGCGTAAGATCGCTTGGCGTGCAAAGTCCAGGGCGGCCAGACTGTGCTTGAGGTAAGGTGCCAGATACTCTTGACCAATCGCTACTGGATCGCCGTCTGCGACGATGCGATTGACCAGACCAATCCGCTCGGCTTCTTCAGCCTCAACGGTGCGTCCTGACATAATAATGTCCAAGGCACGACCTTCACCAATCAGGCGCGGTAATCGTTGAGTCCCTCCATAGCCAGGAATTAATCCAAGTTTGACTTCGGGTAAGCCCATTTTGGCGCGCGCTGTTGCGACGCGAAAGGTACAGGCTAGCGCGAGTTCGAGGCCACCACCAAAGGCATAACCATGTATGACTGCAACGGAGGGAATGTTGAGTGAGGCTATTTTTGAAAATACCGCCTGCCCGATCCGAGCGCCTTCGTGCTCATGTAAAACAGGTCGTCCCATGAGCTCAGTGATATCTGCACCAGCACAAAAAGATTTTTCGCCTTCCCCAGTAAAGATCAGGCCTCTTGCGGTTCCTTTTGCAATGGCTTGCGACACTTGATCGATCGCCGCGTCAAGTTCGCCGAGTATCGTAAAGCTCAGGGCATTGAGCGCTTTCGGACGGTTCAGTTTAATCAGAGCCAATCCGTTTTCAATTGAAAGCTCAACGCTCATTATTTTCTCCTGATTCATACAGTTTGAGTAGACTTGAAACGCACGGCCTGAGGGGTTATCTCACCGCGTTGGGCCATCAAAACCAGCTCACGCTTGAGGATTTTTCCACTTGCCGTTAGTGGAAACTGTGGCATGACAATAAAGTATTCGGGCATATCGTATTTGGACAGACCCACTTGATGCAGATGAAGCAGTACTTCGTTTGCATCCAGCTCAGTGCCTGCGTGAGAACCAGGACGCTGAATGACTGCAAGACAGACGCGCTCACCCAGCCGTTCGTCAGCAATTGGAAAGGCTGCTGCTTTGGCAATCTCTGCATGCCGATGCGCTAAGTCCTCAATATGCGCGGGATGAATATTGTGCCCACCACGGATAATCAGATCTTTTTTACGTCCGACAATTTGCAGACAATTCTGCTCATCCAGAATGCCGAGATCGCCTGTCATAAACCAGCCATCTCGGTTAAACGAGTTTTCTGTCGCGGTCTGATCGTCGAAATACCCAAGCATGAGCAAGCCGCCTCGACCGCCAATCTCACCGACTTGGCCAACCGTTAGTTCGACATCAGAATTTTCAGCGTCAAAGATCCTGACTTCATAGCCCATGCCTGCGCGGCCACAGGTCGATACGATAGTTTTGGTCGGATCTGTAGGCAAGGTGTACTGGTGCGAACCATTTTCAGTCATTCCATACACATTTTGCGGCGTGATACCGATACGCAAAAACTGTTCTGCAACTTCCTGAGGGATAGGCGATCCTGCCATATAGAAGGACTTGACCTGATTCATCGAGTCGAGTCCGCGACGACGGAATTCATCCAGAATATCCATCGCATGGGTAGGCACTCCCATGACGTACGTGGCACCCGTGTCGAGGATCAGGTCTAAGGCGGCAACCCCCGCAGCCGGATTGTGAATAACCAATTGCATGCCAGCAACTAGCCACTGTTCAACAGCTACGGTACCGATATGATGACTGAGCGGACTGAGCGTCAGTAAAACGCTCAGTTCGTTGTGATGCCAGTCCTTGACGAGTACCCGACCATTAGCAAGCAGCGTGTTATCGCTATGCATAACGCCTTTTGGCAAACCCGTCGTGCCAGAAGTAAAGGCAAGGTAAACAATCTTGTCAGGATTCAAGTCTGGACTGGGCATGTCGGCCGAGTGCTGGAGTGGCGATGGAAAGTGATGTGTTCCCGACACTGTGTCCGCCTGGGTTGCGTAATTGATACCCAGGGTATAGGTATTGATGACTGTGGGGACATCGTGAACCAGACTGAAGATCGAATCTTTCACCAGATCCGCACCATAGCCAGGCGTGGTGAAAAACGCTTTACAGCGGATACGTTTGAGTAAGGTGATGATTTCGGCAGCGGTATAACTTTGGTGCAAGGACGGGCAGCACACATAACCATTGCGTGAACAAGCCAAAAATATAATGACGCTCTCGACGCGGCTAGGCAACCATATTGCTACACGGTCACCGTTGCGCAATCCTGCCAGGTGCAGACTTTGCGCGACGCCTTCAACAGCCTCGAGCACTTGAGCCCAGCTCAAGGACGTGGTGGCGTCACGCAAGGCGATCTCCGCGCCTCTTTTGCTCGCATGTTCACGCAGCAACATGAACATGGTGTTTTCTTGCCACGCTCCGCTGGCATATTGCGCCCGTGTCTGTTTCGGATCATGCAAAGTTAGCATCATGATCAAATTCCTCGATCAATGACCAAATTTGGAGGGATCAGGTTTGCGTCGTTCCGCAAAGGATGCAGCCATTTCATCGTGCTCTTCGGTATCGAGATAGCCACGCAACAACAGGTCGTGCGCCATGCGAGATAGCCCACCTACACCACCGTGACGTGCATTGAACGCGGATTTGATGGAGGCCAGTGCGAAGGAGCCGCGATCGGCGATTTCGAGCGCCCACGCGCGGGTCGCAGCTTTTAATTCAGCAGCGGGGACAACGCGATTGATCAGTCCCATCTCTACAGCCTGTTGGGGAGAGATTTTCGGATTAGAAAACCACATTTCTTTGGCGCGTTTTTTACCGACAAGATCTTCCAGATACCATGTGCCATAGCCTGCATCAAAACTGCCAACCATCGGACCGACTTGACGGAACATCGCGTTATCCGCCGCGATCGTGACATCGCAGACCATCTGTAAAACGTTTCCACCACCAACGGCATAGCCGTTGACTGAGGCAATTACGGGTTTTTGCAGGCGATCAATGCTTTCATACATCTCAAGCGTGGGTAGGACACCTGCATACATCTGTGTGTCCTCCATGCCGTCTTTGCGACCACCTAAACAAAAAAAGCGCTCGCCAGCGCCTGTCAATACGATGACGCGGGTGCGCGTCTCGCGTCGGATCGCATTGATGCAGTCACGAATTTCATGGCACATTTTTTCTGTGAACATGTTGCCGTCTTGTGGGCGGTTCAGTGTGATCGTGCCAATCGGGCCGTCTTCTTCGTAAATAATTTCTTCAAATTGCATGAGATCTCCAGTGCGAGCTATGTATGAATTCTGTGGTTAATTGAGACGGATCACTTTGTGAGTGGGATGCTGACTAACAGGCTAGCGATTCACAATCCCTGCTTGTTTTAATTTTTCTATGTCGGAGTCCGACATATTGAGCCAGTCCTTGAGAACCACTTGTGTGTCTTCACCTAGTTTGGGAGGCGATTTACGATGCACCCGTTGTTGTCCATCGATGTGTATGCCTAATCCTACTTGGGGGACTGGTCCATATGCAGAATCGCTGGTATAGAAAAACTCTTTATCGAGTAAGTCTTGATCAGCGACGACTTCGTCAACACGGTTGATGGGCCCTGCAGGAATTCGATTGGCGGCAAATAGCGCCAGCCATTCGTCACGTGTGCGTGTTTTCAGGACTTCCGAAATGCGCGCGACGATCGTCGCACGGTGTTCGCGTCGACCTGCATTATTGGCATACGCAGGGATTTGACCAAAGGCAACGTCACCCACTGTTTCCCAGAAGCGCTTCCAGATAGCGTCATTACCCAGGCCCAGTGATAACTGGGCATCAGAGGCATTGAAAACCTGATAGATCGCAATGACGGAGTCGCGTCCGCCTGATCGGCGAGGTAATTCGCCAGAACCAAGATAGGCGACTACCCGCGGGGCAGTGAAGCGTGACATGGTTGCGTGCATGGATATGTCTATACAACAGCCTTTGCCCGTTTTATTACGCCCGTTAATGGCTGCCAACGCTGCCATTGCGAGGTCTTGTCCAGCGAGCATGTCGGCGGCTGGAGTTCCAACTTTTTGAGGGTCGTTTTCAAATTCCCCGGTTAAATCCATGATTCCAGAATAGCCTTCTGAAATTAGGTCATAGCAAGGGTGATCTGCCCGACTTCCTGTCAAGCCAAATCCTGTTAGCGATGCATGGATCAGTCTTGGGAATTTTTGCTCAAGTTTTGCGTAGTCGAGCCCAAGTTTTGCTTGCACCCGTGGTGTCATATTGAGCACCAGCACATCAGTTGTTTCAAGCAAGGACAGCAGAACCTCAAGTCCGGCAGGCTGACTGACATCGAGTGCCATGCTGTGCTTATTTCTATTTACACTTAAAAACCAAAGTGAAGCACCATTTAAAAAGGGTGGTCCCCATTGTCTGGCATCATCGCCGCCTTCTGTTTTTTCAATTTTGAGTACTGTTGCCCCAAAATCGGCTAAGAGCTGGGTCGCGTAGGGACCGGCTACCGAGGTGCTTAAATCCAGAACCCGGATCCCCTCGAGGTGTGAAAAACCGGCGGTTGCCTGAACATGAGGCAATTTTTCGTAAGGAAGCATATCTAAGTTTTTATAAGTTTTGTCTCTACAGCATTGAGAATACACTCCAAATATCACTCTGCAAAGTGATCTAAATGATTCATTTGGTTGTTGTAGTCTGTAATATCCAGAACTGACAAAAAATAATAAGTTTGGAGACTGTCTTGAAATCTACTTTCGCAGCTATTTTTTTCGGTATTAGCGCACTTGCCTCAACAGGACTTAGTCCTGCGCATAGCCAGGCGGTCAGTGATCGCCCACTTTCAATTGTGATTCCTTTCGCACCAGGTGGCGGAACGGATGTGCTTGCCCGCATGACTATGCCAAAAATTGCAGAAAAACTTGGTACGGTCGCCGTAATTGAAAATCGTTCCGGCGCAGCAGGTGCGATTGGGGCGCAGTTTACGGCGCGCGCAGCAACGGATGGGAAAACGCTGATGGTTGGTTCCGTGTCCGAAATCGGAATTAACCCGAGTATCTATCCGAAGCTTCCTTATAACGTTGACCGTGATTTTGTTGCTGTGACCGCACTCGCAGCCGCGCCGATGGTTTTGGTGGTGAGTCCGACTTCCTCGATCAAAACCGCTGGGGATCTAGTTTCCCAGGCGCAGGCTAACCCGGGCAAAATCAATTTTGGCTCCGCTGGCACGGGGAGTGGTGCCCACATGGCTGCGGAATTATTTATTTATGCAACCAAAATCAAATTAACGCATGTCCCTTATAAGGGGACGGGCGCAGTGGCTGCCGATATGCTGGGTTCGCAAAAAGATATGATTATGTTCGCTCCATTGCCTTCAATCGCAGGCTTGGTGCGCGGCGGACAGCTCAAAGCTGTCGCAGTAACCGGTAAGCAGAGATCACCCGCTATGCCTGATGTTCCGACATTTATCGAGTCTGGAGTCAATGGCTTTGATATGGATTACTGGTATGGTCTAGTTGCTCCGGCAGGAACCCCGGCCGATGCACGACGCAAAATCTATGAGGCGGCGCTGGATGTCTTTAGTCAGCCAGAAATCGTTGCTAATTTAGCAAAACAAGGCTTGGTACCAACCATCACAAATGAAGCGGATTTTGCTGCATTCGTGAAGGCCGATATGGACAAGTGGGCTCAAGTCGTTCAGTCTGCAAACATCAAGGCAGACGAATAACCAACTGCGATCGACTATGCTGCAGGATCGAACTGCGCTGCATAGCGTCCTGCAATGCGGCCTGAGATGAAGGCCCAGCCAAGGTGATGGCCATGGCCTTCAAGCAAAAGGCCTCCTTGCCCTGCAGAACCTGCAGCGTACAGACCCTTAATCAGGCTGCCATCAGTACGGATCACTTCAAGCCTGTCGGTGACTTTTAATCCCCCATCTGTGAACACCACATAACTTTTGATTGGCCCTAAAGCGTAATAAGGGCCTTGCTTGATTGCAGGTCTATTGCCGCGGTCAGTCGTGTTGTAGCTTGCGATCGTTGCGGTTAAAGCGTCCGCTGAAACCCCCATGCTTGATGCAAGACCTGCAATGGTGTCGGACTGGTGGAAAATATCAGGACGATTACGTCGATAATCATCGAGATATGCATAAGCCACACCAGGGGCTGTTGAAATGTAATAAGGCCAAGCAGAAAATTTCTGAGCAACGGATTGATCGAACAACACCCAGCCAATGCGCTCGGGTTGTTTAGCCATATCTTTATTAGGCTTGCCCAGTTCGTCAGTAAAGCGTTGACCATTCCTGTTAATCAGAACGCTGCCTTCTTTATACAGGTCTAAAGAAGGGCTCACTGCGGTCGTCAGAAAACTCATCAGAAATGGCCTGAGTATCCATTGGGGTAAAACATTTGCTGACCAGGCGATCATTTTTGCAATCCAAGTGGTCGGTGGAAGTTTTTGCAAAATATTGGGTCGAGTCGGTGCGATAAAACGCATGATAGGTCCGCGCACAATATCGCCATTGACGACACTTGCTCCAAGAGACATCGCCATCCGGTGTCCGTCACCCGTCGCAGTTTCATTGACCGCATCCACTAGCGCAACATCACCATTGGCAAGCTGAGCTTTCAGATCCGCCGCAGCGCTGTAATCACCGCTGGCGAGTACTACGCCATGCCGAGCCAGAAATATATGGGTTGAGCCATCTGGGAGCGTGGCCTCTACGCCGATTGCCCGATTACCCTCGAGAATGATGCGTTGAGTCGCGGTATTGAGCCGAATGTCTACACCGAGTGCGCGACAATGCTTAGTCAGATGATAGGCGAATGATCTGGAGTTGGGCACGACATTGTGCATCCGCGCGACACGGTGAGGAGGTTCTTCTTCCGGGCCGACAAAAACCACACCGAGTTTCATCAGCCAGTCAATCATGTCAGAGGTGTTGTCAACCAGTATTCTGCGAAGAGCAAGGTTGTCACGTGGCGCGAGATCTCCCGCATGCTTCTCCATGTCTTCAAAGTGTGCATCGGTGCTATCGATAATGCCTGCCTTGCGCTGGTGTGGAGTACCTGTGGCAGTAATCGAACCGACTGACCAGGAAGTTGAGCCACCTGTTTCAGGATTTTTTTCCAGCAAAATCACTTTGCGACCAATTTTTGCCGCCTCGCTAGCGGCTGCTAAGCCCGTGCCGCCTGCACCGATAATTAATACATCTGTGGTTGTGCTAGTCAAAACCGACTCCATTCAGGGGATTATTTTGTGAGCGCGAAAGTAATCAAACCCGCTCAGCCACATTTTTTCCGAGTCAACGCGCTCAGTGAATCCATCGCGTTGTGCCTTGCTCATGTCAGACACGACATCCCATTGAACGGAAAGGACGTAGTCGCCATAGGGCCATTGAGCAACTTCAAGTAATTCAGTTTGAACCAAGTTATATTTTTTAATGATGGATTGCCAGATGGTTGGTTTATCCACCGCAAATCCAGCGAAGGTACTTGAATCCGGCCCACCCACTTCCATAGCAAAATATTCTGCAAATAACGGCCACAATTGCGACCAGCTTTTCGGGTCGCCATTGACGATGTTATAGGCCTGATTTGCGCATTTTGGTTCAGCCATCATCCATGCCGCAGAATGTGCCAGCGTCGGTAACCAGGAAAACTGCGTTGTAGCGGTATAGCTGGAAATTGTGCCTGGAAAAACAAGCGGCAAACCAAGTTCTCGAAGGATTGTGGCGTAGATCGCAATGACTAGAATCAGATTACGTGGCTCATCGGTACGGTAGTTGCAAAAGGCATGTGGACGAGAGATGGACCACGACCAGGTTTTTCCCCGTTGGCGTTGTTCGACGAGCGCTTGTTGTTCAAAATAAAAGCTTTTGAAATTTCCACAGGCATCCTCTTCACGGTAAGGAACAGGGCGCTGGGCAATGGTATGGCCATAGTATTTTGTGCCATGCACCAGATGGATGTGCTGCAAATTTTTCGATGAAGGTTCAACCGCGTTGAGTAAGTTTCTAAGCATTTCAACATTGGTGTCTTTAGATTCAAGCTCGCCACCATAATGATCAAAACGTGCTGCGTAAAGAATATGCGTGATATCGGTCAAGCCTGATAGCTTGTTCATACAGTCTTCAGGATTGGTTAAATCAATCGCGATCATCGGATAGTCAGCGTTGACTCGCGTGTTTCGCGCAAGACCAATGGGGTTCCAGCCACCCGCCTCAAAAAGGTAATGGCCGACGCTGCTGCCTATTTGACCGGTTGCTCCAGCGATGAGTGTTTTTTTGGAGGCGCTCATACGTAGACCGCTATTTCTGGGTGATGACTGATTGAAGCGATTTGTGCAGCAGGCACGACAGCGATGCCTCGGTATGGCGTTGATTGATCCAGGCCAACTGATTTGAGCCACAGGAAATCGATGCCTGATACATTCAATACGGGCTGCGTTTGATCCGTAACAACAAGTGCTGCATTTGCGGGTACGTCAGGTGCCACGAGGTTATCGTGTATTGGATGGACGGCATCAAAAAGATTACGCTGATAAAACCGCTTGTCTATCAGGTCGACCCATGGCCCCATTCCACGAATTTTTAGATAGTAAGGATCGTGAAAGACCTCGGGCGAGCGAATTGAATACATGGCTAACGAGGGCGGCCACCCTGCAGTGGTTGTTTGAAAACGCACTGCAGAGTCAATACCCTCAACGGTATTCATAATCCGAAGGTGTTCAACGTACCACTCAGACCATTGCGCTTGTTTGGCAGGATCGATGATCCCGCTTTGACTCATAAATATCATTTAATTAATCTGCAGTCCGGATTGCTTGATAACGGGTCCCCATTTTTTGGTCTCGGCATCAATATGCTTGGAGAATAGTTCGGGTGGTCCACCAATAGGTTCATAGCCGATTTTTAATAAGCGGTCGCGCATTTCCGGGCTGGCAAGTACTTGATTAAATTCCGCATTCAGTTTTTTAATCGCCTCCGGCGGAGTCCCAACGGGGACCAGCACACCGTTCCAGGACGTAACGTCATAACCAGGGACGCCTGATTCAGCAATAGTTGGCAGGTCAGGCAGGCTGATGGAGCGTTTGCCACCTGTCGTTGCGATCGCGCGCAGCTTGCCAGAGGCAACATGAGGCAACAAGGTAGAGGGCTCACCAAACACCATGTCCACCTCGCCCGCCATGACCGCTGCCGCCGCTGGCCCACCACCTTTATAGGGGACATGCAATAGCTTGACGCCTGCCATGTCACTGAACAATTGTCCTGTCAGGTGGTTGATGGCACCGTTGCCGCTTGACCCATAGGTGAGTTTGCCCGGGTTTGCTTTTGCGGCAGTAACGATGTCTTGCACAGTTTTGAAGGGTAAATTTGCGTTGACTACGAGCATTTGGGGCACAGAGGTGAGGAAAATAACAGGAGCAAAATCCTTTTCCTCAAAGGGCATGTCTTTATATAAATGCCGATTGATCGAGTGCGTGCCCGAATAGGCAAAAACCATGGTGTAACCATCGGCAGGAGCACGCGCGGCGGCGACAGCTCCTATATTGCCTGCCGCACCACCACGGTTGTCGATGATCACTGGCTGACCAAGCGCTTGCGCAACAGGATTACCTAGCAGGCGTGCAATGACGTCGGCTCCCCCACCGGGTGGCCATGGCACGATCCATTTGATCGGCCGGTCAGGATAGGTGTCTGCCAAGGCGGGTTGTGCAATGATACTTAAGCCACACAGTATGTATAGGCACTTAAAAAGGTATTTGAAAAGAATATTTTGCATGAGTATTTCTCACTTTTTATGCTGCAGCGCTTGTCTTATTGCGCTTGTCTGATCACTCCGTGCATACGATCTGCGAAGAGATGGCTTTTGTATAGCACGAAATAAGTGAGGTGAGAACTCATCGTTTCCCTTGTTTGGTGCGGTGAGCCTTTCGCCCGCTTACTGTGCGCACCAAAATGAGGCAATTAAGTTTTTTTTGAGCACTAAGAGGTCAATGATGCCCTGATGCGGTCGCTGCTGGCATGGAATTTGCTGCACTAAGAATATATCAATGGAGCAATATCATATGAAGATCAAAACGATCTTCCCTTCAGGTCCTGTCAGTCAAGGTTTAAGTCTTATTACCGATTTATCGGTCTTGGCCTGTGGATGGTGGTTACTTGCTTTGAGTGTTGTGACATGTTTTGAAATGCTGGGTCGCAAAGTGTTCGGCTTTTCTCTTCAGGGAGTCGATGAAGTCGGTGCCTACACTTATGCTGTAGTAGGTGCATTTGGTTTTGGCCAGGCTCTCATTACAAGAAGCCATACTCGAGTTGATTTTTTACTCTCGCGCTTTTCAGTTAGGACACAAGCCATTTTGAATGTGATGGCAATGGTCAGCTTGGCTGTCATTGCGATTCTTTGTTTGTGGAGAGCGACTAATGTGGTTCTTGACAGCATAGATATGCACTCCACAGCCGCTACTCCATTGAGTACGCCTATGTGGATACCTCAATCAGTATGGTTATTTGGTTACTTGCTTTTTGCTTTAGTCGCTAGCTGGGGAGCACTCTATAGCTTGGGTCTGATTGTTAAAGGTGACGTCAAGCAAATCAATATTGCTTTTGGTCCTCAAACCCTTGAAGAAGAAATCGAAGCTGAAACCGATATCCATTTGAAGCATGCAACGGAAGTCGCACGATGATCAGCCCATTCGAAATTCTGTTCGGTTTGGTTCTCATGCTCGGCTTGATGTTTCTTGGCTTTCATGTAGCCACTACGATGCTTGTAGTTGGGTTGCTTGGAGCTGGCGCGCATTTTGGCATGCCTGCATTGAATGCTCTGGGTGAACAGTTATGGGCTGCCGGTGAGGACTATTTATTATTGTCTATTCCTCTATACATTTTGCTTGGCGAAATTTTGATGCGTGGTGGGGCAACAGACAAAATGTATCAGTCTCTGGGCGATTGGTTAAAAAGAATGCCAGGAGGTTTACTTCACACGAACATTGGCGCATCGGCCTTGTTTTCTGCCGTTTCAGGCTCGTCTGTTGCAACGGCTGCCACGATCGCCACAGTAGCATTACCTGCCTTTAAAAACCGAGGGTACGACGACAGGATGGTGCTCGGCTCAATTGCTGCTGGAGCTAGTCTGGGAAACTTGATACCTCCTGGTGTAGCTTTCATTATCTATGGTTCCATGACGAATACCTCTGCTTCGCGGTTGTATATGGCAGGTATTATTCCTGGCGCGATTATGACGGTTTTATTTTTACTCACTATCCTTGCGATTTGTGTCTGGAAACCCTCGGTTGCAGGCAGACCGGAGGCTGCAACAGCTTGGTCGGAAAAGTGGCGTCATTCAATTCATCTGGCCGGACCGTTGCTGGTGTTCGGTGTGGTGATGGGAGGGATTTATTCAGGCTGGGCAACTGTTACAGAGAGTGCCGCGATCGGTGTAATCGTTTGCCTACCTATCGCAGCGGCATACGGAAAACTCAACATAAAAATGCTGCATGAGTGCTTCCGATCAACGATTCGTCTCACCTCAATGACAGCGTTGATACTTGTTGCTGCTTTATTTTTGAATTTCGTACTGTCAATGCTTGGAGTGCCGCAGGCGCTGGCGACACTCATTAAGTCTCTTGATGTTTCACCGATTGCGCTTTTATGGGCGTTGGCGATTATGTATCTGATTTTGGGTATTGCGCTTGAAACAATGCCGATGATGGTGGGTACCTTGCCAGTTGTTTTTCCGATTACGCAGGCCGCTGGTATCGATCCAGTCTTTTTCGGCGTATTTATGGTGTTGATGTGTGAAATTTCATTAATCAGTCCACCAATCGGTATGACTCTTTATGTTATTCAGGGCGTGCGAGGAGAGGGAACGATTAACGAGGTATTTCAGGGCACCTTGCCCTTTTTTGTAGCGATGGTTGTGATGACAGGGATTTTGATTCACTTTCCCTCCATCGCAACGTTTTTACCTAACCTGATGTTTGGCAATTAACTTTTAACAATTGGGGTCTTGTATGAAAGCTTTCAAATTGGTGGGACCGTTGCTTATCGCTGCTTTATCTATCGTGGGCTTTGCAAGTCACGCCCAGGAAAAAACAGTTAAATTTCGCGCTGCGGGTAATTTAGTCGCTACAGGTTTGATCCAGCAAACAAAGGAGCAACCCTTTTTTGAGAGTTTTTCAAAAATAACGGGTTTGCCGATCGAATTTGATTACAAACCGATGGATGTTCTGGGTATTAAAGACTCGGACGGCTTGCGTGTGCTGAAGTCAGGACTATTTGATTTAGTTACTTTGCGTCTCGCACAAGTTTCACGCGATGAGCCGTTTTTCCTAGGTCCAGATATCGTTGGTTTGTCTACAGATTATGATCGTGCTCGCAAAGTATCTGATGCTTATCGTGAGGTGTTTGATAAACGTTTGCAGGATAAGTACGGCGGCAAACTTTTAGGTTTTTATCCTTTCGGACCCCAGGTTCTTTTTTGTAAAGTGCCAATTGGAGGATTGTCTGATCTGAAAGGCAAGAAAGTCCGCGTGTACGATCAGTCATTAGCAAAGTTTATTGAAAAACTCGGTGGAATTCCTGTCACGCTTTCTTTTGGTGAAACACAGCAAGCCCTTGAGCGGGGAGTGACTGATTGTGCGATCACTGGTCCAAGCTCAGCAAACTCAGCGGGATGGCCAGAAGTCACTTCGCATTTTATGCCAATCGGTTTTCAAGTCGCCTTTAATGCATACGCCATGAACCTGAATAAGTGGAATGCGCTGACCCCTGACCAGCAAACAAAGATGCTCGCCGCGTTTAAGAAATTTGAGGATGAGGTCTGGACCTATTCGCAAGAGTTATTCGATGATGCTTCTCGCTGCAATGTAGGAAAAGAACCCTGCAAAACAGGGAAAAAATTCTCTATGACAGATGTCCCTGTGAAAGATGCAGACAAGCAATTGATTCAGGATGCACTCACAACAGTTTCATTTCCTACGTGGAGCGAAGTTTGTGATAAATCGTTTGATAAATGCTCAACAATCTGGAAGCAAGTTGTTGGACCTGTCATTGGCTTTAAATAGTGCATGAAAGAGCTATGGCAACTCTCTGCAGTTGAGCTCGCCCAAGGCTTCAGGTCGAGGTTGTACACGCCTTCGCAGATTGCGCGGGCGTGTCTAGACCGTCTTAATTCTGTGAATTCTCGATTAAACGCAGTCGTTGCCAGACGGGACGAAGAATTTTTAGCTGAGGCACAGGCTTCCACTATAAGGTTTGAGCTCGATGCACCCCTATCTATGATTGATGGGATACCCATTTCAATCAAAGATAATATTCCTATGAAAGGTTTGCCCGTCACCTGGGGTACCCCTTCGTTAAAGAATTATTTTCCTCAAGAAGACGAGTGGGTCGTTGCTCTTGTGCGTAAAGCCGGAGGGTTACTGATTGGTAAAACCAATGTGCCTGAATTTACCCTAGAGGGCTATACAGATAATCCTGTATTTGGTGTGACGCGTAATCCCTGGAATCTTGATTTAACACCTGGCGGTTCAAGTGGAGGGGCTGTTGCATCGGTTGCTGCGGGAGTAACACCTCTAGCGATAGGAACCGATGGTGGAGGATCGATTCGCAGACCCGCTAGTCACGCTGGATTGGTTGGATTAAAACCCTCGATCGGCGCGATTGCTCGACGCAACATGTTACCGCCAGTATTGCTGGATTTCGAGGTGGTTGGACCGATTGCCCGAACGGTTGAAGATGCCAGGCTATTGTTTAATGTTTTATCTGGACCGCATCCAGAGGATAGAGCTTCATTGGCGGCAGCTCAGGCAATGGACGACGCATCTGCAAAAGTTGTTACTGAAACAAAGAAAATTTTGTATGTGGAAAGATTTGATCAGTCGCCACTTGATCCTGAAATCGCACATAGTGTTCGAGCTGCAATCGCAGTTTTAAAGGCGCTAGGGCACGATATCAAAGAGGGTGCATTGCCATTTGATCTGAAATTTGTTACACAAGCCTGGCCAGATGTGGGAGCGATCGGGCTGGATAATTTATTTCAGCAGCAACCAAGCTGGGGGGCCCAGGCTTCGGCAAAATATCTGGATATGGTTGCTCGGGCAAATAAATTACCTGCCTCACATTTACTTTCGATAATCGAGCAAGCAGTCTCCTTGCGTCGACAGTCTGTAACACTATTCAATGAGTTTGATATTGTCATTACACCTGCTGCGGCAGCACTTCCATGGCCTGCAACTGAGCCATTTCCATCGTTAATAAACAATCAGACTGTTGGTCCTAGAGGGCATGCGATTTACACTGGATGGGTAAATGTGACAGGACTGCCTGCTGTAGCGTTGCCTTGTGAGCCGTCAAGGGCGGGTTTGCCAATTGGATTGCAAATGATTGGGGGGTATGGCTGTGATCTGGCGTTGATGGATTTCGCCGCAGCGTTCGAAGCGGCTCGTCCCTGGTCTGATCGATGGCCCAAACTTTGATTTTAGAGTTGGACGGTTGTTTTCCCTATTCCGTCAAACTCTGCAACGATCAAATTTCCTTTTTTTGCAAAAGGCATTCCGCACCAACTACCCGTCGTAACAATAGTCCCTGCGGGAATCGTGTGGCCTTCGGCGCAAGCGTACTTGAGCCAGGCCGGTAGCACGTAGGTAGGATCCTGTAGTGTGTGTGTACCGACAAAATGAGCGATAGGCTGATCTCCAATCTTGACACTAGCGTTTTGTTTTAACCAGTCTCGTGAATGGTCGGACGACCGGTAAGGAATCCAATCGCCTAATACCAACGCGCCGTGGGTTTGCATGTCAGCTAGCTTAAGCAAAGCTTGTGCCGCACCGGCCTGTTTCCAACGAGAGTCCACAACCTCAATAGAGACGGTCATCGCATCGATGAGCTGTTTACTCGTTTCGTGCGTGAGTACGGCAGCAACCTCTGAAGTAATGGCGCGATTCAGACGTAAAGCGATTTCAATTTCAATGATCCTGATATTGAGTGGCCAGTCGGACATATTCACGCCGCTTTTAAGGATGCCCTCATTGAGTAGTGCGGCATGTGTTTGCTCGCTGCTTCGATTGGGCCCCCCGGTTTTCCAGGCCAGAGCCAACGCAGGATCCGCTGCTTGAAGCTTTTTTAGCACCAGTTTTTGCACCGCATAGGCATCGTCTGTCGAATGCAAAAGATCCATGAATGGACTGGCATCTGCAGGGAGATGATTTTTCCGGGCACTGACGATCGCATCGGCAATATTAGAAATGGCGGTTTGGTTCATGTAATCACGCTCAAATAACAGGAATAAAGGATAATCCCCTATCCGCAGCCCAACACGCAAGTCTTTAATTTAATATTATTTCCTATGGCCCTCAAAGCAACTATCTATAAAGCTGAACTCAATGTCGCGGATTCAGATCGTCATTACTACGGTACACATGCGCTCACGCTTGCCCGCCATCCTTCGGAGACTGACGAACGAATGATGGTCAGGTTGCTGGCCTTTGCTTTGAATGCCAGTGAGGATTTGGCCTTTACCAAGGGTTTGAGCGAGGTAGACGAGCCTGACGTTTGGCTCAAAGATTTGACCGGGGCGATTGATTTGTGGATCGATGTAGGACAGCCCGAAGAGCGGCGTATTTTGCGAGCTTGTGGGCGTGCCAAACAAGTCGTGATTTATTGCTATGCCGGGCATGCCAGTAAAATTTGGTGGGATGGTGTGAAGAACAAGGTTGAACGCGCACGTAACCTGAAGGTGATTTGCTTGCCCTCGGATCAAACTAAAGAGTTGGCCAAACAGGCAGAAAGGACGATGCAGCTACATGTAAATATTCAGGATAGCGAAATTTTTGCATCGAACGATAAAGGGCAGGTGACGATACAGCAGGAGGTCTGGCGCTAGGAGTGAGTCTGGTATTAAATTAAGAAAAAATAATTCAAAAATAAAATTCAGGATGACAACATGTATAAAAACATGAAATTTTTAGGTAGGTTGCTAGCGGTTTTTTTTATAAATTTCCTATTTAATCCCTTGGCGATTGCAGCGTACCCAGATCGCCCCATCACACTGATCGTACCTTTCCCGCCGGGCGGATCGACTGATGTGGTCGCGCGCATACTCGCGAATAAGGCATCGGCTTTACTTGGTCAGAAAATGGTTGTGGAAAATCGTCCTGGCGCAGGAACCGTAATCGGCTCAAGGCTCGTTGCCAAAGCCGCTCCCGATGGCTATACCCTGTTGATGGGCAATACCTCTTTTACTGTCAATGCTTCACTGCTGAAAGATTTACCGTACGACACGGTCAAGGATTTCACGCCAATTGCATTTATTGCAAGCACGCCTGGCGTATTTCTCGCTCAAGCGCAGAAGCCCTATAAAACCTTCAAAGAGTTTGTTGATTACACTCGTACGAATCCCGGAACAGTTGTGTATTCCTCTGCTGGAATAGGTAGTTGGCCACATCTTTCAATGGAGATGCTGGCTGATACGGTTGGTCTGAAAATGCTGCATGTTCCTTATCAGGGCACAGGACCCGCTAAGGCAGATCTGATAGCTGGGCGCGTCGATGTAAAAATAGAGGGTTATGTAACCTCAAAAGATATGGTCCAGGATGGTCGCCTCAATGTTTTGGCTGTCACCGGAGCAAAGCGCGCGCCCTACCTGCCAAACGTCCCGACCATTGCTGAGTTAGGCTATCCAGGCTATGAGTCGATCTATTGGCTGGGGATCCTGGGGCCCGCAGGCATGCCGGCAGATGTTGTCGCAACACTTGAAAAAGTGATGCTGGAGATCTGTAAAGATCCGGACTTTATCAAAGATATGGTCGATCGGGATGTGGATGTAGAGGGTCAGTCTGCTCCCGGGCTACGCATCGAGATTGATAAGCAGATCGCAAAATGGAAGAAAGTGATCGAACAGGCAAACGTCCAGGCTCAATAGCTTAAAAGCCTTTCAGCCATTGTTTGATCACTTCAAAATCAACGGTGCCTCTTAACCGTTTGATGTCTCCATTGGGACTCTTCAATAAGGTGAGGGGCAGTTCGCCCCTCCAGCGCGGATCGATTTCAAAACGCATGTATTCATCGAAAATAGTTACGCTCGTGCGGTTATCCGCACGAGCAAGGCCTGCGTCAGTCAGCGTCTGAATCGAGAGTTCTGGTGGTACATCATCGACCTGTATGAATACGGTTTTTAACTCAGGGAATTGCGCGACAAACTCCCCCCAGCGTGGTAACTCATCCAGACAGGGGGCGCAGGTAAAGCCCCAGAGGTGAACGATCACTGGCTTTTTATCACTGGCTTTCAACAGGATTTTCCAATCGCCGGGCTGGTAGGTTTTTAATTCTGTTGCATGGAGCGTTACAGAAAAAATACCGCCGCATATCAAAGCGATGAGGACAAGGATGACTTTATTGAGTCGAGTGTTCGTGATCATGCGTGGCAGTTATTCAAGGGGTCGAATCAACAGGGATCAGACGATAGCCTTGACCTGCTGTCAACCATGAAAGATAAACGTGATTCTGTTTTTGAATGAGTAGAGGATGGTCTGAGTAGCCGACAGTTTCAGCAATCTGCTTTGGTTTGGACCAGTTAGCACCATCATCCACAGAGCGCTGCATGTATATGGCAGCACGCTTACCGTCGAATTCTTTCCAAACCATCCAGATTGTTTTGTTTTGTGCCAGCAGGTAGGGTCGTGCTGGTTGTGCTTTTGGATTGCCAATTACTTGGGGTTCAGAGTAATGTTTACCTGCATCACTCGAACGGGCATAAAACGCGCCTGTTCTGGCAGAGCCTTCAGTGAACCAGGCCGCATGATAGGTGCCCAGGGCGCTGACCGCAATGGATGGTCCGTGATGGGGGCAGCTATCGGTTTCCCAGTTATCTCGGGCAACCCGCTCGGCGGGTTCTGCCTGTGTTTCGTTTAATACGAGTTGGGTTGCATGATCTCTGACATTGCCATTGAAAATTGCCCGGTAAATCATGACCGGTGAGCCCTGGGGTGTGAGCGAGATACCTATTCTGCAGCATTCGCAGCTGTCGGCCTGAGCAATATTTTCTGGTGAAAAAGATTGACCCATATCGTTTGACCAGGCGAAGGCAATCGAGCCACCTAGTGCCTTTTTCCCTGATTTTTTAGCTTCTGCTACTAACCGTTTATCGATCCAGGCGGCAAATAATTTACCCTGCGGATCAACAGCGAGCGAAGCAAAGCGCTGGCTTGCGGGGTCTTTTGAGAGGGCGGTTGGGATTGAAAAGGTATGACCCTGATCAAAGGAGGTGGATATATTGACTTGGGCATTCCATTGCTTATCTTTAAAAAAAGCATAAGCAATAGTCATGTCTCCTTTTTTGTTGCCAACAAGTTGTGGTCGGGCGTCTGGACCTGCGTCCAGAAAGGTGCCGTGTTTTGCAATTTCGATTGGAGATTCAAAACTTTTTGCCAAATCATCCGAACGCGCAACTGAGACCACGCCATTGGCTGCCCATACGACCCACAGTGAACCGTCTGGCGCAAAGTAGGGTGTAGCGGCACGCGCGCAATTTAATGTGGGTTCTTTGCATGGCGTTGCAGGCGCCGAGGCAGCAGAACTCGGTGATGTTTGATGTGTGTCGTGGTGTTGCGCATATGCACTGCCAAAACAGGTACTGAGCAGCAGAGTGGTCCATAACTTATTCATTAAAAACATTTCCCGTGTGTCGGAATACACTCCGTGTGCAATCGGTGTTTAGTCAGTGCGATCTAAGGTAAATTTTAACATCTTGGGTCATGACTCAAGTTTTGATTGTTGCTTAGTCGCAGATTGTCCTATCATTGGCATATGAACGAACGAATTGCACTATTTGCTGACGTACATAGCAACCTCGAGGCGCTTGAGGCTTGTCTTGCGCGGGCCCGGGATCTGGGTGTCACGCGGATGGTGTTTCTTGGCGACCTGGTGGGGTATAACGCAGATCCCAGTGCAGTCGTGGATCGCATTGCTGCGTTGGTTGCGGACGGAAAAGCACAAGCGCTGTTGGGTAATCATGATCAAGCAGTATTTACTGATCACAGTCGCATGATGAATCCTGTCGCATGGTCTGCCATAAAGTGGACACGCGCTCAGCTTAGTGACGTGCAGATTGATTTTCTGAAGCAGTTGCCCATGATGATCAACGAAGATGACGCATGCTACGTGCATGCGTCGGCCTATCAGCCTGAGAGCTGGCGCTACGTGAATGAGGATATCAGTGCCTGGCAGTGTGCGGAGCATTCCGGTAAAACCTATACCTTTGTCGGTCACGTGCACGACCCAATGCTTTTTTATCAGACCGAAATTGGCAAGCTCAGACGTTTTGCGCCGCATCCAGGTCAAGCGGTTCCTATCCCGCGACATCGAACCTGGGTTGGAGTCGTGGGCTCTTTGGGACAGCCGCGCGATGGTATTCCTGAAGCATGTTTCGCAGTGTTTGAGCCCCATGCGCAAACCATAAATTTTCAGCGCGTACCCTATGATTTTCATACGGCGGCTGAAAAAATCCTCAGAGCTGGCCTGCCTGAAAGTCTCGCGGATCGTCTCATTACCGGGCACTAATTCGATGACAAACGGTTTCGCACGATGACCGAGCAACATACCGTCCACTCCGTAGGTGAAGCTTTTCAATCAGGTAATGTGATTGATGGATTTGTCTTGCATGAAGAAGTGCATCGCGGTGGCATGGCTGTATTGTTTTCTGCCACGCATCCGGATCACGATTTGCCTATTCTTTTGAAAATACCCCGTGTTGGGCGTAATCAGCCAGTAGAAAGTCTGATCGCGTTTGAAACAGAGTTGAATATTCTTGCTGCGCTCAATACACCCTTTGTACCGAAGTTTCTTGGTGCGGGGAATCTTGCGACGCATCCCTACATCGCAATGGAACGCATTGATGGTAAGCCTCTCGATGCGTTAATTAAGCAGACTTGCGAGGCAGGGCAATTTGCAATTGAAGAGGTAGTGAAAATTGGTGCTGCAGTTGCGCAGGCGGTACAAGCCTTGCATACGCAGCACACCATCCATCTTGATCTGAAACCAGAAAATATTCTGGTTGGTACAGACGGAAAAATTACGTTGATTGATTTCGGTTTGGCACATCATGGACATTTCCCTGACCTGCTTGCCGAAGAGATGAGAAAAGGAGTCGGTTCTGCTCCTTACGTCTCACCCGAACAAATAATGGGCATTCGCGAGGATAGTCGTAGCGATATATTTTCAATCGGGGCAATTTTGTACGAAATGCTGACAGGTGAGCTGCCTTTCGGCAATCCGCAGTCGATGGGAGGATTGCGCAAGCGCCTGTGGGCACAACCCGAGCCCTTGCGCATGCTTCGTCCTGATACGCCGCCTTGGTTGCAGGAGGTCGTATTGCGCTCCCTCGAAGCCCGTGCTTCTGATCGCTATCAAAGTGCGACGCGGTTGAGACAATGTTTGCGTGAACCCGATAGCGTCAAACTAACCGAGCGGGCAGAACGCTTGCGCCCGCTTGGGCTGATGACCAATCTTAAACGCTGGTGGCGCGCGGCTTCCTATCAACCTTCGCCTTGTATTGATCCAAGCATTGGGTATGAGGATGCCCCGCTGATTGTGGCTGCGATTGATACCCGCCAGACCGATATGCTTCTACGTGATCGTATGTTGCAGGCTGCCAGAATGATTTTGCAAGTGATGCCAGAAAGTCGCTTGGTATGTGTGAGCACAATTGGAGGGACACCTGCTATTGATGGTACGCACGAATCTGATACCGCAAGTGGCATAGTCCGTAATCATCTGGTGCAATTGATGCAATGGGCACAGCCACTGGGGTTGCCAGCTGAACGACTTTCTTGTCATGTGCTGGAAGCCATGGATCCAGCCTCCAGAATTGTTGAGTTCGCTGCAGATAATGAGGCGACACTGATTCTGATTGGTGCGTCGCATAAAATTCCGAATATGGTTGCACCCTGGAGGACCTCTATGACTAAGATCGTCGAAGAGGCTCCTTGCAGTGTGCACATCGTCCGGGTTTGATGTTTGAACGGCTGACGGACTTAGCTCAGACTCCCATCTGACGCGCAAAATCCCTGATGTCTGTTGCAACGATATCCCATTGTTCAGTCGCTACCAAATTTTTAGTCTGGCTAGGTCCATACTCAGTTGGGCGCGGCCAAAACGCGGTCTTTAAACCAACATTGCGCGCTGCCAGTAAATCATCATTGTGCGCCGCGCACATCATCACTTGGCTTGGCTCAAGTTGCAGGATGCTACAGACGCCCAGATACGATTGAGGCTGAGGTTTGTAGCAATGAAATATTTCCGTCGATAAATTCAAATCCCAGGGCAAGCCTGTGTATTTAGCAATGTCAGTCAGTAGCGAAACATTGCCATTTGAGAGAGGCGCGATGATGTATTTGCTTTTCAGGCGGGTCAATCCCCCCACTGCATCGGGCCAGCCATCCAGACGATGCCAAACGCGATTGACATGAACGCGTTGTGCTTCTGTCATGGCGTCCAGTCCGAACTCAGTAATCAGGATCTCTAGAGATTCACGATGCAAAACGTCTAGTATGGTCCATGCACGCTGACCATTGCGCACTTGTTCCATCGAAGGTTGATACATGCTTCGCCATTTGTCTGCAAAGGCGGTCCAGTCTGCTGAGAAGCCATTTTCCTGACCCCATCGGGTCAAGTCGCGCACGATACTGCTGCGCCAGTCGACCACCGAACCGAAGGTGTCGAACACCATTGCTTTGACTGTCGAGGTAAGGTCTGAATTTGTCATGTTCATTTTGAATTTATTAAAGGTTATTGTTCAACAGAAATTTTCGCAGTTTGTACAACGAATTTCACTGTCTCTGATTCGGCGTGCATAAGTTGAGTTAACTCTGCGGGGGATCCTCCGGTAGGAGTCGCCGCAAATTGAGATAGACTTTCTTTAAACAAGGGATCCTGCAGTGCTTGATTGACAGCACTGTTCAGCTTTTCGATAATTTCTGCCGGGGTTGTTTTGGGGGCAGCTAAAGCAAGCCAGGAACCCATGTTGAAATTTTCCACTCCTGATTCTTTTAAAGTCGGCGTATCAGGAAAATAAGGCGAACGACTCGCCGAAGTGACTGCGAGTAATTTGATCCGCCCGCTTTTAATATTGCTGACCGATGAGGTGAGCTGATCGATTGTGAAATCAGTTTGACCACCGATCAGGCCTGCAAGTAATGGTGCCGCACCTTTGTATGGTACGGGCATCGCTTGCGTTTGGGTTTTATGGAGGAACAGTGCGGTGGTGAGATGTCCGTTTGCGCCAATCCCGGTTACGCCGTAGGAAAGCTTGCCGGGATTTTTTTTCAGAAGTTCAATTAACTCACTCACATTATTGACGCCCAAATCGTTTCTGACGACTAGCGCGTTTGGCATAGAAACAACGCGTGCAATAGGATCCAAATCTTTAAATGCGTCGTACTGGCTACCCGAATACAGAATCATGTTGGTGGCTAAGGTCGCCGGCGTACCCATCAAAAGCGTGTACCCGTTCGGTATGCTTCTGACAACAGCCATTGCACCGATTGCTCCATTCGCACCAGCAAGATTTTCAACGACAACAGTCGCGCCTAGTTTTTCTGTTAAAGATTTTGCTAGAAGTCGCGCGACGATGTCAGTGACGCCGCCAGCAGGGTAAGGGACAACAATGCGAAGGGGTTGTGAGGGCCAGTTTTGATTTTGCGCAATCGCTAAGTGCGGCAATAGCCAGGCGATTGCGCATAGGGCAACATATTTCAATATTCCTTTTTTCATTCCGGCGAAGTCCTGAATTTTTATCAATCCTGATAGAGATTGCTGTGATTATTTGTCGAACTGGGTGACCAGATGCTCCGTAAACCATTCGCAGGCTTGACCAGAAGTCTCGTCCAGCCTGACGCTGTATGGTTCGTAGTGACCACCTTTAAACAGGTGTAGTTTTTTGGGTTCATGGGCGGTTGAATAGGCCGCTAACTGATCGTCAGTCGGGCAGCGCGTGTCGTGCGTTCCCAGAATCATTAATAGTGGTGTCGGAGCGATGCGTGGCAGATAAACGCCAGGTTCATACGCCATTCGCAGATCACGTGTGCGTAGCGTTACAGCGTTTACATAGTTGGTGCCTTTGGCCGCAATCATGCTCCAGGCATAACTTTCCGATCCTTCGACTGAAATGGGTACCATTTTTGGTGGCAAGCCTTTGGCGCGATTGATTCGGTCTTGCTCGATGTCCTTGAGGAAGGCGTCGAACTTGTCGCTTGGAATCGAGCGAAGTGTATTTTTAAAACCACTAACGGTAGGTACTTGTGAAACAACACATTTCACGCGACGATCTGTCGCTGCGACCACCAGAACGTGGCCACCTGAATAACTCGTCCCCCATAAGCCGATTCGATCGCTATCCACCTCCGGTAGCATGACCGCATAGGTAATCGCATCACGCATGTCTGAGATCTGTTGCCAGGGATCAAGTTCGCCTCTTGGCTCACCCGCACTTGCTCCTGTGTTGCGGTGGTCGTATACCAGGCAAGCAAACCCAGCTTTACAAAATACTTCAGCGTAACCAGCAAGAGCCATTTCTTTGATTGCCCCAAAACCATGGCTCATGATGATTGTTGGGTAGGGCGCTTGAAGGTTTTCAGGCGTATAAAACCATCCGTCTAATTCGACGCCACCAGCAAGGAATTTAATATTCTTTCTCATGTTGTCTCTAATTTTTTTATTGTTGCAACTTGATAGCATACTTGAGCTAAATCGCCTTATGATTACTCAACTATAAAAATATTAAAAATGACGAGACAATTATGTTTGTAAGGCTGTGTGAGCGTTTATTTATTTGGTTTTTATCCGTTGGCTCTTTGCTGACTATTTGCGGTGCGCAATTAGCTTTTGCCCAAGGCTACCCTGCTAAACCTATCAAAATCATCGTACCTGTCGCAGCGGGCGGAGGGACGGATTTTTCCGCAAGATTAATCGCCCAGAAATTGACTGAGGCCTGGAATATCCCTGTCATCGTGGAAAATCGGCCTGGTGGCGGCGGTAATGTTGGTGTTGAAGCTGCTGTGAAGTCTGATCCCGACGGCTACACCCTCGTCATGCCAATTACTTCATTTCCCGTCAATCCTGGGATGTATCCAAAACTTCCTTTTGATAGTGAAAAAGATTTAACACCTATAGTGTTGGTCGCCTCTGCGCCTCTTGTCTTGGTTGTGAATCCTGGAGTGAGTGCGCGCTCGGTTAGTGAACTGATCACCTTAGCAAAAGCCAATCCGGGTCAATTAAATTATGGCAACTCCGGAGTGGGGACCACCGCTCATCTTGCCGCAGAGCTTTTCAAACACTCGGCAAATCTCGATATTGTGAATGTATCTTACAAAGGGGGCGGACCAGCCATAGCCGATCTGATCGCAGGCAATATTCAGATTTACTTTTCAACCATACCTGCCGCACTTTCACAAACTAAATCCGGACGGATCAATGCCATTGCAGTGACAGGGCTCAAGCGTGTTTCAGAAATTCCTGAGGTACCGACTGTAGCGGAATCGGGTTTGGCTGACTTTGAAGTGGTCGGCTGGTTTGGTTTGTTTGCGCCGGCTCAAACACCGACCGCGATCATTAACAAGCTGAATAAAGAACTCGTCAACATTCTGCAAATGAAAGACGTGCAGGAGAAGTTCGCTGGCCATGGGCTCATCCCCGGTGGGGGATCGCCCAAAGAGCTTGGCCAGTTTTTACATACAGAAATTGCTAAGTGGAAAAACTTAATTCGGACCGCAGGAATCAAGTCCGAGTAAGGAATGTATCTGGGGTTACATGACCGCTGATGCGCCGCCATCCAGGTTGATGCTACTACCCGTTACAAAGCTTGCGGCTTCTGAGGATAAGAACGCCGCAACGTTTGCAACTTCTTCTGCGCGACCGACTCGGCCCAGAGGAATATTTTTCCCCATTGTTTCGTACATTTGTTCAACAGGAACACCTGCCGCAGCAGCTTTTTTCTCATGCTGACCCGCTTTGATCAGTCCGATGCAAATGCTGTTCACCAGAATATTGTTTGGGGCAAATTCTTTTGATAAGGCCTTGGTCAAGGCCAGTCCGGCAGCACGTGTGACAGTGGTCGGCATCGATTTGGCTGCAGGTTGCTTGGCACCAATGTTTGTGACGTTGATGATGCGGCCCCAGCTACGTTTTTTCATTTCAGGGATTGCCAGACGGGCTAAGCGGATCGCTGCAAAGAGTTTCAGATCAAAATCAGCCTGCCAGGTGGCGTCCAGAGCAGATTCAAATTCGCCCGTTGCAGAGGTACCCGCGTTATTGATCAAAATGTCGATTCGACCAAATTTCTGAACGATGTCCTGGATCAGGCGCATACAGTCTTCTTCTTTACTGACATCGGCCTGCATCCCTACCGCCTGGCCACCTGCCTTGACGATGTCGCCGACAACTTGATCAAGCAGTTCGCGCCCACGCGCGGCAATCACAACTGTAGCCCCTTCTTGAGCGAGTTTGGCGGCAATAGCCTTGCCAATACCCTGTGAGCCGCCGGTGACAAGTGCCACGCGCTGAGTCAGTCCTAGATCCATGTTTATCTCCTCGTTTGTTTTAGTTACACGCCTTTGGCATCGGCCTTTAAAAGGCTATTTCTTTATGGAATCTGAATATAAAGAAAGCTTTCTAAATTACCTGATATGGGCATATTTCAGATAGAATCACCCAACAATACACAGGAGTCAAGCATGCGTCTACGCCGCCTAACTAGTCTTTTTCTGTTTTCTATCGTCACTGCTGCATTTTCCCCAGCTCAGGCTGCAGACTTAAAAGTCGGTGTAGGTGCAGATATCACTTCGATGGATCCCCATTATGTGAATTTGTTTCCTAATAATGGCGTTGCCGAACACATTTATAACAAGCTGGTGACCCTTGATCCCGACTCTCGTTTGATTCCAGATCTGGCTGAGTCCTGGAAAACTGTTGATCCAACGACTTGGGAATTTAAATTACGCAAGGGCGTTAAGTTTCATGATGGTAGCGATTTCACCGCAGCCGATGTGATTTTTTCCTATGACCGCGTAGGAAAGATTCCCAATAGCCCAGGTCCTTTCACTGTGTATACCAAGGCGATTATTTCGAGCGAAATCGTAGATGACCATACGATCCGTTTTAAAACAGCTGCGCCTTACCCTTTGTTGCCTAATGATTTGTCAACGGTCTATATCGTTTCAAAGAAAGTTGCTGCCAACGCGACAACTGAAGATTTCAATGCGGGTAAGGTCAATATCGGCACCGGCCCCTTCAAGTTTGTTGAATTCAAACGCGGCGACCGGGTAGAGCTTGCGCGTAACGACGCCTATTGGGGTAAAAAGCCTGCCTGGGAAAAAGTCACGCTGCGTATCTTGCCCAATGATCCTACCCGTTTAGCGGCTTTGTTATCGGGTGATGTGGATGCGATTGAAAATATTCCTACTCCCGACTTTGCCAAGATCAAGGCTAATGCGAATCTGCTGACTTCTACCAAGACTTCACACCGCATTATTTTCTTTCACATCGACCAGCTGCGCGATCAGACTCCTTTTGTGACTGACAAAGATGGCAAGCCTTTAGAAAAAAATCCCTTCAAGGATCTGAAAGTACGTCAGGCTATTTCTAAAGCCATTGATCGTGAAGCAATCAAGACCCGCGTAATGGAAGGTTTGTCCTTGCCTACAGGTAACCTTGTTCCTGCTCCAATGTTTGGACATGTGCCCTCACTGACCCCTGAAAAATATGACCTGGACGGTGCCAAGAAACTCCTGGCCGAGGCTGGCTATCCAAATGGTTTTAATCTGACATTGCATGCGCCAAACAATCGTTACGTAAATGATGATCAGATCGCGCAGACCGTTGCCCAGATGTTGACCCGTGCTGGCATTACAACAAAAATTGTCACAATGCCGATGGGCGTTTATCTCGGTCATGCCTCTAAGCTGGAATACTCTTTTGCAATGCTTGGCTGGGGCGCGTCGACCGGTGAGTCTTCGTCTGCGCTGCGTCCATTGCTCGCTACCTTTACACCTGACAAGGGGTTGGGCGGCTTTAACTGGGGACGTTATTCCAATCCAACCATGGATGGCGTACTCGCTCGCGCCATGGCTACGATTGATGATAAACAACGCGAGGCGCTGCTCCAGGAAGCAGCTATTCTTTCAATGAAAGATATCGGTCTGCTACCCTTGCATCATCAGATCAACACTTGGGCGACCAAAAAGGGTGTGGTCTATACGCCGCGTACAGACGAGTACACGCTCGCGCAAGAGTTTCAACCGAAGTAATTTCTTAATGATGACAGGGCAACCCTTAAATAGGTTGCCCTGAATTTTTTACTCATGCTGACTTTTATCTTAAGACGCCTGGGCGAAAGTTTTTTCGTCTTGCTGGTGATGTCCCTTCTGGTATTCACCGGTGTCTACGCTATTGGTAATCCTGTCGATCTGTTGATCTCTCCAGAAGCGACGGCTCAGGATATTGAACAGGTCACACGCTCGCTCGGTCTGGATAAGCCGTTGTGGGAGCAATATTTTTATTTCCTCAAACAACTGCTCAATGGCGATCTTGGACGGTCGTTTATGTTTAGTACGCCAGCGATTGAATTGCTGCTCAGTCGAATGCCAGCAACGTTGGAGTTAGCCGTGGCTGCGATGTTCATTGCGACCGTGCTGGGTATTCCGCTTGGACTGGTTGCAGGTTTGAAGGCTGACTCGTGGATCGGTAAAACCATCATGACAGTTTCCATCCTCGGTTTCTCTTTACCTACATTCTGGGTGGGTCTTGTCCTGATCATGTTTTTTGCTGTGGAACTAGGCTGGTTACCCTCCAGCGGACGTGGGCCAACTTCAACATTGCTGGGCATGCCCGTGAGTTTTCTTTCATGGGTTGGCTTAAAGCATCTGTTTTTACCTGCACTGAATCTGGCGCTTTTCAAGCTCGCGCTGATTATTCGTTTGACGCGCGCAGGCACACAGGAAGCGTTGCTTCAGGACTATGTTAAATACGCCCGGGCAAAAGGCTTACGAGCTCGGCGCATTATCGGCGTCCATGTATTAAAAAATATCATGATCCCCATCGTTACTGTGATTGGTCTGGAATTTGGTTCCGTGATCGCCTTTGCGATTGTGACGGAATCAATTTTTGCGTGGCCTGGTATGGGAAAGTTATTGATCGACTCGATCAATAATCTTGATCGGCCAGTGATCGTCGCATACCTATGCGTGATTGTGGTGTTCTTTGTCGTGATCAACTTGCTGGTTGATTTGGCATATGCGTTTCTGGATCCGCGTGTGCGGCTGGGGGCGTCGGCTAAATGACAAACGTGACTATCCATGCCGTTGAGTCGCCATCGCGCAAGTTATGGCGTAGCTTTTGCGCTGAAAGAATTGCACTTGGGGGTTTGATTGTGCTGAGCCTGTTGGTGCTAGCTGCAATGTTTGCTCCATGGCTTGTTCCGCAAAACCCTTATGACCTAGCCCAGCTTGATATTCTGGATGGTCGCTTGCCACCATGGTCACGTTCTTTCGATGGCAAGATGCTTTACTGGCTGGGGACCGATGATCAAGGGCGCGATATGTATTCCGCCATTATTTATGGCATGCGTATTTCCTTAGGCGTTGGCCTGGTATCGACCGTAGGCGCGTTGATTATTGGAATGTCCCTGGGGCTGACTGCGGCCTATCTTGGTGGAAAAACCGACAGTGTGATCATGCGTATTGTCGATATTCAATTGTCATTCCCTACGATACTGATTGCATTGATTCTGTTGGCGGTGTTTGGTCAGGGCTTAAGCAAAATCATCATTGCATTGATTACAGTTCAATGGGCCTACTATGCGCGGACTGTACGTTCTGCTGCACTGGTTGAAATGGGCAAAGAATACATTGAAGCGGCGCGCTGCCTTGACCTGAGCCATTTCCGCATTATCTTCGCTCATTTGCTGCCAAACTGTATGGCGCCGCTGATCGTTGTCGCGGCGATGCAAATTGCTGCTGCGATCGCCCTCGAGGCAACTTTGTCGTTTTTGGGACTTGGATTGCCGATTACCGAGCCATCCCTGGGTCTGCTCATTTCCAATGGCTATGCATACCTGATGTCAGGGAAATACTGGATCAGTTTTTTCCCTGGTTTGGCTTTGTTAGTCATGATAGTGAGTATCAATCTGGTTGCGGATCGTCTTCGAGATATCCTGAATCCCAGGTTGCAAAAATAATATGACGGTATCAAACAGATGACTGCCACCGCACAGCTTAAAGTTGAGAATCTTGTCACTGAATTTGTGATGAGAGAGGGTGTTGTACGCGCGCTCGATGAAGTCAGCTTTGAGTTGCATGCAGGACAGATCATGGGTCTGGTGGGTGAATCGGGCTCAGGAAAATCACTGACTGGCTTCTCTCTCATGGGTTTACTTGATCAGCCAGGACGCGTGGCTTCAGGTCGAATCTTGCTGAAAGGTCAGGATATCCGCAAGATGAGTGCCGAGCAGGTCCGGCAAATGCGTGGTAATCGCATGGCGATGATTTTTCAAGATCCCATGATGACGCTTAATCCCGTGATGAAAATTTCCGCTCAGATGATCGAAGCGATTGAGGCGCATCGGAGCGTTTCAAAAGCGGTCGCACTCGATGAGTGCCGCGCGGCGCTTGCCATGGTTGGTATCCCTTCACCAGATGAACGACTCGATGCTTATCCTCATCAGTTTTCTGGCGGCATGCGTCAGCGCGTGGCCATTGCGATTGCGTTGCTGAACAAGCCGGACGTCATCATTGCCGATGAGCCAACGACCGCTTTGGATGTGACGATACAAGGACAGATCCTTGCCGAGGTGCAGAAAATATGTCGTCAGACAGGAACGTCAGTCATCTGGATTACGCATGATTTATCCGTGGTCTCAGGCCTTGCCGACCATATTAGTGTGATGTATGCGGGACGCATCGTTGAGCAGGGCACCAGCGCCGAGGTGTTGGGAAGTCCTTCGCATCCGTATACGCGCGGTTTGATTCGTTCTGTTCCCGCAGCGAATCCTCCCAATCAGCCGCTTTACCAGATACCAGGGATGACACCCGCCTTATCTCAGTTGCCACGCGGTTGTGCTTTTAGTCCGCGCTGTGAAAGGTCATCGAATGCCTGTTTAGACAAACCAGTCCTTCATGCACTGAATGCAGAGCACACTGTGCGCTGCTTCCATCCGTATCGTGAGCCATTGGAGTTGAGTCAATGAGCGAACAAAAAACACTCCTCGCGCTGGAAGGCGTGACCAAGCGCTTTGGGCAACCCATTGATCCATTGCACCGGATACTAAATAAATTTGGTGGCACGCATCAAGATCAATATGTTTATGCCATTAATGATGTCAGTCTGACGGTGGCGAGCAAGGAGGTTGTGGGGTTGGTGGGTGAGTCAGGATGTGGCAAGTCGACATTAGGAAGGCTGGCTGTTGGCTTACTCCAACCTGATGCAGGCACCCGTACCTGGCGTGGTGAGCGTGTGGATGCGTTGTCGTCGACAGAGCAAAGACGTGTGCGCCTGGCTGTACAGATGATATTTCAGGATCCATACGCCTCACTCAATCCCCGTATGCGCGCTGTCGATACCGTGACTGAAGCTCCAATTCAACATGGATTGATTCAGTCGCGCGCTAAGAAAGATTTCGCACAATCATTGTTTGCAAAAGTCGGACTAAATCCTGAAATGATGGATCGCTATCCGCATCAATTTTCTGGTGGTCAGCGTAGTCGTCTGGGGATCGCCCGTGCGTTGGCTGTTAATCCGGAATTTCTGGTTTGTGATGAAGCCGTTGCGGCGCTCGATGTTTCGATCCAGGCGCAGGTGCTCAATCTTTTTATGCAATTGCGTGCAGATCTCGATCTGACCTATTTGTTTATCAGTCATGATCTGGGGGTTGTGAGACATTTGGCTGATAGAGTGGTGATTATGTATTTGGGGAGAGTGGTTGAGGAGGGCAGAGGTACAGAAATATTTTCCCGAGCTAACCATCCCTATACGCAGGCACTCCTTGCCGAGATGCCGATGATTCGGCTTGAGCGTAAAACCTATCATCCTGTTGCAGGAGAAATCCCTTCACCGATGCACCCTCCTGCTGGTTGCCATTTTCACCCGCGTTGCCCTCATGCGATTAAAAGATGTTCTTTAGAAGTCCCGATGTTGCGAGAGATCGCGCCCGGGCACCGATCAGCCTGTCATCTAAACGATATGCAGTAAATAGGATTCATACACACATGACTACACCCAGCACACTCCAGAATACGATTGAGTTAATCAAGACCCTCGTTGCTTTTGATACGACCAGTCGCGAGTCCAACCTTGGTTTGATTGAGTTTGTACGCGATCACCTTTTATCTTTGGGTATTGAGTCAAGACTTTCCTACGACGCACAAAAGCGCAAGGCGAACCTGTTTGCGACCTTTGGTGATATGCCTGGTCGCGGGATTGTGCTGTGCGGCCATACCGACGTTGTACCTGTTGATGGCCAGGCTTGGGACACCAATCCGTTTCAGGCACATATTGCGGATGGAAAAATTTACGGTCGTGGTGCTGTCGATATGAAAGGTTTTATCGCCGCATCACTTGCTATGTTGCCAGCCTATATGGCGAGTGATTTAAAGCAGCCCTTGCATTTAGCATTTACCTACGATGAGGAAGTCGGGTGTATCGGCGTGCAGACACTGATTCGTGATCTCCAGGCTGCCAATATTCAACCCGCAGGGTGTTTTGTTGGTGAACCCACGCGTATGCAGGTCATGACGGGTCATAAGGGTATGCGAGTGACGCGTTGTAATGTACGTGGTCTGGAGGCCCATTCATCCATGGCACCTGAAGCGGTGAATGCGATTGAATACGCAGGCAGACTGATTGAAAAAATCCGTAATATGGCTACACAGCTTCGTACAGATGGACCATTTGATTCGGTATTCAAAATCCCTCATTCGACCATGCAAACTGGTTTGATTAAGGGCGGCGCTGCGCCAAACATAGTTGCGAAAGATTGCGAGTTTGTGTTTGATTGCCGCACGTTGCCACAAAGCAATTCAGATGAGCTGATTAATCAGATTCAGGCGCATGCGGAAAAACTGAAAGAGGAGATGCGCAAGATTCATGCGCAATCCGACATCACGTTTGAAACTCTCGCGAACGCAGCACCACTGGCAACATCAGAAGACGCTCCAATTTCTTATCTTGGAACCTCACTTGCGCGTAATAATTTACTGGGACGTGTTTCTTTCGCAACCGACGCGGGTTGGCTACATCAGGCCGGGATTCCTTGCGTGGTCGTGGGGCCCGGTGACATTGAGGTCGCACATAAGCCAAACGAATTTATCGAAATCAGCCAGATTGAAGAGTGTCTGGGCTTTCTGGATCGTTTGCGCGAAAGAATGACGGAAAAAGTTCTGCTTGCTTAATACTTATTCTTGCTCGGCAAGTTGAAGTAAGGCGCGCGCAAAGGCTTCGGGCGGTTGTGCGCCTTGCAGTAAATATTTGTCATTGAATATCAATGAAGGCACGGATGTGATGCCCATGCTTGCATATTTTTCCTGCTGTGCGCGAACTTCTTGGGTAAAGACGTCTGAGGAAAGAATTTCCTGTGCGCGAACCGGATCGAGCGCTGCACGTTTGACCGCATCGATCATGTTGTTCTGATCGTCCAGGCTTACAGCAAGTGTGAAGTATGTGCCGAGTAATTCTTTTTTGAGGCGGTACTGCGCCTGCGCTCCGCATTCGACACCCGCCCAATGCAGCAGTCGGTGAGCGTCGAAGGTGTTGTAGACGTGTTTACGACCATCAGGATGAAAAGGGAACCCTACCGCTGCAGCCCGATCACGGATATTGGCCTGATTAACCCTGATTTGTTCCTCTGGCATCCCGTATTTTTGGGTCAGATGTTCGATGACTTCTTGTCCTCCGGGCGGCATGTCCGGATTGAGCTCAAAGGGCTGGAAGTGAATTTCAACATCAGCGGCGCCATCAAGAATTTTAATTGCTTCTTCAAGGGAGCCTAAGCCTACCGCACACCAGGGGCAGGCGATATCGGATACGTAATCGATTTTGATTGTTTTTTTCATGATTGGACAGCCGCTTTGATTTTTAACGATGCTTTGCTTATGCACCTTGGATACCATCATTGTAAAGTCAATTGAAATTTCTCTGGCAAAAGTTCGTGCCGAGTCTTAAATTCTAGCTATCTGATATCAACAACAATGAATCGAGACAAGATGAACCGTCGTAAACTTCTCGGGGCTTCGGCCTTAGCAAGTCTTGGTATTTCCACGCCGATTGTACGTGCGGCAGAGTCAAAACCTGGTCCGATGAGTCCGGAGATGGAAAGGCTTTCGCGTTATATGAGCGAAGCAGCCGCCAAGCCACTACCGGAAGAAATTGCCGAGCAAGCGAAGTTTCATATTCTCGATACGCTCGCTGCGATTATTTCGGGATCGCAATTGTTGCCTGGTCAGGCTGCATTCAAATACATCCAGGAACATGCGGGTAAGGGCGATCGTACGGTTGCCGCATCGAAACTGACGGCAGGTGCGATCGACGCTGCGTTGGCAAACGGTGTGATGGGGCATGCCGATGAGACGGATGATTCACATGGGCGCTCACGCTCTCACCCTGGTTGTGCAGTGATTCCCGCTGCACTGGCGGCGGGTGAGGAATTTGGTATCGATGGAAGACGTTTTTTGCATGCAGTCACGCTTGGCTATGACGTGGGTACTCGAGTGCTCATGGCCATGGGTGGTCCAACTTTCAGTTATGAAAGTCACAAGAGCTCGCATAGCATTGCGGGGGTCTTCGGTGCTGCGGCCGCCGCGGCATCGACCGCAGGTTTGAATGCCCAACAAATGCGTTGGGTGTTGGACTACACGGCACAGCAATCTTCGGGCATTGCCGCGTGGGGGCGCGATGTCGACCATATTGAAAAGGCCTTTGTCTTTGGTGGTATGCCAGCTCGCAGCGGTGTCACCTCTGCATTATTGGTGCAGTCGGGCTGGACCGGTATCAACGATATTTTTTCAGGCGCAGATAATTTTTTTATGGCCTATGCGCCTAATGCCAAACAAGCAGAACTTGTCGATCAACTTGGCGAGCGCTACGAGATCGCATTAACGGATATTAAAAAGTGGACAGTGGGTTCACCCATACAGGGACCACTTGATGCGGTGGAGCTGATTCGTAAACGCCATCCTTTTGAGACAAATCAGGTCAAACATGTTGCTGCTCGGCTAGGCGCCGCCGCAGCCCGCGTGGTGAATAATCGGGATATTCCGGATATCTGCTTGCAACATATGATGGCAATCATGTTGATTGATGGGACCGTCTCCTTTAAAGCCGCGCACGACTTGCCCAGAATGCAAGATCCTGAGGTGCTCAAACAGCGCGCCAAAGTTGAGCTGGTCAATGACGAGGAACTCAGCAAACTCTTGCCCGTGCGTGTCGCGATTGTCGACATCACGCTCAATGATGGAACTGTTTTGTCAGAGCGGGTGACTGCGGTCAGAGGAACGCCTCGTAACCCAATGACGAAAGCTGAAGTCGTCGATAAGTGCCGAGATTTGATCGCACCTATTCTTGGGACTGAAAAATCCGTCAAACTGATCGATACTGTTTTTAATATTGAGTCAGTGAAAAATATCCGGGAAATTAAAGGATTGATTCAAACGAGTTGAGCGAGCGTATAGGTAATCGAAGGTTATACATAAGAGGGCAGAGCCCCATGGAGACAAAGATGAAAAGAAGAACCCTTCTGGCTTCTATCGCAGCTGCATGGGTAGGCACTCAGCATTCAGCCTGGGCTCAGTCTGACAAGCAACCAATACGGCTGGTTGTTGGTTATCCTGCTGGCGGTGTTGCGGATTTTGCTGCAAGAACAATCGCTGATGGTCTGACCCAGGCTGTTGGTATGCAAACTATCGTTGAAAATAAACCTGGCTTCGCTGGCAATATTTCTTTGGAATATGTTGCACGCCAGCCAGGTGATTCAGGCGTGTATGGCTTTTTCGGTAATTCACAGTTATCCACGCATCCCTTTGTTCCACAATTAGCTTCTAAAACAGTTGATCCGTTTAAAGATGTTGTGGCGATTGGTGCCGTGTCTGAGACTATTCTCGTGTTAGCGGTGTCAACCGGTTTAGGTGTCAAGACACTAGACGAGTTTTTAATCAAAGCCAGACAGCCAGGTCAGCGTTTGCGGATCGGCTTGGCTGGGGTAGGCACTGCGCATCATTTTGCTGCCTTGCTCTTGCAACGGGAAGCCAAGCTTGACTTGTTACTTGTTCCCTACAAGGGCGGAGCCCCCATGATTGTTGATGCTGCGGGTGGGCATCTGGATGCGGTGTTTACCACCTTGCCTGTCGGTGGACCGATGGTCGCGGCGGGAAAAATGCGTTGGCTAGCGATTGCTCAGCCAACTAGTATTGCGAGTTTGCCTGGTATCCCATCGCTGATAGATGTTTATCACGGAGCATCGATTCCATCCTGGTCAGGATTGTTTGCTTCTGCAAGCACGCCGGCAAGTCAATTGGATTTGATGCATGGCGCTTTGCAAAAAGCCTTGGCCTTGCCTGCTATCTCTCAAAAGTTGCGTGAGAATGGCTTAGAGCCGCTCAATTTAACGCGCGCCCAGACAGATGCCCGGGTGCGGGAAGATGCTGCGTTCATGAAGGACTTTTTAACTAAAGTCCCGGTAGATTTTTCAACCTGACAAGAATCTACCAGGAACTCTCCGTCTCTGGTGTTGCTGAAACATGATGAATACTCAGGTCCGCACCGGCGTATTCATCTTCAGGATCCATGCGTAAACCGATTGTGATTTTCAGTAAACCGTAGACGGCAAAACCACCGACCAATGCAATGGCCACGCCGAGTCCTGTGCCAATGAGTTGTGCAGTGAGACTGACACCACCCATGCCGCCTAGGGCCTTTTGACCGAAAATCCCTGCCGCAATCCCGCCCCAGACTCCGCACAGACCATGTAGTGGCCAGACTCCGAGAACATCGTCAATTTTCCAGCGGTTTTGTTCGAGCGTAAAGACAATCACAAACAAGGCACCCGCTACTAAGCCGACGAATAATGCTCCCATCGGATGCATCAGATCGGAGCCTGCACACACCGCTACCAGGCCAGCAAGCGGGCCGTTGTAACTAAACCCCGCATCGTTTTTACCGAAATACCATCCTGACAGCGTGCCACCTACCATGGCCATCAGAGAGTTCATCGCAACCAAGCCGCTCATTTTGTCGATGGTCTGCGCACTCATCACGTTAAAACCAAACCAGCCGACGGTGAGGATCCAGGCACCCAGAGCCAGAAAAGGTACGCTTGAAGGTGGGTGTGCGGACATGCGGCCGTCTTTGCGGTAACGCCCCATCCTTGCACCGAGTAACAGAATGGCAGGCAAAGCAATCCAGCCACCCATTGCATGCACCACAACGGAGCCTGCAAAGTCGTGAAACTCCTCTCCTGTCAGCGCTTTGAGCCATGGCTGAAAACCCAGACGATGTTCAGGATTCCAGGCAATACCTTCGAATAAGGGATAGACCAGGCCGACTAGTAGAAATGTTGCAAGTAATTGTGGGTTAAATTTTGAGCGTTCTGCGATTCCACCTGAAATGATGGCTGGAATTGCTGCAGCAAAGGTCAGTAGAAAAAAGAATTTGACCAGCTCAAAGCCGCTTTTTTCCGATAGGACCTCGGCACTTGACCAGAAGTCGGTACCATAAGCGATTGTGTAGCCAATAAAAAAGTATGCGATGGTGGAAACTGAGAAGTCGACCAGAATTTTGACTAAGGCATTGACTTGGTTTTTTTCTCGCACCGTACCAAGCTCTAAAAATGCAAAGCCTGCGTGCATGGCCAGAATCATGATGGCGCCAAGCAGGATAAAAAGTGCGTCAATACCTGTTTTTAAGTTTTCCACAAAAGCCTCGAATTATTGTTTGCACTACATGAGAGCGTAAAGCACCATAATGGGGTTAAAAATGCACCAAAATGTAAGCACGCATCTTAGCCGATAATGTGTGCATAATTGAATAGTTCAAATAAAACATATGGTTGCGAAGCAATCGGAGATAAAAAGAATGAAAAAGTATCAAATTGCAACCATTGAAGGCGATGGCATTGGTCCTGAGGTCTGCCAGGCTGCAGTCCAAGTGTTGAAAGAGGCCTGCGGCAGCAATCAGCTGGCATTTAATGACTTTCCCGGTGGTGCGGCACACTACGTGAAGTCTGGTTTTGTATTGCCAGAGGAAACCTATCAAGCTTGTCAAACCTCTGACGCCATCTTGCATGGTGCGGCGGGCTTGCCTGAGGTGACCTATCCCGATGGGACAGAGGTTGGCAACGATTTGCACCTGCAGCTCCGGTTTAAGCTGGATTTGTATGCAAATGTGCGTCCGATCCGGTTGTATCAGGGAGATTTTTCACCCCTTAAAAATCGTGCTGCAGGTGATATTGATTACATCATCGTGCGTGAGAATACCGAAGGTTTGTACGCGAGCCGTGGAGCAGGAATTTTGTTAAGAGGTGAGGTGGCTACAGATACCTTGGTCATGACGCGTAAAGGTGTAGAGCGTGTCGCCAGATTCGCATTCGAACTTTCGCGTAAACGCCATGGTGCACCGGCTGATGGCGTTCACCGGATGACGGTTTGTGACAAAGCGAATATTCTGCGCACCTATGCTTTTTTTAGATCGATCTGTGATGAGGTCGCGCTGGACTATCCTGATGTTGTTATTGACTATGCCTACGCTGATGCGATAACCGTTCATTTGGTTAAGCGTCCAGATTTTTACGACGTGATCGTGGCGGAAAACATGTTTGGCGATATTATTTCTGACCTGGGCGCTGCCACAGTAGGTGGAATGGGAATCGCCCCTTCAGGTGAGTTGGGTGATCATCACGGTTTATTTCAGGGGGCCCACGGTTCAGCGCCCGACATTACCGGACTGAATGTCGCGAGTCCGTTAGCTACGATTCTGTCCGGCGCATTCATGCTGCGCTGGCTCGGGGATCGTCATGCAGATGCGAGCTTGATTGAGGCTGCGAGTCGTATTGAAAAGTCTGTCGAGTTGACGCTGGCACAGGGTCTCGTCATCCCGAGAGATCTTGGGGGTCATGCCTCGTGTACAGACGTTACGGCAGCGATCTGCAAAAACCTTAAAAATTAAGTAGTTATTTTATATATAGCTCACAAAAGTCAGTTTGCATGGGTTTACCCGTATAAAATGTCTCGTTCATCTATTGTTTAGGAAGTCTCCGATGTTTGATGTTGCTCGTACGTCTATTCAGATTCAACGCATGTCTGGCAACATAATCAAACGCGGAATTCCTAATATAGTTGTCTGTTGCCTGGCTGGAATATTGATGACTGGCACAGCGCTGTCCCAAGAGGGTGCTCCTAAACCTCAGGGCATGCCTGTTTCAGTGATTGAGGCAAAGCAGACTTCAGTGCCTAATACGCTTGAAGTGACTGCCCAGGCTGAAGGTGCCAAAG
>CANCRX010000002.1 GCA_947380655.1 Alcaligenaceae bacterium | reverse complement strand
TTATCATCGGGAATTTTCATGGTCGCCGTTTTAAAACTACGCATAATGTCAGGCGGCATATTCGTAGCGATCGCTTTGTAGGGATCGGCGATTTCACCCTCACGCTGCTTGATGAAATCAAATGTCGCAAGCGTTGGGTCAACAACAATATTATTTGCTTTTAATCGATCGATAAACGCCTGAATCTCGGGCGAGTTCAGGTTCATCTCAGCACCTTTTTCTGCTGGCAGATAAAACCGTTCAAGTGTTCGCGTATCGCTTGTATCAGTAACAAGGAAATTCAACATCAATTGATTAATATGATGTATTTCATCAAAGCCTTCTTCGATCGCTTCATCCGCACGCATAAAAGCTGGAATATGACCACTCACTTTAAGCCCGCGCTTGTGCGCATAGGATACAGATTCTGTAATCAGCTCTCGCGGAAATGAGTTGTATATTTTTAATTGTGAATAGCCACGCAGTGCATACCAGTCAATCGCATGTTTGATATCACTGAGATCATTGATTGAAAAACCATCGTGGGAGGCATACGGACTATCACCATCCACGAAACCTGCGGGTATTAAACGGGGGGCAAGCAACCTCCCCTCTGCTGTCTCGTCAAGCATTTGCTGCAATGTTGCATTCGCATTACCTAAGTCACGCACCGAGGTGACCCCTGCAGTCAAATGGTAGGCTGCGGACCACCGGTTAACGTGCGCATGCATATCAAATAGACCAGGCAGCATGACACGCCCCGCTGCATTGATTTCATTATCGACAGGAGTCAGATTCAAACCGGCGGGGAACACTCCCGTGATCCGATCTCGCAAAACATAAACATCCGAGGGCGGCGTTAACGTCGCAGTTTCTGAATTAAATACTCGCGCGTTTCTAATCACTGTTAATCCAGGCATAGCATGCTGCAATTGCTCCGCACGATTAGCGAGAATTTTTGCAGAAGCTTCTTCCTGACTTTTTTTCAACTCATTTAAATTTGATTGCCAGCCCTCTTTGATTACTGCAAAATTACCCGGCAATATTGCAGCGAACAGATGGCTGTCACTATCTGTTGTAGCCCAAAAAAATTGTGGGCTCAGGCCGATGCCAGTTTGCATGACAAGCTGGACAACCTGACTCTCGCCATTGTGGGTAACTGCCATTTCGTCTAAACGCTGCTGGACGAGCGTGCCTTCTGGCAACAAAGGCAGCGAAGCAGGCCTGGAACTGGACAAGGCCGAAATCATCAGCGAATTCACTTCCCAGGAAGAGTCCAAGGGCAAGTAAAAGGCTTTACCCCGGACTCTTTTGCTTCCGCGTTCGGACTTTGAGGCCCATTCAGCCAGATTACCCTTACGTGTAAATTTCTCATCAACGGCTCCCCCCATCTCTGAGGTACCCGTTACATGGTACTCAAGCATGGTCTGATCGGGTGCGAGCTTAATCACCTCGTCGAGCGTTGGTCCGCGACCGTTTTCTTTAAAGTCAAAATGAACCTTGATCAGATCCTGGCCTGTCCGCTCAACGACTTGCTCACCCGCAACAGTGCCGTTATCGAGCAGAATGGTATAGCGCGTGGTGCGAGCGATTTCAGCTTGGGCCACAGTCAATGCAAGCATTGAAAGTGCCGTTGCGATCAGGTGTTTGAGCATATCGAAATGAAGAGTACTGCCAATTGAAACGACAACAGGTCGGATTCAAGATGCGCAATGGTAACGCAATGCCGGGGCATAAAGTCCCGCTTCGGCTGAAGCGGTAAAATTGAAAGCAGTTTGCCGATCAAACTG
This sequence comes from Alcaligenaceae bacterium, assembly GCA_947380655.1. Classification (GTDB taxonomy): domain Bacteria; phylum Pseudomonadota; class Gammaproteobacteria; order Burkholderiales; family Burkholderiaceae_B; genus Zwartia. The sequence continues at coordinate 98,097 of CANCRX010000002.1, read as the reverse complement.
CTAAAAATGATTCGTTTTTAAAATTTTCAGAGTTCATGCCATGTCACAACCTTCCGCTAAATTGACCTCGTTACCTGAAGAAATCTCACTTTTTCAGGAAAGACCATTTCAGGCGGTGCGTTTCACCAGCCCCCTGCCAGGCCCGCATATCCTTGTCACTGCAGCAGTCCATGGCAATGAAACAGCCGGTACGTTCGCAATGACACGGCTCATTGAACAAATTGAAGAAGGTCAAATACAACTTCAGGGTGGTGCATTAACACTGATCCCTGTGACCAATCCAAAAGCGTATCGCTTGCAACGACGCGCGGGCGATCGAAATCTGAACCGAAGACTTACTCCTGTCGACCATCCAGAGCAATACGAAGATCACGTAGCAAACTGGCTCTGCCCTATTCTCGCTGAACATGACGGATTGCTGGATCTGCATTCATTCCAAAGCGGTGATATGCCATTCGCACTGTTCGGGCCACAAAACAATCAGGGATCTCTTGAGCCCTTCGCGCAAGCAGCAATAGAAGAATCAATTGTTCAGCGACTCGGTTGCAATCGATTTGTGTATGGTTGGCTAGACACCTACGCTAAAGGGATTGCGCGACGTGCCAAAGAAGTCGAAGCAGGACGGTTTGATGCAAAAAATGTAGATACAGATGCGATGTATGGGGTTGGAACGACCGAATATATGCGCTCACAAGGCGGCTGGGCCATTACCTTGGAATGCGGACAGCATGACGACCTCAATGGTCGCGAGGTCGCTTATCAAGCGATTATCAATACACTGATTCTGACAGGCTTGATTGCCGGTCCGACACCCTCACCAGCAAAGGATCCCCAGGTGCTCGGGCTGTACGACGTCTTTGATCGTTTCCATGCGGACGATAGCTTTGCCAAACCGTGGAAAAGTTTTGATGTGATTACAAAAGGCGAATTAATCGGTACGCGCGCAGATGGCACTGCGATCAAAGCCGAACAAGATTGTCTGATTGTGTTTCCCAATATGAAATCACAACCAGGTCAGGAATGGTTTTATCTGGCTCGAGAGGGTGGGCGTCTTGGCTATTGATATCGAGTGATATCAATAGGTACTGATTTAAACAAATTTACCCGTCAGCCCACCATCGACCACAATCTCTGTACCCGTCACATACGATGCATCGTCGGAGGCAAGAAAAGTCGCGACGGACGCGATTTCCCAGGCCGTGCCCATACGGCCCATCGGAACTTGTCGATCACGTGCCGCCCGCGCACGATCAAGATCCGCATTGGGATCAAACACCTTTGCTACATTCTTATGGATGCGTGGCGTATCGATCAGACCAGGTACGATGGTGTTGGCTCGGATTCCATCTCCTGCGTATTGCTGGGCAAGCATGCGGATGAAATGAATCACCGCAGCCTTGGTCACGCCGTACGCCAGATGCGGGTAGCCAAGATAGCGGATCCCTGCGACGGAGGAGACACCGATCACTGAGCCACCGCCCTGCCTGACCATCACTGGAATAATTAATTTCGCTGCGATCAGTATGCTTTCAACGTTGACTTTCTGAATACGTTCCCAATCCTCAAGACTCGTCTCAACCGGTCCACCGACTTTACCGATCCCCGCGTTAATTTGCAAAATATCAATCCGGCCATAGTCTGCCATCACAGCATCGATTGCAGATTGCATCTGATCCAGATTCGCTACATCGGCCTGATAGGCCGTGGCATGCCCCCCTTCATTCACAATATCCTGCACGGTTTCGCGGGCGGCATCCATATTAAAATCAAGTGCCGCCACACGCGCACCGGAACGCGCCATCGCAATACTGCACGCCTTACCAATACTCACACCTGGCGCACTCGTGCCGGCACCAAGAATAAGCGCCACTCGATTATTCAAGCGATTATCTCTAGTTGACGCAGATAGGTTGTTTATCATTTGCTCACTCCTGATTTTTATTATTTGTAAAGAATTAAATTAGATTTAAAACTGTATCCGCGTATTTGAAAACAAAAGTATTCTCACTCAGTACAGTTTAAATTGCCATGATAAATTGGTAGTCTTTGCAAACAGTACCGAGCCGTAAAATTAAGGATTAATTATGCCCTCCCGCGTCAATAATCGGACCTCGCCCTTAGATGGCTTGCGGGCCCTTTGCATCGGCGTCCTGATAGTCGCTTTAGGGGCCTGTGCGCAAATCCCACCAGAGGAGCAAACGCTCTCTACGCCCAAGAGTGTCAGCGACTATCAAACTGTCACTTCTTTTACTGCCAACGCCATAGACTGGCCGCAGGACAGCTGGTGGACGCAATATGGAGACCCTCAGCTCGACGGTCTGATTCAAGAGGCACTCAGCACCTCTCCAGATATGGCTATCGCCTTAGCCCGCGTGCGCCAGGCAGAAGCGTCGACTCAGATTTCAGGTGCAAAACTATTACCCCAGATCGGTGCAGCCGCTTCATTTACTGAACAACAACAGAGCTATAACTATCTGAGCCCCTCTGCGTTCACGCCCCAAGGCTGGAACGACTATGGCATGGCAGCTGTTGATCTGAAATGGGAAATTGATTTCTGGGGAAAAAATCGCGCAGGACTTGCAGCCGCGACTTCGGAACTCGAGGCCAAGCGTGCCGAGCAAGCTCAGGCCAGATTAACGCTCTCAACATCCGTCGCGACAAGCTACAGTGAGTTAGCGCGGCTTTTCGCTACCCGCTTAACTTCTGAACAAGCCGTTATCGTCAGAAAAAAAACAGCTGAACTGTTTGCCGAGCGGTATAAGAATGGCATGGAAAACCTGGGAAGTGTTCGTCAGGCCGAAGCTGGCTTGGCTGATGCCGAACAACTCCTTCTGCTTGTCGAGGAACAGATAGGACTGCAACGCAATCGACTCGCCGCACTCATGGGGGCGGGGCCAGACAGGGGCTTATCCATCACAGCTCCCAAACTCAATCTGAACCGCGATTTTGGTTTACCTAAAGAGCTCAGTCTCAATCTGCTCGGTCGACGTCCAGATGTCGTAGCAGCAAGGCTACAGGCTCAAGCACAATCGAGCCGCATTGAACAAAAACAAGCTGATTTCTATCCTAACGTCAATCTCATGGGACTTTTAGGTTTTCAGTCACTAGGGCTCAATGTACTGACACAAAGCGGTTCAACCATTGGTAGTATTGGCCCAGCCATTTATCTACCAATTTTTACTGGCGGAAGACTCACAGGCGAATTACGTAGCGCAAGAGCCCAGTACGAAGAAGCGGTCGGCGTTTATAACCAGACTGTTGTTAAAGCATTGCAAGACGTAGCCGATGCCGCGCTGAGCAAAAAATCACTTAATCCTCGCTTGATTAAAATCGAAACTGCGGTCACTGCTGCAACCGATGCATATCGCGTTGCACGTGAGCGCTACGAAGGCAGCCTGTCAAGCTATCTCGAAGTCCTCACAGCCGAGGATGCGATGCTCAACAATATGCGGCTACAGACCGACTTGCAGTCACGTGCCTTCACTCTTGATATTGCCCTGACGCGCGCCCTGGGCGGCGGCTATAAAAACGAAAGCGTAATTGCGCAATGAATACGGAACCTAACATGACTGAACATAATGAGACCACTAGCCCAGCTGCGGTTCCAGACTCCTCTGCAAAACAGCGTCGTACAAAATTATTGTTTGGTCTTGGAGCGATCGTCGCAGCGGGTGCATTGAGCGCGACAGCCTACTGGTTTTTTTATGGTTCGCATTTCGTGTCTACCGATAATGCCTATGCCGCGGTTGAAATTGCCCAAATCACACCATCCATCTCAGGCACGATTGGTGAAGTCCTGGTCACAGACACACAGTCGGTCAAAAAGAACGATGTCCTGGTCGTAATCGATCCTAAAGACGCGAAAATTGCCGTGGCACAAGCTGAGGCCGAACTTGGTCGTGCATCAAGACGCGTCAAAGCCTACGTTGCGAATGACACGGGCCTCGCCGCTCAGGTTGTTGCACGTGATGCAGAAGAAAAAAGTGCTGCGGCAAAACTCAGCTCAGCCGAAGCAGATTTCGAACGCGCGAAAATTGACCTGCAGCGCCGCGAAGCATTAAAAGCCTCAGGATCCGTGTCAGGTGACGAACTCACTCGCGCTAAAAACGCCTACGAATCCGCCAAGGCAAGCCTGACTTCTGCCAAAGCCGCCGTCGCTCAAGCCAGTGCCAATCGCAGCGCGACACTGGGCTCTAAAGAAGCGAATGCTGTACTGATCGCGGGTGTCAATGAAGAAAACAATCCAGAGGTAGCACTGGCGCGGTCAAAACTCGAACAGGCACAACTCGATCTGGAACGCACGATAATCCGCGCGCCAGTTGATGGCGTGATTGCAAAACGCCAAGCCCAGCTTGGACAACGTGTACAGGCAGGCATGCCACTCATGACTGTTGTACCCATTCAGAACATGCACGTTGATGCCAATTTCAAGGAAGTTCAACTAGAAAATGTTCGTGTTGGTCAACCCGTCACCTTGCATGCTGATATATACGGTGACTCAATTGTCTATCATGGCAAAGTAGAAGGAATCGCAGGTGGCTCAGGGGCCGCCTTCTCAGCCATTCCCGCTCAAAATGCGACGGGAAACTGGATCAAGGTTGTTCAGCGATTACCCGTGCGCATCAGTCTGAATCCGGCCGAGTTAGAAAAAAATCCACTCAAAGTCGGGCTATCGATGTCCGTCAGAATTGATACGCGCAACCATTGAAGCAGATCAATACGTGACACATTCACAACCGCTCGCTCACGGCCAACTGCACCTCACAGGCGGTATGCTCTGGGTCGCAGCACTGTTGCTCTCTGCGGCAAACTTTATTGCAGTGCTCGACATGACCATCGCAAACGTTTCGGTGCCAAATATCGCCGGATCAATGGGTGCGACACTCAGTCAGGGTACTTGGGTCATTACTTCCTACGCGGTTGCCGAGGCAATCAGCGTCCCGTTAACAGGTTGGCTAGCCAGCCGTTTTGGTGCAGTACGCGTGTTCGCCACCTCAATGGCGTTATTTGGTATTTTTTCTGTCCTCTGCGGTTTTGCCAATTCTCTGGGAATGCTGGTTTTCGCACGCGTATGCCAAGGCTTGGCAGGGGGCCCACTCATGCCACTGTCTCAGACCTTACTGTTACGAATATTTCCTCCTGAAAAAGCGCCCGCAGCGATTGGTCTCTGGGCCATGACCACACTCGTCGCGCCTGTTGTCGGTCCGATCCTTGGGGGCTATCTATGCAACGAATACACCTGGCCATGGATTTTTTATATTAATTTTCCGATTGCCCTTGCCTGTGCCTTTTTCGCCTGGAAATTACTTAAGCGCTACGAAAACAGCTTATTGACTGATCCAATCGATACGGTTGGATTAGTTTTACTGATCGTATGGGTCGGCGCTTTGCAGATTATGCTCGACGAGGGCAAACAACATGACTGGTTTGCCTCAAGCTACATCATCGGTTTGGGAATCGTTGCAGTGATTGGTTTCGCTGCTTTCATGATTTGGGAATTAAATACTGCGCACCCGATCGTGGACTTACGCGTGTTCCGGCACAGAGGTTTCACAATCAGTGTGTTGACGATCAGTCTGGCCTTTGCTGCTTTTTTTGGTGCCAACGTATTGACTCCGCTCTGGCTACAGAGTTTTATGAGTTACACCTCAACGCAAGCAGGGATGACCACCGCCTGGTCAGGCGTGCTTGCCATCATGGTTGCTCCCATTGCTGCGGGCTTATCGAGCAAAATTGACCCGCGTAAACTTGTTTTTATCGGTGTGTTATGGCTCGGTATCGTCACGATCTGGCGCAGCTACGCAACGACAGATATGACGTATTGGGATCTTTCCATACCAATATTAGTGATGGGTGTTGGTTTGCCCTTTTTCTTTGTACCCTCAACAGGTCTGGCGCTTGCAAGTGTTGAGCCAGCAGAAACTGCCTCAGCCGCAGGCTTGATGAATTTTTTGAGGACACTGTCAGGCGCCTTTGCAACTTCCCTCGTGACAACCTTCTGGGAGGATGAAACAACCCGCAATCGCGCTGAACTTGTTGGGCTGACCGATGTGGATCAGAGTCTGCGCACAGGACTTGAAAGCGCGGGAATGACGAGTGAGGCCGCGTTGCAAAGCATCGAATACATGATAAATAGTCAGAGTGTGATGCTAGCCACGAACCAAGTCATGCTGTCGATGGGGATTGCTTTTGTTTTTGCAGCTTCCGTGATCTGGCTTGCACCGAAGCCGACACGCTCAGTCGATCCGGCTGCGGGTGGACACTAACCATTCATATGCGTAACGTTTGCGTGATAATTAAAATATCGCCCCTCGCGTTCGTCACGAATCACTCCTTCAGGACCGGATTCGACTAACAAAAAAATACTTAATTTCCAACAGTTAATCCATGCATACATCGTCAAAGGAGTAAAATTTATTCTCTATAACGAGGTATGACATGGCACTCAGTAATCCGGAATATTCAAAGTCCACGATCTTGCGCCCGATCACGCTCGACGCCGGCAATCACCACGACAAAGGCAGCATGCCTGCGTTGACGCTAGCTGCAATGGGCGTTGTGTTTGGAGATATCGGGACCAGTCCGCTATACGCGCTTAAGGAGTGCTTCAGTCCGGAACACGGCATCCCGTTTTCTAGCGAGGCTGTCTTTGGTGTCATCTCTCTCGTTTTCTGGGCATTTCTTATAGTTGTGTCGCTTAAATACGTACTGTTTGTGATGCGTGCGAACAACCATGGCGAAGGCGGAATCCTGGCTCTGATGGCCATGGCACTCAGAACTGCACCCTCAGGCTCGAAGCGTGCGATTTCCATCATCATGCTCGGCGTATTTGGAGCCTGTATGTTTTATGGTGATGCGGTCATCACTCCGGCCATATCAGTATTATCCGCAGTAGAGGGGCTAGAAATCGTTTCCCCGCAATTCACTAAATATGTCGTCCCAATCACCATTGTGATTCTGGTCGGATTATTTATGATTCAAAAATCAGGTACCGCCGTCGTAGGGGTATTTTTTGGTCCTGTGATGATTGTCTGGTTTCTCGTACTAGCTGTAATGGGCATCTACAATCTGGTCGACAATCCAAGCATTCTCGGGGCGGTCAACCCCATGTATGGCATACGCTTTCTCTCTGATCACGCACTCCAGGCCTTTATCGTTCTAGGTGCAGTATTTCTAGTGCTGACCGGCGCTGAAGCCCTTTATGCAGATATGGGTCATTTCGGCATCAAGCCGATTCGCTACGCATGGTTCTTTGTCACCATGCCCTGTCTCCTGATTAACTATTTTGGTCAGGGTGCAATGCTCCTGTCGAACCCCGAAGCCATTTCAAATCCATTTTTTCTGATGGTGCCTGAAGCATTCACCTTTGCGCTGGTCATACTGGCGGCGCTCGCGACTGTCATTGCCTCGCAAGCTGTTATCTCTGGAGCCTACTCAATGACCAGTCAGGCGATTCTGCTTGGCTTTGTCCCTCGCATGAAAATATCCTACACCTCAGAAAAGGAGGTTGGACAAATATATATTCCCACTATCAACTGGATGCTACTGGTCGTTGTGATTGCCGTAGTGCTTGCTTTCAAAGAATCCGGCAATCTGGCTGCAGCGTACGGTATCGCGGTCACAACAACCATGATCATTACGACATTATTAGCAGCAGTCGTCATGCGTGTTGTCTGGAAATGGCATCCAGTACTGGTCACGTTGATCGTCGGAGTTTTCCTTTTTGTGGACTTCGCTTTTTTTGCGGCCAACGTACTGAAAATTGCAGATGGGGGATGGTTCCCGCTGTTACTGGGTGGATTGTGTTTCTTGTTATTGATCACCTGGTATCAAGGACGTAAATTATTGCGTGAACGCTCGATTGAACAAGGTATTGGTTTAGAGGGATTTGTCTCATCGCTGCTCGCACATGAGCCCATCCGGGTTCACGGTACTGCAGTCTTTCTGACAGCTCACGTAGACTATGTGCCTGTTGCGATGCTGCACAATCTTAAACATAATCAGGTGCTGCATGAGCGCGTGATTTTTTTGAAAATCAGTATCTGGGACGTACCTTATGTTGAAGACCAGGATCGCATCAATCTAAAAGAAATGGGCGGGGGAGTTTATCTGGTACGAGCGATCTTTGGGTTCAAGGAAACACCAGACATGAACAAGATCATCGAGTTGCTTGCCACCCACAATAATATTCATTGTGATCTGATGGAGACTTCATTCTTCCTGGCGCGCGACACCGTGATTCCCTCTGCTATTCCAGGGATGGCTATCTGGCGCGAAAGGCTGTTTGCCTGGATGTATCAGAATGCAGCCAAACCCTCTGATTTTTTCAAAATCCCAGCCAATCGTGTCGTGGAACTAGGTTCAAAAATCGAGATTTAGAATTGTTGAAGGTGCTTCGGTTACCACTTACCCGAAGCACCACCCCCACCAAAACCACCCCCTCCCCCGCTGAATCCTCCACCGCCTGACGAGCCGCCTCCACCGGCACCCGGTCCACCATAATAGCCACCGCGTCCACGCACCGCGCCCATCATCAGTGCGAACAAAAAAGCAATCACTCCAGCCAATAGGGCAAGCAACAATCCGCCTGCGACAAACCAGGCAACGACAGATGTCACGACAGCAGTCACTATTGCTGCGGGTAGTTTGCCAAAAATTCGCCGCAAGATCCCACCGACCACTAGAACAATCATAAAGAAAATCGGTGCGAACGATATCCCCTGCTCGATGACCGAATCCACCTTTGCTGACGGTGCCTGCAGTGGCTCACGATCAATCACTCGGATAATCTGCTCAACGCCTTGACTAATTCCGCCATAAAAATCTTGTTCTTTAAAACGGGGCACAATGGTTTGGTCAATAATCCGCTTACTCAGCGCATCTGTTAACGCCCCTTCTAGTCCATAGCCGACTTCAATACGAAGTGTGTGATCATTTTTAGCGATGAGTAAAATAGCGCCATCATCAATTTTTTTACGCCCTAGTTTCCACTTGTCGGCGACTTTTATTCCATATTGCTCAATAGACTCAGGTGCTGTAGTTGGAACAATTAACACTGCAAGCTGACTTCCTTTGCGTGTTTCAAAGGCAGTTAACATCTGGTCAAGAGATTCTTTTTGCTGCTTGCTGAGTGTGCCGGTCAGATCTACAACGTGACCAGTCAATGCGGGCACGGAAACGTCCGCCTGACAGGCCGCTGCAATCATTACAAGACAACACAGTAATACCGTACGCAACAATCTGGTCAAGCGTGCAGCAGACCTTAATCCGACGCCTAACTCATGGCTGTATGCGCTAAGCGGTATTGCAATCACTTACTCGCTCCTGAGGGAGCTTTTTCAAAATTCACCACGGGCGGCTTGGATATTTCTTTTTCGTTCTCAACAGAGAAATTTGCTTTGGTTTTGTAACCCAGCACCATTGCAGTCAGATTTGAGGGGAACGAACGGACGGCTACGTTGTATTCCTGGACTGCCTTGATATAACGATTACGCGCAACGGTAATACGGTTTTCCGTCCCTTCAAGCTGTGCGCGTAGTTCCTGGAAGCTCTGATTGGATTTGATGTTGGGATAATTTTCGCTGACAACAAGCAGTCGACTCAGTGCTCCTGACAACTCGCCTTGCGCAGTCTGGAATTTTTTAAAGGCCTCGGGGTTATTGATCAGCTCAGGGGTCGCCTGAATACTCGTGGCTTTAGCACGCGCCTCAACGACTTTAACTAGCGTTTCCTGTTCAAAATTGGACTCGCCTTTTACAGTGCTGACAAGATTTGGAATCAGATCGGAGCGACGCTGGTACTGATTTAGCACCTCTGACCAACTGGCGGTGATCTGCTCGTCTGTCGATTGAAAGGTGTTGTAGCCACAGCCTGATAAACCAAGGGTCACAACACACAACAACAGGGTAAAAAATTTACGCATAGCAATCTCACAAATAGAAAATCATGAGATTCACTTTACTCCAGTTGTTGTAATTGGCAAGTATTTTTAGTGCACGTTTCTGGCGATCCAGTAGACGACCGTGACCAGGGTTGTACCTATGACTGCACCACCGCTTAATATTCTCCAAGTCATTAAATACAATTCCTTATGCAAATAATCCTTTGTGACAAACATATCGAGTGTTGTCTCGATCCGTGCTAAACGGTCACGGGTTTCTATTGCAAACGTCTCAAGTGCACAAATCCTAGCTTCCACTTAATTTCTCCTCATCAAACAAATAATTAAAATTATCCGGATTTATAGAGACAGGCACCAGCATTAAAGTGAAACTATTTGTAATAGCTCACCAGCAAACCAACGAACGCACAGACTCCGATTACATGAATCACGTTGCGTTTGAATTTAAATAAGGCAATACCGGCAGCGACTGCAATCAAAGCGGAAATCACATCAAAATAACCGGAAAATCCCTGCGGCCACAAAACGTGATATCCAAAAAATAACGCCAGATTCAGAATCACCCCAACCACTGCGGCAGTAATCGCAGTGAGTGGGGCAGTAAATTTCAAATCATTATGGGTCGTCTCAACTAATGGTCCGCCTGTCAGGATAAATATAAATGACGGTAAAAAAGTAAACCACGTCACAATACAAGCCGCCACCGCACCTGCGAGAAACAGATGCTCTGCTCCAAAGATCGCGTTGACATACCCCCCTATAAAGCCAACGAACGCTACCACCATAATCAAAGGTCCAGGAGTCGTCTCACCCAATGCCAGTCCATCAATCATTTGTGTAGCCGTCAGCCAGCCAAAATTTTCAACAGCGCCTTGATACACGTAAGGCAAAACTGCGTAGGCACCACCAAAGGTCAGTAAAGCAGCTTTTGTAAAAAACCAACCCATCTGTGTCAGCGTGTGATCCCAACCAAATTGCAGGATCAGCAATGACATTGGTATGAACCAAAGCAATGCACCAACCACCAAAACCTGCACCAGGCGCGACCAACGAAAAACCGCATGGTCTGGTGTCGGGGTCTCGTCATCAATCAACGCTGGCCCGTAGGATTTGTCTGACTTGCCGTGTCCCCCACCAGTTTTAAATTTCTCCGGTGAGAGGATTCCTCCCACATAGCCGATTGCAGCGGCGACCATAACAATGATCGGAAACGGGACATCCAAGGCAAAGATTGCTACAAACGATGCAGCGGCAATGGCCCATAGCGCATTGTTTTTAAGTGCGCGCGAACCGATGCGGTGAGCCGCCTGAACCACAATTGCCGTGACTGCGGGTTTGATACCGTAGAACAGTCCTGCAACCAAAGGCATCTCACCATAGGCGATATAAATCCACGACAGCCCGATCAAAAGAAATAACGAAGGCAATACGAACAACACACCGGCAACAATCCCGCCTTTGGTCTTATGCAGCATCCAGCCGATATAAGTTGCCAATTGCTGTGCCTCAGGGCCAGGCAATACCATGCAGTAATTCAGCGCATGTAAAAAACGGCGTTCAGAAATCCACCGCCTGCGCTCAACAAGCTCCTGATGCATCATCGAGATTTGTCCGGCAGGGCCTCCGAAACTGATGAAGCCAAGTTTGAGCCAGAACAAAAACGCCTCTGCAAAAGAAACAGATTTTGGCGGCTCTGTTGAAAGCGTATTCTTGATTAAGGTTGACATCTGCTTCCCTGAATTTTCGGTATTTGGTGACCGTAGCATATGGATTACAGAAGGGATACTTTTATCTCAGGCTAAGCACTCAAACACAACCTTAATTAGATAATCCTGCCTCAAATCAACCTTGACGGTAAGTATCACTATTGATATCATCTATAAGTCTTCAAAAAGTACTACTGCGCATGCAGCAGGCACCGAAAAATGTTTCGTTTCATGACCTGCAAAGGATTTGTGAAGCATTTTTTGGTAAACCACGACATTCAGGTGGTAGCCATTTTGTTTATAAAACCCCTTGGATCGGAAATCCACGCATCAATATTCAAAATACTCATGGCAAGGCAAAGGCATATCAAGTCAGGCAGGTTTTACTGGCAATTGAAATGATTCAAAGGCACTAATGATTATTGATCACTACACCTATCGTGTTACTTGGTCGGCTGAAGACAACGAACATATTGGCTTATGCGCGGAGTTCCCTTCTCTCTCATGGCTAGCATCTACGCCGGAAAAAGCACTTTCAGGCATTCGTAAAGCTGTGGCAGATGTGATTAGGGATATGAAAGCCTCGAAAGAATCTCTACCCGAGCCATTAGCAGAAAGAAAATTTAGCGGGAAGTTCATGGTCAGGATACCGTCAACTGTGCATCGTGCTCTAGCCATTGAAGCAGCCGAGCAAGGTGTCAGCATTAACCGACTCGTCTCAGCCAAACTGGCACTCTGACTTCATACCCCTGCTAATGCAATCTGCAACATATCGATAAACACACGCGTCTTGGTTGGCATCAATTTTCGATCATGGAAAACCGCCCAGGCGGTATGACTTGGCATATGCCACTGCGGTAGTACTCTACGCAGATAACCACTACGTACATCTACAGCAGCAAAATATTCAGGAACCGCAGCGATTCCCACACCGGCAATAGCGAGCCGCATTAATAACTCAGGCGAATTAGCACTGACACGACCCGGTGCGATACCCTGCCACTGCTCATCGTCATGACTTAGCACCCATGCAGCCAAATCACCACTTCCCTGCATGAGTCTGATAGCGTGGTGGTCGGACAATTCGTTTGGGTGTTCAGGCATTCCATGCTCGGCCAGATACTGCGGTGAGGCAAATAGTCCTACTGAAAATTCCGCAATTTTTTTTGCAATCAGCAAAGAGTCCTCGGGGAGCTTACCGACTCTGACCACAAGATCAAACCCTTCCCCGAGCAAATCAACACGCCTGGGAGACAAATCCAGCTCAAGTTGTATCGACGGATACATTGCAATAAAAGCAGCCAACGAGTCAGCCAGCAATAAGTTTGCAAAGTCACTTGGCATTGAAACGCGTAGACGTCCGGTTGGAGTTGCCTGACGCCTTTCGATCAACGCGCTGACTGCGTCCACCTCCTGTACAACCTGACGGGCGTGCTCCTGCAGCTGATCACCAAACTCAGTCAGAGTCTGCCGACGCGTAGTTCGAATCAGCAGTTTTTCACCCAACTGATGCTCAAGCGTGGAAATACGCCTTGAAACAGTTGATTTTGGTAAACCAAGCTTTTCTGCTGCGCGACTAAACCCTCCTAACTCAGCTACGTGCGCAAAGATTAGGAGATCATTGGGATCAATAGCAGAAATAGTTTTTGATTGTTCCATATTAGAAACAATTATATCCATTTAATGCTATTTTCAAACATATTGTTCAGGAATATAGTTTAGTCATTAAGAACTCAGTGCCTTTGACTGGACTAAAAATGAATCCTCCACTCCATACCCAAACCGTTCACCGTCCTCGTACAGTTGAGCGTCTGGTGGCTGGCCAGGCCACCTCTGACGGTGCGGGAGTGAAGCTGACTCGCGTACTGACACAGAATCTCCAGCAACGTCTGGATCCGTTCCTCATGCTGGATGCGTTTGGCAGTGATAAACCCGATGACTACATAGCAGGCTTTCCAGACCACCCTCATCGTGGCTTTGAGACAGTCACCTACATGCTTGCCGGTCGGATGCTACATCGCGATAGCGCAGGCAATGAAGGCTTACTGGAAAACGGTGATGTCCAATGGATGACTGCAGGCAAAGGCGTGATTCACTCCGAAATCCCTCAACAGGAAGAAGGTGTGATGGAAGGATTTCAGCTTTGGCTGAATTTACCTAAACGCGACAAAATGAATGCGCCTTGGTACAAGGATTTTAAAAATAATCAGTTACCAAAATATGTCACTACAGCAGGCGTTGCTGTCACGGTGATTGCAGGTGAAAGTAACGGCGTGACGGGCGCGGTGACGCGCGATATCACACAGCCCTGCTACCTCGATCTCCACATGCCAGGCGGCTCTAAGTTTGAACAGCAACTATCGCCAACACACAATGCCTTTCTCTATGTATATCGAGGTGAAGTCAGCATTTCAGGCAAGGCGGTCCCTGTGCAGCGCATGGCGATTTTCGCTAATGAGCCTGACAGCGATGGTGTGGTGATTGAGGCCAGCAGCGACGCAAAGCTCATTTTTATTTCAGGTCAGCCGTTAAAAGAACCCATCGTCCAGTACGGACCTTTTGTTATGAACACCCAGCAAGAAATCTACGAAGCACTGAGTGACTTCCGCGAAGGAAGGCTGGGAGAATTTTCTAAATAATCAATTTTCTGAGAGAAACATCATCATGAAACTTTTACACATCGACTCCAGTATCCTCGGCGCCTACTCCGCGTCACGTGAATTATCAGCAGAAACCGTTGCGCAGTGGATCAAAAATCACCCAGATACCTCTGTCGAGTATCTCGACGTCGCTGCAAACCAGATCCCTCACTTCGGTGCTGATGCGATTGCAATCAAAGGCATTGCACAACCTGAACCAACCGAAGCACAGCGTGCAGAAAATGCATTGTCAGAAAAACTCGTCTCCCAGTTTTTAGCAGCAAACGTGATCGTGGTGGGTGCGCCCTTCTACAATTTTTCCATCCCGACACAACTGAAAGCCTGGATTGATCGTCTTGCCCAGCCTGGTCGCACCTTTACCTACACCGACAAAGGCCCAACAGGATTGGCTTCCGGTAAAACTGTGATTGTGGTGTCAACACGCGGCGGTGCTTACTCAACAAGTGAAGCGGGCCAGGCTATGGACCATCAAGAGAGCTATTTGAAAACAGTCTTCGGCTTTTTTGGTATTACCGATGTACGTTACGTACGTGCTGAGGGCTTGGCTATGGGAGAAGCAGCAAAGGCGACGGCATTTGCTGCCGCGCGTGCTGAAATTACCGCAGTAACTAAGTAAGTATTTGAAAACGGCAATCGATGCAATGCGTGTCGATTGCCGAGTCAGTGTCTGTCAATTAAAGAATTTAATAAACCGGGCTCAGCGTTATTTTCAAAATGATCAGCAAGCTTTTCAAATACAGCATCAAGCGTACCTGATGCATCATGAAATGCGGCCTCCATCACCACAGCATTCTCAAAGAGTCCGTGCACATAAATTCCCATCACATTGCCTGCAGAATTTAGCCATGCGATTTCCGGGATGATTTCAAGCAAACCTTCCCCATCACCGAGAGAACTATGCGGAGTCGTCTCTCCATGGTGAATTTCATAGCCTGAAACAGACAATCCCGACAAAAAACTCCATACGCCCTCGATTGACGCGAACTGAGTTTGCGTTTGCTTGACGGTTTTGGCTTGCTCAAAGACCGTATCCAAAGACAATAAATTCAAACCCCTGCGCGATCCATCAATACCATAGGGGTCGTTCAAGGCGCTGCCGAGCATCTGCAACCCACCACAAATTCCCAATACATGCTTGCCTGCCTGAGCATGCTCACTTATCGCCTTATCAAGGCCCTGCGTCCGTAACCAGTCGAGGTCTGAACTTGTATGTTTCGATCCAGGCAAAATAATCCAGTCAACATCCAACAACTCCTGTGGCTCTCTTGCCCAGATCAACTTTACATTTGTAGTATTGATTAACGATTGAAATTCATCCAGATTACTGATGCGCGGATAGGCAATCACAGCGACCCTGATCGCCCCAGCAATAGAATTCGATAGGTGATCATCAAATACACCATCTTCCTCAGGCAATCCATGTGCACGAAGCATAGGAATTGTTGCCACGACTGGAATACCCGTCATCCCTTGAAGCATTGCTGGCGCAGGGGCAAGTAGCGCGGCATCTCCTCTGAATTTATTCAGGATAAATCCTGCAATCCTTTGCTGGTCAGTCTTTTCAAGTAATGCCCAAGTACCGTAGAGATGCGCAAAAGCACCTCCCCGATCAATATCTGTCACAAGTAAACACTTTGCGTTGGCATAGCGTGCGACACGTAAATTAACAATATCACTTGCCATTAAATTGATCTCTGCCGGAGAACCAGCACCTTCAATGACAACAACGTCATAAGAGTCAATCAAGCGATCGAGCGCAATTTGAATAGCGGGCCAGAGCTTTTCACTTCGCTCACGCCAGGGGGTCTTAGACAAAATGCTATCAACGCGTCCCATCACGACCACCTGACTTCTGGTATCCGCCTCAGGCTTGAGTAAAACCGGATTCATCTGCACGCTGGGTACGGCCTTTGCAGCTAATGCTTGAAAATACTGAGCAGACCCTATTTCCCCCTCGCGATCGCCAGCATCCACCACACGAGCGTTATTGCTCATGTTTTGCGCCTTGAAAGGTGCAACCTTCAAATCTTGATTGGCATAGTAGCGACAGAGAGCCGTTGTAATCCAGCTCTTACCTGCGCCACTCGAAGTACCGAGCACCATCACACATATTGCGGCCATCCTGTGCCCCTGTCCTGGTAGGACCTAATCTTCAATACCACGTTGTGCGGGGATACCAGCAGTAAATGCGTGCTTGATTTGACCCATCTCAGTGACCGTATCTGCGATATCGATCACTTCTTGGGGGCAGCTTCTGCCTGTCAGGCAAACGTGCACATCCTTAGGACGAGACTTCAGAGTGTGGATCACGTCCTCGAGTGAAAGCCATCCATACATCAATGGGTATGTGATCTCATCAAGCACAACCAGAAAATACTCACCAGACATGATCGTCGCCTTGGCTTTTTCCCAGCCATCACGGGCTAATTGCGCTGAGTGTTCGAGATCCTTACTTTTCCAACTAAAGCCATCACCCAGACCTTCGATAGGTATGCCTAGCATCTCAAACGTACGATGTTCTCCAAACCTTGCAGAGGGCACTTTCATGAACTGGTAAATCTTTACTTTTTTTCCGCGCCCATGCGCTCTGATGGATAAACCAAATGCAGCAGTACTTTTCCCCTTGCCATCGCCTGTATTAATAATGATTAAGCCGCGACGCTCCCCCTCGGGTTGCTCATAGGGTTTTTCAGTGCGAGGTGTTTGGATTTGCATAATGATGCTCTTAAAGATTTAGTTCAAACCGGCAAAATAATGAGACGGTTCTTAAAAGGATGGATTTCAATTCTATTTTGAAAAACCTGTTCGATTTTTCGATGCGTATCGACCATGTGACTCAGCCCTTGAAAATACGCGCCTCCCTCATTCATCACAACGACCTCATCTGCGCAGAGCGAGAAGGCGATCTCATGCAGAACGGTTACTACAGTTTTTCCTTGCTCAACGAGGGATCTGATTAAATTCAAGCAATCTGATTGATGCGGAGGATCAAGATTACTGAGAGGTTCATCCATCAGCAATATTTCAGCATCCACTGCAAGTGCCCTGGCAATCAATACCCGCTGCTGCTCACCACCAGACAACTGCCCGACAGAGCGATCTTTCCATTCAAATGCATGCATAGTTTCAAGCGCATGACGCACGATCAAATGATCACTTTGCGAAGGTGCTTCAAACCATGAGAGCCGAGGTAACCTGCCAAGCATTACGAGATCATATACAGACATATCGCTCTGGACAGACTCATTCTGGCCTAGCCAAGCAACACGCCTCGCTCTGATAACTGGGGAAATATTGTCCAGTGAAATACCGTCAAGCTGAACCCTCGATAAATCACCTTGGAGACCAGCACACACACGCAATAATGTGGATTTACCCGCACCATTAGGGCCGATGACCGACGTCCATTTACCCTTGGCAATATTTAATGTGACGCTATTTAACGCAACAAGTTCAGCGTGTCTGACTGATACGTTTGTAATCTGGATAGCCTTTGAATCTGACGGGGTCAATGACATCATTTAAAAAGCCCCCTTTCTGCGACCACGGTACATCAGCCAGAATAAATATCCCCCACCCAGTACGGCAGTCACTACTCCGACCGGAAGTTCTTGCGGTGCAATAACCACCCTCGCCAGAATATCAGCGGCCAATAGCAGTCCGGCACCAAGAAGAGCAGATAAAAAGATGAGTCTGGCATGGTTGACGCGAACCAGTGAGCGGACAAGATGTGGTGCAACCAAGCCCACAAAAGCAATCAAACCGACCTGTGCAACCGCAGCGCCTGTCGTCAGGGATATCACAATAATTAAAGTTAGGCGGGTGGATTTCAAACTTAACCCAAGACTTTGCGCCGTCGCCTCACCGAGCGTCAAGCCATCCAGTACACGACTCATTGCAAGCGATACGAAAAGCGCAACGATCAGCACGATCGCCATAACAGTACATGCGTTCCAGCTAATAAAACTAGTGGAGCCCAACAAAAAAGCCTGCATCACTTGAAGGATATCCGGTGCACTCAAAGCAACCAAAGAACTGAGGGCACCAAAAATTACAGCGACGATCACGCCAGATAACAAAAGTCGTAGTGAGTTTTGCACCCCTGCGGCGAGCAGTAATGTCAGAAATACTGCAGTGACTGCCCCCATAAAGGCCATGCCTGTGAGCCCCATACGAAGTAAGAACTCACTTGCAAAAGGACTTCCTCCTAAAAAGGCCAAGCTCAGCGCGACGAAAAATGAAGCACCTGAAGCACTACCTAGGAGATAAGGGTCAGCAAGTGGATTTCGAAATAATCCTTGTGCGATCGCGCCGGTCATGCCAAGCAGAGCACCTGCAAGCATTGCTCCGATTGATCTGGGAAGCCTGACCCTCCATACAATCTGACTCGAGGCAGGATCAGCAAACATGCCGGTCAGCGTCTCAAAACCTGTGCTTCCGACGCACATGCCTAAAAGCAATAAGACACATAAAAAACAAACAATCACACCCGTCATACGTGTAAAACGCTCAAGCATGATTTTTGTATGATGATTCATCATTGAATCTTCAATTCGACAGGAACAGAGTATCCATACTTTGCCAGGCACTGGGCAATAGTTTTTGCACCTTCAGCAAGTCTTGGGCCTGCCCTCACTATTAAGTCGGATTCACTTTCCGCGAAGTTGCAGACACGCCCCTCCCGCACAGCCTTCATTCCTGACCAGCCTGGCCGATCATTCAGGTTGAGTACATTTTTATCACTCAGCATAATGACATCAGGATTGGATCGGACCACGAGTTCTGGATTTATTTTTGGAAATGCTCCCAGACTAGCGGGAATAATATTTTCTACGCCAAGACGCTCCAATGTTTCCCCAATAAATGAGTCTGGTCCTGCGGCATAAGGTGCACTACTAATTTCAAAATAAACTTTTAACTTCGGTTGTACGACAGGTAGTGCCTCTGCGAGCAGAGTGAGCTCCTTACGCGTTTTTAACCATATGGTTTCTGCCTGTGTTTGTGGGACACGCAGAATAAGGGCTAATTTTTCTAATACGCGTTGCACATCCTGATATTTTCTTGCTTCTAAAGAAAACACCTTTAAGCCTAGAGACCTCAAATGCTCTGCAGCTCTCGGAGACATCCCCATCAAAATCAAATCAGGTTTTAATGCAATGATTTTTTCGATATTTGGCTCTAGCCCTGACCCCAGTGTTCTTAAGGCCTGAACAGATAACGGATAGTTTGAAAACATATCGACGCCAACAAGTCGATCACATTGGCCAAGCACACAAACAAATTCAGTAATCGAAGGTAATAAACTGATGATCCTTTGGGGAGGGTGATCAAACTTAACAAGAACACCTCTGTCATCCACGAGCTCAATCGCCATGACAGAGGTAGAAAATAAAATTCCTAAAAAAAACAGGATTAATTTCACAACGTTCTCATTCGTTAAAAACTGAAACTCTTTACTGCAATGCGTACCTCACACCTGCAAATACATTAGACCCGGGAGTGTTGTAACCATAGGCTAACTGATAAGAGGAGTTAAAAATGTTATTCCAACGTGCGAACACGCTCCAACTATTGTCAAACGCATAGCTCGCATATAAATTCATTAAGGCGAACCCACTCATTTCCTGTGTATTCGCTGCGTTGCCCCAGCGCGTACTCGTGAGCGTCACATTCGTACCCACATTGACCTTTCCAGTCTTATAGTCAGCGCCAAAATTAAATACATTTTTCGCTCTGCCAGGTAATTGATTGCCCGTCTCCAAATCAACCGCATTCATCAAATCATAAGACCCTTGGAGCGTAACTTTATCAATGATAGTGTTGATACCAAGTGAAATACCGCTGATTTCACTTTTAGCGTAGTTGGTCGGGCAATATCCGCTTGACTGACTTGAACACATTAAAGGGACAATCAAGTTATCGATTTTGTTGTCGTACCCAACCAAATGAACCCCGTAATTACGGGTTTCGTAATGCAAGCCAACTTCCATATTCCGGTTTGTTTCAGGTTGCAAATTTGCATTGCCATACCCTGGGTAATAGAGGTCGTTGAAACTGGGCGCACGAAAACCCGTACCGTAGTTTGCGTTGAAGCGAAATTCATTGGTAAAGAAATATCCATACGCTACGCTTCCCGTCGTCTGAGATCCATAGCCAGATATATTGTCATTACGTAGTGCAGCCGTTGCGAGATTAGCGCCGCGCTTTAATTGATAGGTTGCAGCAACCGAGTCAAAAGTTCTAGACTGGTCTACCGTTACAGAGTTTGCTAACCCTGAATTGACAGGTGATAGCGTAGCATTTACATACTGATTGCGCCGCTCGGCAGAAAGCTGCAACACATCAGTACCCAATTTGATATTGTTTTGCCACAAAATATCAGTTTGAGGTGTACTGATAGGATCGGCGGCCCCGGTAGTGAAGCTTTGGGAATAATTGTTAGTTTGCGAAACCTGAAAAAAACTTTGCCAATTAGTCGTGATCTGATTTCTTGAATACAGCGCCGCTAGGTAAGTACTGCCAATTTCAGTGCCTGTTTCAGGTGTGTCGTATGCATAACTAAAGCCTGGATACTGATAACTATCACGACTTGCAAGCATCTTGAAACCAAACTCCTGGCCAACGCCCCAATCCCTTGAGATTTGTCCTGCGGCACTATTTCTTGTGTAACCTGTATTGGAGGTCGGATAGCCAGGCGCGCAATAGTTCTTGCTTGCATTGGCCGCACTACAAGGGTTGTTAGGTGCGACTGTATTGAATCCACTGGAAGTATCGTTGTTGATGCCGAAGGCATAGCGAACTTTATCTGTGCCCTCTGTAGACCCAGAGATACTCGCAGTAGAAATGCTTGTCCCGTATGAACCATAGCCAGTCGATGCTTGCACTTGGGCAGGTCCATCACCACGTTTCGTGAAAATCTGAATGACACCACCCATGGCATCTGCACCATAGAACGTACTTTGTGGTCCAAAAATAATTTCAATATGATCGATAAGTGCCAAAGGAATCGTCGACCAGACCGCCCCACCAATCGCGGAGGACTCAACTCTGACACCATCAATTAAGACGAGTGCCTGATCATTGTTAGTACCTCTTAAACTGACACTTGCGTAATTTCCACTGCCACCATAAGTTTGAACTTGTACGCCACGCTGTTGCTGTAACAGTTCAGGCAAACTGGTTTGGCCCGCGCGCTCAATTTGTTCAGAACCTATGTAGTCATAATCTGACAACACATCGCGCCCGGAAGTCGCCTCGACTGTAGCGGTCACGATAATAGGATTGAGTGAATCAATCTGATCTCTTAGATCGGAGGGCTGTGCTTGAACGGAGGTGGTAAATAAAGCAAGAATGGCTAACTCTCGTCTATATTTAGATAGACGACACATAACATTGTGAACATTCACAGGTGAAACCTCAAAAACGCATTTCTCTCGCTAACTCTCCCCGTTAGCAAGATGAATAAGAATGGCTATTTGAGTGGACGCAGATACGCATGGCAACAAGCCATGAAAACTTCAAATCTGCGAATCACCACGTTCGCACATTCCACCCGTTGAAGCCGGTATCCGGACTAGAGAGACCAAGATTTGACCTTCCCAGGCATCGCTACCCAGTGGTATTTGCAAATCCTTGCACCTTCAAAAGGTGCGCTCACTTACCGTTGCGGGGACAGTATGGTTGCTCCGAAGAACTCCAATTTCCCGTTTAACTGCCTTTTTTGAACAAAAAGGCGAGCACTATCAACCCACGAACAATATCACAATTTAAAAGCTACAACAGCAATACGGCAGCTTCGATCAAGTCGGCACCCCATAGAAACTCAATGAGTGTTTGTATGCCTAGTTTGTTTTCTGCGGAGACAATTATTTGGCGCGCACCGTTTAAAACTGTGGAATTCACAATCCGGCCACCGAATTTATCAATCAGAACGATCAGTGCACCTGCGTCAGCGCCACTCTTAATGGTCAACAGCGCATTATTTGAAACCGCTGAGTCAATTGTTTTTGCGGTGTGGACTTTGTCAGTGCTCAAGTGAACAATAAAGCCAACGCCTTGCGCAACAATCACCAGTATCGCAATCACGACAGCATTGGATATCCCGAGTTCGCGGAGTTTATTGAGACAACGACGCCAAACGCTCTTACTTTTGATACTTGCATAGCTCAACAGCACTTTATCCAATGCGGCAACACTATTTCTATCCGAACCGATTGATTTAAGTGCAAATGACATTCGCTGAATAAAATCTAGTGATTGCACCGCCTGCGGATGAGCAGCAAGGTAATGACTCACAAAGCGTTGATCTGCTTCATTTAAATTCTGCGTGAAATAAAAAGGCAATAGCGATTCAAATTTTTCACGATCTGCGTCTTCTTGCATACGTTCAGACATAGCCAACTCCCGAACTAAATACTGCACGTACGCAGTCTGCTACTTTTTTTCTGGCAGTAAATAGTCGGCTTTTTACTGTACCAACTGGGCACTCAAGGCGTTGCGCGACCAATTCCATGGGTTCCTCTTCATAGAGAGACCAGAACAGAGTTTCACGATGTCCTTCAGGTAATAGGTCAACACACTCACGCAAGACTTCATTCAACTCATCGGACTCAAGCTTTTCAAGAATGCCCCAACCCGGGTCAGGAAAATTTTCAAACACCTCATCCTCGACCTCAACTGTCGAACTTAAAACACTGGACTGCTGCTTTCTCATCCAGGTCCCACAGACGTTTTTGGCAATACCGCATAACCAAGTTTTGTACTCGGAAGTCTCGTTAAATTGCGATGCTTTTTGAAAAGCAATCATAAACGTATCATTAAGGATTTCTTCAGCGGCTTCATCGTCCCTGATCCTGAGTCGGATAAACACGAAAAGAAAAGACTGATAGTGGCTGAACACCCTCTCGACGGCCTGATCGCTGCCACGAGCGATTTGACGCAATAGAAGTTTTAATTCTTTGGAGGGGATATCTTTCACGCTCAAACCACGTTTGCCGAGTAAGTTGCAAATCTATCACGAAAGACTCCCTATCAATTTCAGGAAAGAAAAGGAGCGTCACCTCCTTTTCAATCACTCAGATGACTTACATCGCCCCAAAAATCCCGATGAAATCATGTTCCGCCTGCGGGATACCACTGGACACCGGGGAGACGACTCCTAGCTGACCTGCAGTATCCCGCCCTAAAGACCACATCCCTATCGAGGCAACATCAGGATTATCTTTAGCAAATGCCATCAGATGGTGGGCATCATTTTGCGTAAACGATTCGCTCAACACATCATTCAGGCCGATCATTGGGGTAATCCCGACCTTGGCACTTAAGCCTGCGTCCTTGATCTGACCGATTGTTGCGAGTGCTGCATTGATGGCATCCTGCCCCATATCACCACTATCGGCTGGCGCACCATAATCCATCGCCATAATGTTGATGACATCAACATGCACGCCGTCCGCTTTTAATTGTTTTAGCAAATTAACGCCTTCAATCGTCAGACCTGTCGGCATCACAGGCAGGGTAAATGAGATGTGAAGATCAGGATTCGCTTTCTCAAGAGCAACCAAGGCTTGATCACGCATGTGATTTGCTGCGGTGTTTGCAATCGCCGAACCTTCGATATCGAAATCGAGTGAGTTGACATGATAACGATCGATCACAGACTGGTAACCGTGCGTCAAGGCATCTACACTTGAAAACACCAGTGCGGGCTCTGACCCTACAGCCCCGCCAAACGAGATCGTCACGTCAACGCCTTTGTGCTGCATCAGTTGAACCTGATCCAGTACCGAGCTGCCAGCTGGCAAGCCATCATTTTGAATGTTGCCAACACCTCCCCATCCGAGCTGATCCACACCAGAGTTCACGAGAAATGCCAAGGTTAAATGATTCAAGCCAGTGCCATCAACTGTCTGAGCAATATGCTGGCTTTGACTCAAGGACATGTCAACATAAGGTGAAAAAAACTGATCAAATCCCAGACTACTTGCCGCATGGGTCGTGACAGAAATGGGAGTTGCCTGCAACGAAGCACCCACTTCGTCATAGGCCTCGACAGTAAAGCGATGTGTCGAGGTCGGATCCAAACCTGCAACAGTGAAATAGGTAGCCTGAGTCTTACCTATCAACACACCATCCTCATAAATTCCATAACCTGAAATAGTACCGACTCCGTTGACCTGCGCGGCATCCCAGACAAGCATTGCAGACTGATCGGTCACATTAGGTGCGGCCAAATGCTGGGGAGCATCCGGCACAACTGGCGTGGTATTCATATAGCCGACAAATTTCCACACCGCAGCCGTTGTACCTCCCGTCACAGGTGTTTCATGCTGCGTCCACCAGTTTGCCTGATAGACCTTATCGCCAAAACTCACTTTCTGACCTGCGGTGTAAACCTCGTCTGCAGACCAGGCGTGTGCGTAAGCAGTCGTAGATGAAGAAGAAGTGCCACCCGCTGTGCTCGGGTCTGTTGGCGTTGTGCTGGGGGTGCTTGTATCGACGGGAGTTAAATGGCCCGTATCCACGCCCGTAATCACACCAGAAATATAGGTCAGCACACTCGCATCGTTAGATAAAAAATTTGTTGCATGCAATGTTGACAAACTTACGCCAGTCAACGTAATCGTCTGTTGATTGGAAGGGATATTAATGACTGTCGAGCCATTGACCTCCGTCATCGTGAACTGACCAGATTGGAAATTCCAGCCAAAATCAAGTTTATCGCCTGCTGGATCAAAGGCGAGATTAGTATGGCTACCCCAGGACCAGCCGACCTGAGTCGTCGCACTAACGTGGCTGCCTGAGGGAACTGGTGTAGGCGTAGGAGTGGGGATAGGTATCACATCAATCACTGGTGGCGTGACGGGATCGATTACCGTCGGGGAACCACTTGAAGAGTGACCACTCAGAACATCACTCCAAACATGTGAAGTAGCAGGATCATTCGCCAGGATATTACTCGTAGCTAAATTCGCTAACTTGATGCCACTTAAGGTGTACGTTTGCTGATTACTCGGTATGGATATAACGACCGAACCGTTGAGCTCTGAAACTGTAAATTGACCACTTTGAAACCATCCAAAATCCAACTTATCTGTTGCTGGATTAAAGTTGATCTGTTGATTCTGACCCCATGCCCATTGAATACTTGTTGTTGTCATGAATGCTGCCCTTTTTCAAGATGATTAAAACCACCCTCTAATTACAGTGGTATGCATCTTGATTACGTGAACCACACCAAAAGTTCACTTTTGGGTCAAACATTACTAAATGTTAATGAAGCAATTTTATATATCGGGTAATCCCTTGCTGAATGATGGATATGCGACGTTTTTAATTGCCTGCAACCATAGAGGAAGTTAAGAAAGTAATGCGTTTCGGCGATAAAATAATTGCTTACAGCAGCTAACAAAATAAAAAAATGACACCATTCAAACTTACAGGCCGTCTGCTATTTCTAAGCACCTCAGCGGACATCATGCAACGACAGATTTCAGGCCAGAACGTTACATCCAAAGAAGCTGGAGTCCTTCGGGATGATGTTTCTACAGATGAAATCACTCCCCTTCCCATCATGACAAACTATGATGAAAAGCTCGGACGATATACCTACACCGGCTACAAAGCCGGGGACTTATTCCCTTTCAAAACAGACTCTGTTCGACAAGGTCAGTTTGCGGTCACGATCGCAGGCGCTCGTTATGGCAAAGGCTCGTCTCGCGAACACAGCCCTGCAGCTGAGAAACTCGCAGGCATCAAGCTTGTCATTGCTAAAAGCTTTGAGCGTATCTATCGTCAGAACGCTGACAATATCGGTTTATTTACCTCGACCGATCTGAGCCTGATCGATAAGCTCGAACGAAGCGAAACCATCACGATCGAACAACTCGTTGCTGGCAGAGATGCCCTCGCTGCAGAGATCCTGAAAAGTGGTGGACTGCTGGCCTTTGGTCAACAATACATGCAGGAAATCAGCGTCGCACCGCAACCTGAAGGCTCGAGTGGACAGACTTTATTTGAAAAAATAATTAACCGTCACTGGCTTAAAACTCCCCTTACCTCAGCTACACCGTCAATAGGCGAAGGGGGGTTTGTCAGAGCAGATCGCCGGTTTATTCATGAGTATTACACGGGTATGGGCGTGCATCAGCTGCACTCCACATTTGGAAAGCCCGTCAAACTATATGAACCAGAAAGTATCGTGCTTTTTGAAGATCACACCTCATATGTCACGCAAAGTCCGGCACACATACGCGGTGGATTTATACAAAACGTTTGGGCAATGCGACAGGCACAAAGAGATTTTGTTGCAGACTATAAACTCCACTGTCACACCACTCTCACAGATGAAGAAGCATTGCTTGACGATGGCAGCAACGTAGCGGGTATCTCACACGCCATGATCGCAGAGCACTATGCGCTACCTGGTCAGGTTGTAGTGGGGACAGATTCCCATACGCCACATAGCGGTTCACTTGGCTGTGTAGCATTTGGTGTGGGTACGACCGACATGGCCAATGCTTTTGTGACGGGCGCAGTACGAATCACTTTGCCGCCCGTGATCAGAATTGATCTGGACGGTGAACTCAAACCTGGTGTGACCGCTAAAGATGTCGTACTCCATTTGCTCGCATTACCTGATATCAAGTCAGGATTAGCGATAGGTAAAGTTTTCGAATACACCGGTCCTGTCACAAAAGCTTTTTCAATCGATGAACGAGCCACGATGACCAATATGGTTGCTGAGCTGGGTGGCTTTACCGGAATCGTTGCTCCTGATGAAAAAACAATCAGCTTTTTGAAAGAGCGTCGCAATATTGATTTTGTCATTGAACCCTGGATGCAAAGCGACTCGGACGCAAAGTATGCAGAGATCCTGCGCGTTGACTGCTCTACGCTTGAACCGCTTTTGGCCAGACCTGGGGACCCGGGCAACGGCATCGCAGTGTCCGCACTAGAAAAAGAAGTCAAAATCGACATCGCTTACGGGGGTTCTTGCACTGCTGGCAAGCGTGAAGATTTCGACTATTACCACTCTGTGTTTGCTTGGGCTCTTAATCATGGTCTAAGCAAACCAGACCATGTTGCGCTGTACCTTCAATTCGGTACAACGGCAGTACGAGATTACTGTATCGAAAAAGGCTACATGTCTGTTTTTGAAAAAGTGGGTGCCACAATGTTGCAACCCTCCTGCGGCGCCTGTGGAAACTGTGGGCCAGGGTCCTCCGATCATGCTGGTCAAGTCACCATTAGCGCGATCAATCGTAACTTCCCGGGACGCTCCGGACCGGGTCAAGTATGGCTCGGAAGCCCACCGACCATTGCAGCTAGCGCGATGATGGGCAGGATTATTTCTTTCGATGCCATGCAAAAACTTACTGCACCCACTAACTGATCATACAAAGAGAAAATCATGACAACCAAATTTAAGAACAATATGAAAAAACGTGAATTCTTACTGAAGTCAGCCAGCGCAACGCTAGCAATCGGACTCGCCCAGTTTTCCTCTGTACTTCGCGCTCAATCGGAACGTGCAATCCGGTTTGTACTACCAAACGCGACAGGCTCCGGAGTGGATGCGATCACGCGGGCAACCCAGCCTGCTTTTGCAAAAGCCTTTGGTACCAATGTCATCGTAGAGAACCAGCCTGGTGCCGGCGGCGTGATTGGTTTGCAGACACTTTCCAAAGCCACTCCAGATGGCTCGACCCTGTCTATCGTCTCAAATAACGTTGTGATCTTACCGAGTGTGCTCAAAGCCATGCCATTCAATATGGCCACGGATTTCACACCGATTTCAACGATTGGTAACTCCCCACTGGTTATTGTGGTCAACCCGCAAAAAATCTCTGCAACAAATAGCAAAGAACTTATCGCCTTGCTTAAAGCCAAACCAGATTTTTATAACTTCGGCTCAAGTGGTACAGGAACGATTCTGCATCTTGGAACTGAAATGTTTCTTGAACAATCTAAAACCAAAGCAAATCATATTCCGTACAAAGGCGTAGGCCCCATGGTGACTGACTTGCTGGGGGGGCAAGTTGATTTTGGAACCCTGGCACTGCCAAGTGTCTTGCAACACATTAATTCTGGTGCCTTACGCGCAATCGGCATTGGTGACCCTAAACGTAGTCCTGCAGCACCACAGATTCCAACCTTAGTCGAGCAAGGAATGCCAGACTATATCGTCGATGCCTGGTTCTTGCTCTTGGGCCCTAAAGGCATGGATGCGGCAACAACTAAACGCGTTCATGCCGCATTAGTCACAGCATTTAATGATCCTGCGACAAAAGAAGCGATGGTCAGACAAGGCAATCAAATCAATATCAAAACACCTGAAGAGACCGCTGTATTTTTTAAAGCAGAACTTGAAAAGTATGCCCGGCTCGTAAAAGCTGCAGGCATAGAACCGCAGTAAATACTGGCCCTGCGAAGTTGAAAGCAGATGTAAGCATCCTATTGCGCGTAGATCACTTAGTCCTGTACCTTAAATAAAACGAGAGCGATTCAATTAATATCCGGGTCGCTTTCGCCTTTTCAGGAATACTCAATGGATAACAGAATGACTACGCTTGAAACCAGATTCGAAACAATACTCCCAACTCTCGTCACCAAAGAAGACCTTACAAATTTGGATCTCAAACTCACCAACACAATTCACCTTGAAATTACTTCAATCCGCAAAGAAATTAATTCGAATAATTGGAGAATGATTATCTGGATGACCACAGTGATTGGTATGGCATTCACGGGGGTGTTTTACGTAGCGAGATATCTCCCTGCGTGAAAAGTACTCACCACACAGCCACACCATCTCCTAACTTTCCAGCTGGCAGCTCCCAGTAAGCGCTCGTATTTTTAATTGAATACGCAGGAAGTAAACGACGGGCTGGACCCCATGGGGTAGGCTCAATCCCCTGAGCATAATCGCTTAATAACTCCTCCCGTAGCGGCTGTATTGAACGAGCGCGCGGAGGACTTAGTTCATTGAGCATTGCGGCAGTTCTTGCAAGCGAGGCACGCACACTACTGCCCCCACCATGCGTGGCCCGACGAATAAGCCCCCTGATCACAGAGGCCGCCAGCATATATCCCGTCGCATGATCCAGGGCCTGAACAGGCAACGGTGTCGGCACGGATTTACCAAGAATCCGCATGCCAGCCTCTGCGATACCTGAGCTCATCTGGACCAGACTATCGAATCCTCTGCGAGTCTGCCATGGGCCCGTCCAACCATAAGCATCCAGACTGACATCGACTAAACCAGGATTCAATTCACGCCGTCTCTGCGCTCCAAACCCGAGTTTTTCCAGTGCATCGGAGCGATAACCATGCACGAGCACGTCAGCATGTCGCAGCAGTATTTCAAAGGATTTTTTACCTGATGTACTACGCAAATCCAGGCGCGCGCGGCGCTTACCGAGTGTGACCTCGGGAGCCACAACAGGTTCGTCCCAGTCAAGGGGATCAATGCGCAATACGTCTGCACCATAACTTGCAAGAAATCGCGTCGCAACAGGCCCCGCCAATATTCGGGTCAGATCAAGTACCCGTATTCCTCGTAACGGTCGATCTGGATGTAAATCCCACTTTGCGCAGGTTGAGCCTAAATCGTAATCATGCACAGCCAGCAAGGGCTCTGCACAAACAGCCTGACCCTGCGGATGAACCGACCAGGCCTGAACACTCCGCATCTCAGCCGCACAACCTCCTTGCGCAATAATTGCATGCTCAAGTTCACTAGCATTCAATATACGGATGACCTGTGCCAGATCCTGCCGGGTAAGGGAGGAATCGGTAATCGGCAAACCCAGTGCACGCAAAACTGCAGCACGATGATGTGGGGCATTTGTATGTAATTTGATCCAGCCGTCACGCGTCTCATAATCTCCCGCGATAACATCCCAGGTAGGTGGGAGCTGCCAGCCAATTGGTGCAATCGAGCGTGAAAACCATCGCGATGCCAAGACACGATCAATTTGAATGTCAGGAACTGAGTCTTGTCTCAAAGCAATTAAATATGCCATTGATAATGTCGCAGCACCGATACTAGCCACAGCAAGATCTGTCACGGCATACACCGAGGGTAACTCACCATAGCCGATCGTGTGGACATGACTCAGCATCTCAATCGGTAAACCAAGACTGGACCAAATCTCTTTCAGCATTAGAAGGACTCACATTCAAACGAATTGAAAGCAAGTGTAACGGGTGTATTGCATATGGATATCTCTATCCTGTACCTTCATTAAACTAGCACGAATAATTTAAGATTTCGTGCTCGCTAACACTCTCAGGCACATAAATGGACAACCGAATGACCACTCTCGAAACAAGCTTCGATACGATTCTCCCCACACTCGCGACAAAAGAGGATCTGAAAGATCTTGAGGTTAAATTAACCGGTACGATCCACAGAGAAATCAGTACATGCACATGGAGAATGATTACTTGGATGACAGTTGTGATCGGTATTGCTTTTACTGGCGTTTTTTATGTGGCGAGATATGTGCCTGCCTAGCTTTTAGGTAATACCAACCTACTCTTTAGTGATGTTTGCTTTTTTAGTTACTCCATGCCAGTTTTTAGATTATTGTGTTGTGACAAGACACTGGATCTAAAATATGAAATCGTCGCTCATTTTCGCAAGCGTGGTGATGACCTCACTAATCGGTCACGCCAACACATTTGCTCAAACAACAGATTTTCCACTTAAGCCAATACGCATTATTGTTCCCTTCGGAAATGGTAGCGGTTCAGATACCAACGCACGATTTTATGCAGACAAGATGGGGGCTATTCTTGGTCAACCTGTGATCGTTGAAAATAAGCCGGGAGCTGATGCAACAATCGGCATGATGGCTGCCAAAGCGGCACCTGCGGATGGCTACACATTAGTTCAAGGAGGCATATCTCCATCGGTCGTTAATGCCGTGGTCATCCCGGAGCTTGGGTATGATCCGGTACGAGACTTCATTCCGATACTTGGCTACGGTCGAAATATGAACGTCATCGTTGTACCAATTAACTCGAAATATCATACCTTCTCTGAGTTAGTCGCTGCCGGTCAACAGACAACTGAGGCATTGACTGTTGGCACGTTCTCCACAACATTGAATCTATCGGCAGCATGGCTTGGCAATCTGACGCAAAGCAAAATGATTAACGTGCCTTATAAGGGCCAGAGCCAAGTGATGAATGATCTGATGGGAAATCATCTAGATTTTGCATTGATTGATCTGGGCGGTGCCTCGATGCTAATACGTGAAAAAAAATTACGCGCCCTCGCAGTGACGGGAGAATACCGCTTCACGGATTTTCCAGAGATCCCCACAGTGAAGGAGTCAGGGTTCCCCGAGTATGTTCTCTATAGCTGGAACGCATTATTTGTCAGGGCAGAAACACCAGAAAAAATCAGGTCGGTATTGGCCGAAGCAGTCAAAAAGGTGATGACCTCAGAAGAAACAATCAATACATTACATAAACCTCGAGGAACGGAGCCACTACCCATTACCGCGGCTCAACTCCAAAGCATTCAAATTGATGAAATTGAACGTTTTCGAAGGATTGCAAAAACAGTGAACTTTTCACATAAGTAAGCGCATAATTGTGGGCACAACAAACACAACTATGAAATTTCAATATTATTCAAGTGAATCTATTGATGCGTCTCATCCTAGCGGCCTCGTTTGCCAATCTTCCCTTTGGAACGATTTACGCTTTTAGCGTTTTTCTAAAATCAATGGAGTCTATGCTCTCGCTAACACGTTCCGAAATGGGGATCGTGTTTGGACTCTCTACCGTGATGTTTGCAACAGGGATGAATATTGCCCCAGTCATATATAAACGCTTTTCTACTGGGACGATATTGATAATATCGGGTATCTCCGGAGCAATTGGTTTAATTCTTGCCTCTCAGGCACAAGGTTTCGTGTCTCTCATATTCGGTTACAGCATCTTCTTTGGTCTAGCTGGAGGCATTGCATTTACCACTGCCCAGCAATTCGTCAATATTGTTCCCACCAAGCATCGTGGCTTAGTGAATGGCTATGTAGTCAGCCTGTATCCTCTAGGAGCCATGATCGGCGCACCATTACTGGGATGGTCCGTTGCAGAAATGGGCTTGCGTCAGACATTATTCAATCTAGCTGCGGTAGTGCTCATCAGCGCACTGGTCGCAGCCTGGCTTACTGGCTTGCGAACCTATATTCCAAGAAACATACCCCAATCCAAAGCGAGTATGTATGGACATGACGATGAATCAGCTCCCTTTTTGGGAATGATTCAATGGCGTCTATTTTTCAAAATAGCCAGCGTATTTTTTTTAGCTGCTTCAGCGGGACTCATGGTGATGAGCCAAGCCGCTGGAATCGTACAGTCCTACGGTGGAGGCTCGCAGTTTTCAATCGGAGCAACTTCATTCATCACAGGTATGATCGCAAGTGCCCGCGTGTCAGGCGGCTGGCTAATGGATCGTTTCAGCCTAAGACAAGTCATGGGCGCCGCACACGTCTGGTCATTATCAGGCGCAGTCATGCTCTCACTTTGGCCAAGTCCCTATACAGCACTTATCGCACTGACCATGGTCGGAATGGGATACGGTTTCGTATCCGGATCCGCAGCTGGCGGCATTGCCATGCACTGGCCTGCTACACAGTTTGGACTCGTGACAAGCCGTCTCTATATCGGTTGGTGTATTGCCGCAATTTGTCTGCCTTTCCTGGCCGGCTGGTTATTTGATTTGACCAACAGTTATCGTTCATCAATCTGGATTGCTGCAGTCGTTAATGTAGTGGGTGTTGCGCTTGCCACTCGCCTGCCGAATAAACACTCTCAACATACCGTGACAGAGAATTAGTTCTAAAATTAACGTAAGAGCAAATCATAAAACCTTCACTACACGCTTACAAAAGTCTGTGTTTTCTTTTTAAAAATTTTCAAGGCTTAACAATGTCAACTCCCAATTGGCGTCAATCCGGTAAAGATCCTGATTACAGGTTTTCGCTAGCAAATGAGCGTACTTTTTTGGCATGGATACGAACCGCACTTGCGCTATTAGCTGGCGGAGTAGTGCTTGATCAGTTTTCTATAAAAATCTCTTCCCATTCGATGACGATGGTGATCGCATTATCACTCACATTGTTCGCAACGATCTTGTGTGGCCTTGCCTATCTTCACTGGCGATCAAACGAGATCGCCATGCGAGAGGAAAAACCTCTCCCTCACAATATTGCTCTGACCATTACAGCTGTCTTTACTTTTTTACTTTCCTTACTTGTCACCGTTCTTTTGATCATTAATTAGTCATGGCCGCGACATCACTTTCACATAGCACAGGGAATATCCCTCGTGATCCAGGTTTACAACCAGAGCGAACAGCGCTTGCCTGGAAACGTACAGGGTTAATTAGTTTTGTGAATGGATTAATGGCTGTACGTGCCGGGTTTATTGGAGATAATCATCTGGCACTGGGACTTGGTATTGCGCTGCTTTTCACATCTTCTGTTTTGATATTTTTTGGATTCCTCCGTAAAAATCAAATGGCGAATGCAACCAGTTTAAGTACTATGCAAATTAATCCAAAATTGATTATGGCAACTTGTCTGTTCGCTGCGCTGAACTGTGCGACAGCCTTTTTTCTTATATTTAGCCATTTACGCGAAAATTATAGTTAATCGCATAGTCACTCAAGTAATACCCAACATGCAGAAAACCATTAGATATGTTCGAAAGACCGCACTGATTTTTCTGGCTCTGGTTATTTACATAGCAAATTGCCAGGCGATCGAACAAATTCTTCTGAATCCAGATGGACCTGATGCAGACAAGCTAGGTCAAGCTAAAGGCTATACAAGCTGTAATAACCCACAAAAATTTGCTGAATGCCGGATTGGCGCTTGGTCAGGACAATTCGATACACCAAACATTGACGTGGTGAAAGCTGCAAGCCAGCCCAGCGCCCTTCCCTATATGTCCGAACCACCTGCGATCCATTACCGCTGGGGGCTCTTTAATAAATCCGTTGATGAGTATCTGGAGGATACAAAAGCCACCAGTTTAATTATTCTAAAAAATGGACAAGTCGTTTTAGAGCGGTATCAATACAATCGCAAACCCGAGATGAGGTTTCGATCATTCTCAATGTCTAAAACCATTATTTCCATCCTTATCGGCATTGCGAATAAAAAAGGCCACATCCTGTCGCTTGACGATCCAGTATCAAAGTATTGGCCAGAGATTTCTCGTTCTGCCTATGGTCAGACAAGCATTAGAAATATGCTTCGCATGTCCTCAGGCATTACCTTTAATGAACTCTACACCTTCGCACCGGGCGACGATAACTGGGAATGGGGGAAGATTCTTTATGATCGAGACAACGCCGCCCGACCAGACAAAATCGTTCAATACTTAAACTCAAAAACTGAACGAACATACGCGGAAGGAACAAAGTTCAGTTATGCCTCGATCATTACTGAGGTACTCGGACGCGTGCTGATGCGCGCAACAGGTCAATCAATTGCCATGCTTACGCAAGAATGGCTATGGCAGCCGATGGGCGCACAAAGTGATGCGCTCTGGTTTCTGTCAACGACGGACTCTGTTGAGGGTGCGGGAGGTTCATTTAACGCAACACTGAGAGACTATGCGCGCCTGGGGAATTTATTAGCCAACGATGGTATGCGCAATGGGGTGGAAATTATTCCAACTCAATATTTACTGGAGGCAACAGACGTCGCCTTACAACCTCTCGCCTTCAAACCAAAAGTTGCGACACCGTATTTCGGCTATGGATACCAAATCTGGTTATTCCCGCTGAAGAGAAGAACTTTCGCTTTGCAAGGCATTTTCGGACAGCAAATTTATATCCAGCCCGACTCAAAAATTGTGATGGTACAAACTTCTGCCTTTGACAAACCCAGCGGCCGCTTCGACCCTTACCCGTACAAAAAGTTAAATGCACTGTGGCTGGGCATACTAGACTCACTAGGTGGTGATAGCAGTCAATAAGGACGGCTATCACCATAAGAATAATCATTGGATTGATCTAAGAACTCACGCACGATTACCATGGGAGGCTGAGGAATCGCCCCTACTTGCCTAAACTCTTGAACTCAGCTTTATTACCTGCTATCCAATTAAGAACGGATTCATAAGCCTGAGCAAGCGCAGGCTTAGTGTTTTTTTGTTTTTCTGCTTGCGAGGCGTAATAAGCAAGCGATTTATCTCGATTGTTCGACCATTGATAACCAATCCATAGACAAGCAACCGCCTCCTCTGGATAGCCTGCTAGCGCCAGTGCCTCGCCCAGGGGTGTCCAGGTGGATGTTCGCCGGGGATCTAGCAATATTGCATCAGCAAGCACCTCCACGGCCTCGTCAGCCTGACCAGCCTGCACATAGGTGAAACCGAGATTACCCACAACCTCGACATCTTTGGGATTCTCTTTAATCGACTGAGTAAACGCTTGAATAGCAGCGTTGTTATCTCCGCGCTTCAAGGCCTCCAAACCCTCGGTGTTCAATTTACGTCCAACCGTTCGGTTTCCCAAGTCTGGCTTTGACATCGCATCGATGCGTGTAGCTGCAGCTCTGACCGAGTCAATATCGTCATTTGCAGCCGCACGCAAGCTGGCAATCAGGCAATCGCCTAGATCGTCGCAATCTTGAGCCGTTGGGTAAGCTTTTGACTCTTGTGGTTTTAACTCTTCGGTATTGGATTCTTTGGCAACCTCTTGCTTCGGAGCAGCGTCAGCGATCGCCTGTGCTTCGTTATTTTTTGCCTCGTCGTTTGAATCATTTTTACTTAAAGATGCTTGCTTCAGACTTGCCAAATCCAGAAAGTCATCTTTCAAAACCTTAACAATCATTGATTGCACATTAGACAGCTCATCAGAGATATCCATGGTCTTACCGTTGAACTTCAGTTTACCGCCAGATAATTCATAGCCCGCCTTTAGACCTTCAGGAGTCTCTTGTGCAACACCAAACATCAAGGCCATACCTTTGTATTGTTCATCAACGGCTTTAACTGTTAATTGTCCGGAGGAAACTAACTGTTTAACTAAATTGAAATCACTCGGCTTGTTGGATGCACTTTTCAACAACTCAAGTGAGACACTTCCATCAACAGATCCTTCTTTCGCTGCAGCAGCTATCTTTGTGATACCGACTGAGAATCCTTGATAAATCAACTCACGCAATGCATCTTGAGCAAGCGCTTTTTCAGCTGCAGTTAAATTTGTAGGACTCGCGTTGTTAAACACCTTTGAAAGCGTCTCGACACTTTTGGCGTTCAAATCCTTGAACATGATTTCTAAGGAGGTGTCTTTCACGGTGACGCCGCTATATGAAACACTTCTTACGGAAGGCATAAGACTCATATCGATACGGTCAGCGCGTTGGGTAGAGCTAGCCTTTAAAGAAATTCCTGAAGCAACCACATCCTTAGTACTCAACTCATCAATCGTAAACTGAGCAGAACCCAATCCAGCAGCAATATTAGTCAGCTCTGATTGATACTTAATTTGCTTCATATCTAGCGCGTCGTCAGAAGTCCTTACAACCATGCGGTTAGTAACAACGTCGAAAGACAGCTTATTTTTACTGCCAGAAATCGCACCAGCAGTTGGACCAAATTCGAAAACGACACCATCTTCGCGAGCAGCTAGCTTGGGTATTGCAATCGAGGAAGTGAAATTGCCACCATAGCTTATCTTTGCAACACCATCTATTCGAGCGCTATCGCCAAAAAGTCGGGTGATTTCTTTCGAAGCGTCGCCGGCGAGCTTCAAGTCCCAATCAAATCGCGTGACCGAGTCTGGTAACAACAGATGCGAAGCTTTGTATGTCGCGGCAAGATCAAAGGAAAAATCCAAATCACTTGAAGCGTCACTTATGTTGATCGTAAATTGACCGGATGAACTCAAAAAGCCGCTATCTTGCTTCAACCCTTTTACAGTGATGCCAACGTTGCTTGACATGCCATCTGCAAAAGCCTTGGCCTCAGCCTGAAATTTTTTCTGAGCATAGATGCCGCCCCCAATCCAGCCTGCAGCTAGGACAATAGCGAGGCTTACCCCAATAGCGATCTTTTTAGTGCTCATGAACTTTCCTTAATTGAACGCTAGAGTATTTATGCGAACCGAGCAGAATGTTACCAAAATGACAAAGAGTTACAAAGATTAATTCAGACTGTTTGTCTATAAGTTGAAAGCAAAACTGAGAAAAGTGCTGTCAATTTACCTATTTTGGTTCGGGAATTGGTCTGATTACCTTCAGGTCACACTAAAAGCTAAACTAATGGGGATCCTCTCCAAGCGCAGGAGTAATCCTAAGGTCAATTCAAGTTTCAATACTAATTTTTAAACAGAACCAGCGGATGACATGAAAAAACTCTTTATTTCCTGCTTGCTACTCCTAATCAATTCTTTTTCATTCGCCTACGCAGCAGAGGTAAAGGTAGCCGCTGTCGAATTCAATCCTACGGCAAAAGACGTGGAAGGTAATATCCGAAAAATAGTTGAAGCAGTCACGACTGCCTCTGAAAATGGTGCCAAATTAATGGTGTTACCAGAATTTTCAGTGACTGGCTTTGGGTTTGTGCCTACCAATCCAAACGACTTAGATACGATTCCTGGCAGAGCGACCGCTGCAATTGAAAAGGTCACACAGAAATACAATAGTTATGTTGTGGTCGGCATGTATGAAAAAGATTTAGTCACAGGACTTATTCACAATTCAGCCGCTCTAGTCGGCCCGAAGGGGCTAGTCGGTAAATACCGGAAAAATCAACTTCCTGCAGGAGACTATAACGTCGCCGCGCCTGGTAACCTGGGTTTTCCAGTGTTCGATACTGATATTGGCAAGATTGCGATCTTGATTTGTTTTGATGACAGCCGACTGCAGTCCTTGCTGATTCCGAGCCTGCGCAATGCTGATATTTTGGCTATGCCGATCGGCTCAGACATGATGCCAAAATTTGAAAAAATGAGTAACGGCAATCATTCCACTATTTCTAACATCGCTACCTTAGCGCAGTGGACTGGAATGAGTGTTGTTGCCAGTAATCAAACTGGCTTAATAAGCATTCCCTCCTTCGGTTTGGTGGATCAATTCACGGGTGGCTCGACGATCTGGGACAATAATGGCAAGCAGCTCAGCCATTCCAAGGTCTCGACATGGACTAAACCTTTGCCGCCAGAAACGATCTACGCAACGTTTGATACCGATAATAAGAGCGAACAAAAAGCATTTTGGCTAAAACATCGCAGGCCAGAGTTATATCAAGTCTATAACCTCTACAAAGCACCTATCGATCCCGCTGCAAACAATACGCAGAATCAGATCTCAGCACTGTTGATTCAATATGAGCCTAGTGACGGCAATATAGAAGCGAATGCGAAGAAGGTAGATTCGCTGATA
Source organism: Alcaligenaceae bacterium (assembly GCA_947380655.1). Taxonomy (GTDB): domain Bacteria; phylum Pseudomonadota; class Gammaproteobacteria; order Burkholderiales; family Burkholderiaceae_B; genus Zwartia. The sequence goes on along the minus strand of CANCRX010000002.1, from coordinate 59,411 downwards.
GAGAATAATCAAAATGTTTTCAATCTAGCCGTTTTACCTTTCAATTCTTTCCTGGGTCACGTGAAGTTGAATAAAAATACTATTCAACAATACGCTGAAAGCTTGAATGGTAAAAGTTATACCCTGGCAGCGAACTTAGCAAAAAAATACAGAACATATCTCTTATTTTCTATGCCAGAAGTCAGTGAGGGTAAATATTACGAGACTGCGATCCTGTTTGATTTCAATGGAAAACAGGCCGGCATCTATCGTAAGTCGCATCTAAATGATGCAGAGCAGTCTTGGGCGAGCGCTGGCAATAATCTCCCGATATTTAATACCAGTGACCTGGGCAGAATCGCGGTGATGCTCAATGATGAGGTGCGCATTCCGGAACTCGCTGAGGTCTATGCTTTAAATCGAGCAGACCTCATTCTGATACCTGCGGCCTATGACGGTAAGCAGTATGGCAGCCCAGTCAATATCCCAAAGGGTTTGGTTCCTGACGCCAGTAACCGGGGTATGAATATCTGGTTTGATATTGCCAAATACTCTCAGGCATTCACTCTCGTATCTAATTATCACCGAGAGGGAAATAAAGAATTTGAAAGAAGTGCTGCCTACTCACTCGTGCCTGAGGAAGGTTACTACCCTCCAAACATTGCCCCGAATAAAGAAATTGCTCATCAGGTTATCTTCACAACGCATACCAATAATACGCTGTGGATCAATCAACAAAGTTTGGTTGTTGGAAGACGGTACGACCTGGCAACGCCTTTGACTTTAGATATGCAAAGTCCTTGTTTTAAGGAATGGCAAACCAATTCAACAAGCAGGGAATTGTGTAAGGCCGAGTAAAGCGTATGTTGACACTCTGCTTATTGTATTGAGCAACAGAAACTTATAAAAAAAATTACTGGATCTTTTTCTTGAACACAACCGCAAGCATTATTTATTCCTTGTTTCTATTTTTTGGAATGTTTGCGGCTCACCGGAGCTAGTCGCTTACTGGCGCGTGCCATCAAGTAGGCATTCAAGCAGATATTCCACAGACCGGCAAAAATCCGTGGAAACTCAAGCATTGCCAATGCGCAGATCGTAAAAACCAGATTGCCGATATTCATCACGTGTGCACAAGCCCGATTAGGATTCTCTGCAATTTTTTCTTTCAACTTCGCAAACAGACTTTGAGGAATCACCGCGCAAGGAACAAGAGAACGTTCAGGGATCTGCACAAGTACCTGACCAACAATCAGGCACAGCGCCAGAAAGAGGTCGTCAAGCCGCGCACGGGATATACCTGACATCAGCAGATTCAGTGCCTTACCAATCGCCATCAGCGACGCAAACTCCCAGGGGTATTTCCAGAACTTCAAAGGATTGAGCAGACCCTGATGATCCTGTGGATCTTGCTCGCCCGGGTGTTTCACAGGATCTGCATAGACGATAAGCACGATACTCGAGAGCAGTCCGACAAGACCAACACAGGCAATCCAGGGGTTACCTGTCCGCATCACAGAGGCAAGTCCCCCGAAAGAGATCACCCACTCACGAGCATACAAATCTTGTCCTATAAACAGCGGAGCAAATGTCATCGTCTGCACGCCCGCCCAGAACATTGCGAGGTCCATTGGGATGCGCAACAGACCAAGAAGTTTGCCCGGATATCGCCGCAGCAAACCTGAAAGCCGACTTAAAAAGGAGCCTTGACATGTCATATTAAAATTTGGAAAATAAAAAAACTGGCAGTGATATTCTTTAAGATTGATAACTATCCAAATACGCTACAGAAAAGTATGCAGACCAATGTTGATATGCCCCAATTCGGCTGGTGTGGTCATCCAGCACAGGCTGTGCTGATGCAACAGGCGGGAGTCGACTATTTTGAGGGACAGCTTGCTCCGATGCAACTTGAGGATGATAGCGCCTTTGCAAATGCCAAAGCACAAATAAGAGACCTTGCTTTACCCGCGCGAGCATTCAATATGCTTTTCCCCGCTAGTTTAAAAATTGTAGGTCCTGAAAAAGATACACGACGTAACCGCAATTATTTTGATCGGGTCGCCGTACTTCTGGCAATCGCCAAGACTGACATTCTGGTTCTCGGAAGCGGTGCGAGCAGAAACATTCCAGCGGGTTGGACCGTCGAACAAGCAGAAGCAGACTTCCTCTCCACGCTCACATGGTGCACAGAAGGTCTGCAAGGTCTTGAGACGACTCTCGTCATCGAACCCCTGAACCGCAAGGAATCCAGTCTCATCAACAGCATCGCCGATGGCATACGGCTCGCAAAAATATTCAATCACCCCCAGGTACGCGCACTCGCAGACTTCTTTCATATGGATCAGGAGTCCGAACCGCTCGACGTGTTGTCTAGAGATACAGACTGGCTGGCTCACATTCACCTTGCAGATACAGGCCGGCAGAACCCAGGGACGGGATCGTATGACTATGGCTCTTTTTTTAGAAATATTAAACAAGGTGGCTATTGTGGTCGACTGAGCGTCGAAGGTCATATTAAGGGCGACCCACTCACCGCCATGCGCGAAAGTCTTGATTTTTTAAGACACGCATGGCTCCATTCCCATGCCTGAGCGCACGCTTGAACAATTGATATGAAATGCATCCGCATTGGCTATGGAACAATCGCCCATATACACGAACAAGCGTTCAGTCAGATGAACGTTCAAACCATCGGTGTCCTTGAGTCAGATCCACTGCGCATTGAGCAGATCAGGCAGGCAGGTCTGAAACCATTACGCTCGGTGGAGGACGCAATCGCCCTGCGTCCTGATTTTTTTGATATTTGCACGCCAACGCGTGTGCATGCACAAATACTACAGGCTATCAGCGCGCTCAACCCGTACGCGAATATTCTGATCGAAAAACCGATCTGCGATTTTGAAGATATTGCCTTAGTCAATGCAGTGCTTGCCAGCCACAAAGGGCATATGGTTGTAAATGAAAACTACTGCTCCTCGGTAATCACTCAGGCAGTCAAGGATAAGGTCCTGGCACTCGCGTTAAACCCGACCCGGGTTATCGTAGAAATGACCAAACACCGCGGTAAGGACTACCTGAAAGGACGGTTTATTGACAACGCTCTTGGAGCACTGGGCTATGAGGGCTCACATCTGTTAGCGCTCGTCGGCGAACTCGGCGAGGGCTATGCCGCCGCAGAGATTCTGGAAACAGATATCGACAGCGTCGCGCTCCGGACTATGAGCTTGTCGCATCAGGGTGGTGCGTTCATGAAATATATCGCAACTAATGGCTGCATCGTTGAGCTGTACACATCTATGTCCGGGATCATTGGTTACCCTAGCCCACCATTTGCCTTGCCTGAACAGCGTATTGCAGAAGATGATGCCTCTACGCGTTATAGAATTTTGCGGATTGACGGGACAGATGCGCAGAACACGCCCTATCAGATTATCGGATGCTTTGAACCCATTGGTACGCTACCCAGACGTCAGGGCTGTCTGCTGGTTTTCCGTGACTGGGTACTTGACCATCGGATCAATGCGATAGAAGATGACACGATGATCCAGCATTTAAATAGGTCAATGCGATGTTTTTCGGACATCGGGCCAAATCCCTATTCTGTCAGGCGGGCCTTACAGGATGTCACAAAGCTGCATGAATGGGCGCGCAGCGGATGGTTTGATATGAACGACTCGGATGATGTACTCGGCAGCGAGGCAGGCTCGAGAGCAAGAATTGACGAGTCCAGACGTTTTAAAATCATCACGCCTCCGCACGTTCTGTGAAACGACGCCGGATTAGACCCAATCAATAACCGTGTTTTGTTACCAAAACTTGGGTGGCTGCCTTACCGCAACAGTCTTGAAGCACTGGGTCATGTGCATAACGTTACCGTGAGTCACTCAGGTGAAAATGGTTCATTGCGATTCAGACACAACGCGAGTTTGCACAACCCTTACCGCCGCAACTGCGATGGTCGTCGGCGCTAGCATTAATGGCCGCACCGCATAGAAACTGACAAACGGTACGACCTTCGCTGACTGGGAGAGTGCTCAGGGCGGAACAGCAGTCGCGGCAGATTGACTTTAGTCACTCAAGCCCAACCGCAACACTAACTCCAGTTGGCCAAGGTCTACAGCTTTCTCGCCAAATTGACCAATGACGAACCTCTGAACCGACGACCAAAAAGTCATGAGGTTTTGAAACAAACGGGCTTTGAGACTACTTTTACATGCCGCGGCCACGGGTCGCAGTCAAGAGGTAGCAACGCAAAGCCCCGCACTGTGCGGGGCTCGTGGCATGTCGAATCACTGCGTAGCAGGTTCGAAACTAAAGTTTTGGCGGAGGCGCAGGGATTCGAACCCTGGATGCAAGTTTTAGCTCACATACTCCCTTAGCAGGGGAGCCCCTTCAGCCGCTCGGGCACGCCTCCAAACCAAGCCGGTATTCTAGCACGACACAGCATATCTAAAACTTGTCGTAGATTACCCGACGTATTCACACGCATATCAGCATATCCCGCAAATCAGTATTGTGATGCCTAAAATTTTCACTTCACAGGACGTCAAGATTGATTGCGCTCACCTCCCCTAATTCAACATTGAATCCAATTGCAATTAGTCATAAAATTAATATACATAAATGTATATCAAATGAAATCATGGCACATCTACTTGTATCAAAATGGGGCAATAGCCTGGCTGTTCGCATTCCGACCGAATTCACCAGGCAAGCTAATCTCAAAGACGGAGATCAACTCGAGATACGCATTGGAGCTGATGGAAGTCTTTGCTTACAAAAAAAAGATTGGGATAGAAAATATTTTGCCAACGCGTTGATTCAAGAGCAAGAAAGCAAGCCAATGGGATCTTCTGTCATCGATACACTTCGCAACCAGGCGCGCTATTAATGATTTACGTCGATACGAGTGTTTTTGTTTCGCTGCTTACGCAAGAAGACAAAACAAGTGATGTAAACCGGTGGTATGCGGACTGCACCCAGGCCCTCGCGTCATCCGAGTGGTGCATCACTGAGTTTGCGAGCGCACTCGCACTCAAGCAACGGACAGGTCAAATCGATCAGGTGTCATCGGATACGGCGTGGGAGCAGTTTCAAATGTTGTGCAAAAGAGATCTGACGTTATTGCCTGTCGCCTCTGCGCATTTTTATAAAGCAGCCTTGTCAGTATTGAATACATCGCTCGGTCTGCGAGCGGGAGATGCACTTCATCTTGCTGTTGCACTTGAATATAAAACGCAAGGAATTGTGAGTCTGGATGCTGGCTTACTTAGGAATGCGAAACAATTGAAAATAAAAACTATATCGTTTTGATAGTTTATGTATGCCCAACCTGTCAGAACTACGAATATCCTCTCTACCCTGCCTTAAGTAAGCTTCGTGATTCAAATTATGTCGCATTTTCTAGATCCAAAAAATGTCAATCTTTGACAATATTGGATAAAATTGGAGCGTTATGAAGTTAATTAACTTAGGGGCACATTGCATGGGAATGAATATAAATCTCACACCTTTTCTGGAAGAAATGGTGCGAAATAAAGTGTCATCTGGAAAATACACTTCATCAAGCGAAGTGGTAAGAGAGGCTTTGCGTCTTATGCAAGAGCAAGATGAGATTAAAGAATTTAAATTGCAACAGCTACGCACCATGATTCAGGAGGGGATAAACAGCGGGCCTGCCATCGCATGGGATGCCGACGCGATGAAAAATCAATTTCGAAAAGAGCTTGCTTCGAAAAAAAATAAAAAGGAAGCTGCTTAATTGCTTGAAGTGATCGTTTCACCTAGAGCAGTAAATGATATCTTTGAAATCTGGAGCTACATCGCACACAATAGTTTTCAAGCTGCAGATCGTTGGATGTATGATTTAACGGTTCAATACAACTTGATATCCAGACAGCCATTTATTGGACGGCAACAGGACACGATCGAGGAAGATCTTAGGTCAATGCCGTTTGGCAGATATTTGATTTTTTATAAAGTTCGTGAAGAGAAAATATATATCATCCGCGTTTTACATTCCGCTAGAAATATCTCATCATTATTCACGTAAAACCAGCGTTAAATATATCTAACATTTTTATTTTTTGTTAAATATATTTAACACACACTATCAATGTTCAATACAGGATCAAACCTTGGTCGCAGGGGCCGTCTCAAGTCCAAAGGCCTTATGCAGCGCGCGTACTGCCAACTCCATGTACTTATCGCTGATCAGGACCGAGGTTTTAATTTCGCTGGTGCTAATCATCTGGATGTTGATGCCTTCTTCGGCGAGGGTCTTGAACATCAGACTCGCAACACCTGCATGCGAACGCATACCGATACCGACGATAGAAACTTTCGCGACTTTTTCATCGTAGGAAATTTCGCGTGCACCAACGTCAGGACCGATAGTCTTGTCGAGTAAAACTTGGGTACGGGCAAATTCGTTACGTGGCACAGTGAAAGAAAAATCTGTCGTGCCCGCAACTGACTGGTTTTGCACAATCATATCTACATCGATATTGGCGTCTGCGACTTTACCGAGGATTGCGTAAGCGATACCTGGTTTATCAGGTACAGCCAAGAGTGTGATTTTGGCTTCGTCGCGGCTAAAGGCGATACCTGAAACAACAGCTGCTTCCATTTTTTCGTCTTCCTCAAAAGTAATCAGGGTGCCGGATTTCATTTCCTCGGCAAGGTCCATATCAGGATCGGTCAGTGATGACAGCACGCGCGTGGGGACGCGGTACTTACCAGCGAATTCCACCGAACGGATTTGTAAGACTTTAGAACCCAGTGAAGCCATCTCGAGCATTTCTTCGAAAGAAATGACACTCAGACGACGCGCATCAGGCTCCACACGCGGATCGGTCGTATACACCCCATCCACATCGGTGTAGATCAAACATTCATCAGCTTTGAGTGCAGCAGCGACTGCCACGGCCGAGGTGTCTGAGCCGCCACGACCGAGGGTCGTGATGTTGCCTGTGTCATCCACGCCCTGGAATCCTGTGACCACCACAACATAACCCGCATCAAGATCCGCACGAATACGCGCATCATCGATCGAGGTGATACGGGCCTTGGTATAGGACGAGTCTGTTCGGACGGGTACTTGCCAGCCAGCGTAGCTGCGGGCTTTGAGGCCCTCGCCTTGCAGGGCGATCGCGAGCAATCCGCTCGAGGCTTGCTCACCGGTGGCTGCGATCATGTCGAGCTCACGGCCATCAGCCATGGAGGAAATTTCGCGCGCGAGTCCCAGCAGGCGATTGGTCTCGCCAGACATAGCCGAAGGCACAACGACGACCTGATGACCGGCCGCGTGCCACTTGGCGACACGGCGGGCGACGTTTTTGATGCGCTCGACTGAGCCCATCGAGGTGCCGCCATATTTATGAACGATGATTGACATAATTTCGGATAAGTTTTGTAAATCGGTAGCGGTAAATCCGCACAAAGCCCTATATTCTAGCGCGAAGCAGGGATTTTACTGCGCCGCAGCAAGCAACACCCTGCCCTGACGGCATCGGAGCTCAATCTGGCCATGCTGCCAGAGCAAATCCCGGTCATGACCCAGAGCGTGCAGCTGCCTGAGCTGGCGTATTAAGTCAGCCAGCCTACGATCTCCTGGCATAGCCACACCCTGCTGTTGCAGCCAATATCTGAGCACCAGTGCCTGTCTGGGATGAGTCAACTCGCGCCAACGCTTCAAGCTAAAGCTTTGGTCTTCAGGATCGGGCTCTAGCCCCGCCAGATCGCTAGCCGCAACTTCATCAAGTATCTCAACCGTCTCAGTCGCCTGCCTCGCATGGCGTGTGAGTGTCTGCTGCCATGCTGGCCAATGCTGCTGCAAAACAGGAATAAGCCCTGAGCGAAAAGCTCCACGCGCATATTTAGGGTCAGTGTTACTGGGATCCTGAATAGGCGACCACCCGGTCTGCTGTGTGAACTCCGCGACAAACGTGAGCAAATCTCCGCGATCAAGATCAAGAAACGGGCGCAACATTCTTAAGCCCTGTCTCTCGGTATCTGCTTGCATCGCAGCCAGGCCCTGCACACCCGCTCCGCGTAATAAGCGCAGCAATACCGTTTCAGCCTGATCCTGGCGATGGTGTGCGAGCAACAAGGCATGCGTCCGGTGCTGTGCAGCCATCGAAACCAGAGCGGCGTAGCGAGACTCTCGTGCGGCGCCCTCTATACCGAGTCCGGAGTCCTGAGCCACCTCAACATACTCAACATCCAAAGGAGTATTGAGCAAGTCCGCGAGCCTACGCACTTGCTCGACCCAGAGGTCAGCCTGAGCAAACAAGCCGTGATGAATATGAAAAAAATAAAGGGATCTAGCCGATGCCTGACAAACGCGGGCGGCAGCGATCGCCAATGCTGCCGAGTCAGCCCCACCGCTTAAAGCCACAGCAACAGGAGCATTGCTTGGAAGGCTTTTAAGCGCGGCCTGCAGCGCTTGCGTCAGCGAGTCCGTCACGAGATGTCCGTGATTAAGTCTTAGACGCGAGCGTGATCACGCGCGTTAAGCTTTGACTTCCTGGAAACGGCCGTAAGACAACAGACGCTCCAGACGATGATCAATCAGCTCTTTAGGTGTCATGCCCTGCAGTTGACGCAAAGCATCACCCAGTGAACGACGAAGCAAACGCGCCATCACGCGCGGATCGCGATGCGCGCCACCGATTGGCTCATTGACGACACGATCAATCAACCCAAATTCCTTGAGACTCGGAGCTGTAATTGCCAGCGCTGCAGCAGCCTCGGAAACCTTGTCTGCACTGCGCCACAGAATCGATGCACAGCCTTCGGGTGAAATCACCGCATAAGTCGAATACTGCAACATCAGCACAACGTTTCCGACAGCAATGGCCAGCGCACCACCTGAGCCACCCTCACCGATAATGGTCGAGATGATTGGCACTTTGAGTTCGGCCATCGCGTAGAGATTGTGACCAATCGCTTCGGACTGACCACGCTCCTCTGCGCCAATACCTGGGTACGCACCGGGCGTGTCGACAAACGTGAACACAGGCATGTTGAACTTTTCGGCCAGTCGCATCAGACGTAAGGCTTTGCGATAACCCTCTGGACGCGGCATACCGAAATTTCGTGCAGCACGTTCTTTTGTGTCGCGACCTTTCTGGTGACCAATGACCATGCAGGGGGTGCCGTTAAAACGCGCCATGCCCCCTACGATAGACAGATCATCGGCGTACATGCGATCACCGTGCAGTTCGTGAAAATCAGTAAAGATTTCACGCACGTAATCCAGGGTGTAAGGACGCTGTGGATGCCTCGCCACCAAAGCAGTTTGCCAAGGGGTAAGCTTGGAATAGATATCCTTGGCCAGACTTTGACTTTTTTGCTGCAGGCGACTGATCTCATCCGAAATATCGACAGCCGAATCAGCCTGCACGTAACGCAGCTGTTCGATCTTGCCTTCGAGTTCGCCTAACGGCTGTTCAAATTCCAGAAAAATATTACGCATAACTTTCAAATTCCGTCTTCGTTCATTAAGGTATGTTGACGCTGTCTGATCAATATTCGACTGGAACCGGATCAAGACTGCGCCACAAATACCAGGTTGCCACCGTGCGCCAGGGTTGCCATGCTGCAGACACCTCTCGCGCTTCAAACCGGGACACGGGCTCACCACTGAAATAGTGTAACGAGATTGCGTTCAATAGTCCCACATCATCGAGCGGCAAGACATCTGGGCGCTGCAAATTAAAAATAAGAAACATTTCAGCCGTCCAGCGACCAATACCGCGAATCGCGGTTAATTCAGCAATCACATCTTCGTCTTCCATGTCAGCCCAGCGTTGGGGCCGAACACGTTTTTCGCTGAAATGCGTAGATAAATCAAGGATATATTCTGCTTTACGTGCAGACAGTCCTGCTGAGCGGAGCTGATCAATACCCGCTTTTTGAACCGAAGCTGGCGTCGGGCGTTTGCCGCATTCGAGTAAAAATCGCTGCCAGACTGACTCAGCAGCTTTGACAGAAATCTGTTGTCCAACAATCGAACGGGCGAGCGTGATGAATGGATTGCCGCGGGAGGTCAGCCAGATATCTGGGTGTTTGGGAATCAGTTTTTTCATGATCCGGTCGCGCTTCATCAAATGCGTGAGTGCAGATTCCCAATAATCAGGCTTAGTCGCAATGGATTCAGAACTATTCATGTCGCTCGCTTTAAGCACGGCGCCATTGCGTCAAGCCACCCGGCTTGTCATCAAGTTCGATCCCTGCGGCTTTCAGTGTGGCACGAATTTCGTCTGCTCCAGCAAAATTTTTCGCTTTTTTAGCCTCCGCACGCGCCTGAATCAGCCTGTCGATTTCAGGCTCTGACAATGCCGCGGTGCCAGACGTGGCTTGTCCACTGGTCGCCTCATCAATGGCACGGCGCGTATACCGTGTCGGGCTTTGAAAATAAGCGGCGGGGTTCTGCTGCAATAAACCCAGAATGCTTGCCAGCGCTTTCATCTGACCACTGATGGCGGCATCCTGAGTGCGATTCGCCTGCGTCGCCAGTTCGAACAATGCGGCAACGGCTCCGGCACTATTGAAATCATCGTTCATGGCTTCACGGAAAGCCTGCGCCTCGGGCGTTGACCAGTCAGGTTGCCCCACGCATGCAGGGGGCACGTTTTGCAGTGTCTGATACATGCGATCGAGCGAAACCTGCGCATCGACCAAATTATCGGGTGCGTAATTCTGGGGGCTGCGGTATTGGTTTCTAACGATAAAGAAACGCAACATTTCTGCTTCGCGCGGATTGACCTGATAAGTAGCGGAGTCAGAGGGCTGATCCGGCATACCTACGGTCTGGCGAATCGTGCGGAAATTGCCCAATGATTTGGACATTTTCTCTGCATCAACCATCAAGGGGCCGCAATGCATCCAGTTATTTGCCAGCACGCCGCCAAAGGCGCCTTCGGTCTGGGCGATTTCATTTTCATGATGAGGAAATTTCAGGTCAGGACCGCCGCCATGAATATCCAACGGCAACCCTAATAGAGCCTTACTCATCGCGGAGCACTCGATATGCCAGCCAGGTCGCCCCCAACCATAAGGTGAGTCCCAGCGAGTATCCGCAGGTTCGTGTTCTTTTGCTGATTTCCAGAGGACAAAATCCATCGGGTCACGTTTGGAAGAGGTGACAGCTACCCGCTCGCCCGCTCTTAAGTCATCCAATGATTTGCCAGAAAGCTTGCCGTACCCAGGAAAGCCGCGCACAGAAAAATTTACATCGCCATCATCGGCGTGATAGGCCAGCCCATTTTTCTCAAGCTTGCCGATAATATCGAGCATATCGCCGACGTATTGTGTAGCGCGTGGCTGAAAATCAGGTGCCTGAACACCCAGGGCATGCTCATCTGCATGCATCGCATCAATAAAAAACTCTGTGACCTCAACGATCCGACGGTTCGATTCAACAGCACGTTTAATAATCTTGTCATCAATGTCCGTAATATTGCGTACATAGGTGACCTGATAGCCCTCGCAGCGCAACCACCGTTGAACCACATCAAAACTCACCAGCATGCGGGCATGCCCGAGGTGGCACCAATCATAAACGGTCATTCCACACACGTAGAGCCCGATTTTACCGGGCTGAACTGGGGTAAATGGGCGTTTAGAGCGAGTTAGGGAGTCGTAAATCTGTAGCATGCGATACGGGAGGCTCAAACCAAGGCTAAAATGCGGATCGTCAAGTATAGCAATTGAGGATTTCACGCCTTGAATCTGCATAATCGGATTTGTTGTGTACTGCTCGCATTCGGTTCGGTAACGTTGTTACCTGGGACACCGCACGCCCAAGGCTTTGGCGGGAGTCCTCAATACGATCCTGTCAACGGCGTTGCAAACCCTTTGGCTAGCAGCCCAAAGACTAACGACCTCAATAACATCCTGCCCATGAACATGCCAGGCAGCAAGCCTGACACAATCATTGGCGACAAAGAACCCGAGGCAGGCTGGGATGGTCTGGCCAAGCTCCTCGAAGCCATCGCCCCCACTGTTGACACACGCGTCCCCCTGACGCCATCTGAAACGACCCGTCGGATTGAGGCGCTATTACAGCGAGGCCGCACCCAGGAGGCGCTAGTTGAAGTCGAACAGCGTATCGCTGAGGATGCCAAGCGCAGCTCACCAGGGACCGATGTGCAACTTATGTTCATGCATGCGCGGGTGCTGACTGAAGTCAATCGCTCGAATGAAGCGGAGGCCATTTATCAAAAAATGACCATGCGGTTCCCTGAGCTGCCCGAGCCCTGGAACAATCTCGCAGTGATCTATGTCAAACGCGGTGAGTTTGAACAGGCACGTCGCGCGCTTGAAATGGCGATCATGATCAGCCCCAAATATGCCTTTGCCCTGTCAAACCTTGGCGACGTTGAGCTAAGCATCGCTTTACGCTCTTACCAGAACGCCGCTGCGGCAGGTGCCCCGGGCGTTCGAGCCAAAATTCGCAGTCTTGAGGCATTGATCCAGGCAAATGCCGAAGCAGCTGCTAAAGCCGAAGAAGCCGCCAAGCCCAAACCCAAGGCGTCTTCAATATCCAGCTCCAAATCCAAGGCAGAATCACAATGAATTTTATTTTTTTATGTATGCGCATGATGCGCAATCTCGCACTGGTCGGTATGATTCCGCTGGTGTTTTCAGGCGCAGTGGCTGCGCAATCCTCCAACTCGACCTCCAAACAAGGCGTTAATTCCATGAGCACGAATCCTCGCGTCAAAATGTCCACCAATATGGGTGACTTTGTTATTTCTCTTGATGCTGCAAAAGCCCCCAAAACCGTTGCCAACTTTCTGGCCTACGTCAATGACGGTTTTTATAATGGCACCGTTTTTCATCGCGTGATTGATGGTTTCATGGTTCAGGGCGGCGGCTTTGAGCCCGGTCTGAAACAAAAAGCCACCAAGGCTGAAATCGAAAACGAAGCTAATAACGGCTTGAAAAACAATAAGTACACACTTGCAATGGCGCGCACCAGTGCTCCGCACTCAGCATCGTCACAGTTTTTCATCAACGTTGCTAACAATGAATTCCTGAACCACACCGCACCGACCGCGAATGGTTGGGGTTATGCCGTGTTTGGCGAAGTCGTCGAAGGCCAGGACGTGATCGACAAAATGAAAGCCGTCAAGACCGGCAACAGTGGCTTTCATCAGAACGTTCCTGTCGAAGACATCGTGATCACAAAGGCTGTCGTCGTTGAATAAGATCTCTCTTGCGGGTCCTGTGTGGCTGGCCTCAGATATTCATCTGGGTCAGCACACTGAAGCGACCTCAGAAGCTTTTCGTGACTTTCTGAAACTCGCAGCAAGCGAGGCTCAGGCCTTACTGCTGCCTGGCGATATTTTTGATGCGTGGATCGGCGACGATGTTGCCGTCGTTGCCCCTCCCTGGCTTGCTCAGGACCTGATGGCTATTAAAGCCTGTGCAGCCAAAATACCTGTCTGGTTAGGACGTGGTAATCGAGACTTCCTGATGGGCGAAGCCCTGGCAGTGGGACTGGGTGCCAGATTATTGCCTGAAGAGGTTCTTGTGACCGTTGGCGCCCGTACCTTTTTGCTCAGTCACGGTGATGAATACTGCACCGATGATGTAGCGTACCAGCAGTTCCGTGCGATGGTACGTAACCCTGCCTGGCAATCGGGATTTCTCTCGCGCAGCATCCCCGAGCGCCTGACGCTGGCGGCTCAAGCACGAGGCGAAAGCATGGCCGCCAATCAAACTAAAACCAGCGAGATCATGGATGTCAACACAGAGGCTGTGGCGCAAGCGATTCGCAACGCCGGCGTATCTCTGATCATCCATGGTCATACACACCGTCCTGGCCGCAACGTATTAAACGTAGATGGTAATGTCTGTGAACGCTGGGTACTCCCAGACTGGGACTGTGATCACCTTCAGGACAATCAGCAGCCACGTGGTGGCTGGATGGTGATCGACGACGAAGGCCCGACACTGTTTGATCTCGAGCAAGCCTGAGATTGCCGCCAAATCATCTTGGCTCGGCAAACCAGACCAGGCTGATTAGCCTGGTTTTTTTTAACCAAAATCTGCGTTGGCAGTCTGTGCAGCTGATTCAGGCAGACGTTTTATTTTGACCTGAGCAATGCGCCTTCCATCAATTTGCACCACCTCGAAATTATATCGGGCATGGGGGGCAACAAAGTCGCAGGTATCTCCAGGCGCAGGCAAGTGACCAAACCTGGAAAGCAAGTACCCCGCCAGAGTGGTGTAGTCCTCGTCGTCATCAACAAGTCCCTCTGTTTCAAGAACTTGCTCAAGATGATGCAGATCGGCCGCACCATCGACTTTCCAGCTGTTTTCCCCGTCATTAATGATATCTGGAGTCTCATCTTCGTCAGGAAACTCGCCTGCGATGGCTTCAAATACATCAATCGGTGTGACCAAGCCCTGTATCGTTCCGAACTCATCGGCCACTAACACCAACTGTCCACGGGAACGCTTGAGCGTATCCATCAGGCGAATAATGCTGATCGTATCGTGAACGAGAATAGGCTCGCGCAGGCTGGCACGCGTGATATGACCATGCGTAATGAGGTCTGCGATCATATCTTTAGCCCGACCAATTCCCTGAACGTTATCTAGCGACTCTCGACACACCGGGAAAAAGCTATGAGGCGCCAACGCTATTTGCTTTTGAATCACTTGCGGATCATCGTCAAGATTGACCCAGGAGACTTCGGTGCGAGGTGTCATGACCGAGTGTATTGAACGCTCGGCAAGCGTCAACACGCCGCTGACCATATTGCGTTCCTCAACACCAAAAGTCACCTGTGCAGGCACGCCTGGGCTTTCTGCCGCTTGTGCTGCGACATCCTCGGGTAACTGCTTGCCCAACATTCTCAGCACAGCCTCAGCGGTGCGCTCGCGCATCGGCCGAACGGTCTCCATTTTGAGGCCGTTATGGCGAGCAATCTGGTTAAGCATTTCGATGACGACTGAGAAGCCAATCGCGGCATAAAGGTAATCTTTTGGGACTTTGAAGCCGAAACTTTCAGCGACCAAAGAAAAACCGATCATCAGCAAAAAACCCAGACACAAGACGACAACAGTTGGGTGAGCATTGACAAATTTCGTGAGAGGCTTTGAGGCGACCAGCATAATGCCCACAGCAATGACCACCGCGGCCATCATGACCGCCAGGCTCTCAACCATCCCTACAGCAGTAATCACCGCATCCAGTGAAAATACGGCATCGAGTACAACAATTTGCGTGACGATTACCCAGAAATCCGCATAGACACGGGCGCCTGATGCCTGATGACGATTGCCCTCGATGCGCTCGTGTAATTCGATTGTGCCTTTAAAGAGCAGGAAAAATCCTCCCACCATCAGAATCAGGTCGCGACCGGAAAACTCAAAACCAGCGACCGCAATCCATGGCTCTTTTAGCTGAACCAGCCAGGACATTCCGGCAAGCAATCCAAGACGCATCACCAGTGCGAGCAATAAGCCAATCACGCGCGCGCGGTCGCGATGAGCCGGCGGAAGCTTGTCCGCCAGAATTGCGATAAAAATCAGGTTATCGATACCAAGGACGATCTCAAGAACGACCAGGGTAAGAAGGCCGACCCAGATTGTCGGGTCAAGCAGCCACTCCATTGAGGGCTCCGAAAGTTGCTAAGCAGTTAATGTAACGGAAATACCTGAAGACATTTGTAACAGGCTATGTAGAAGACATAAAAACATCCAGTCATCGGGTCACAAATGCTTCAGGTATTCTGTGTTTATTTTGCAGGTGCAGCACTCAGATGAGCCAACATCTGGGTGAAAATCTTTGGTGTGGCTGCCAGTACGTTGCCGCTTTCCATCCAGGTTTGTTCGCCCTCAAGATCAGCAATCAATCCGCCCGCCTCAAGCACCATCAGACTAGCTGCGGCAAGATCCCAGGGCTTGAGACCCAGACCGCAGTAACCATCCAGACGACCCACCGCAACATAGGCCAGGTCAAGCACCGCTGAACCTGTGCGGCGCACCCCTGCACTGCCACGTACGAGCTCGGCAAAGCGTGGGGCAGCGAGTTCATCAGGCAGTTTTGAGCTGGGCCAGCGAGCACCCAGAAGCGAGTCATGGAAACGCGTTTGGGTCGATACCCGCATGCGACGGTCATTTAAAAATGCGCCGCCGCCACGGCTGGCGGTAAACATTTCATTACGGGAGGGATCAAAAATCACAGAGTGCATGACCTGACCGCGCTGGCGCAATGCGATCGAGATCGCATAGGTCGGAAAACCATGAATAAAGTTGGTCGTGCCATCCAGAGGATCAATCACCCACTCGTTGGCGGGTAACGCGTCACCACCTGTCGGGCCATGCTGGCCGGACTCTTCAGCGAGAAAGGAGTGATCAGGATAGGCCGTGCGCAGCACATCGATGATGGCTTCTTCGGCAGCGCGATCGACTTCCGTGACATAATCGCTAGGCCCTTTTCGGGACACTTGGATGCGATCAAGGTCAATGCTCGCGCGGTTAATGATGGTTCCGGCGCGCCGGGCCGCCTTGATGGCGGTATTAAGCATTGGGTGCATATGCGTGGGTATTTTTTGTTAGGCTAAACAGAGATTTTAAATGACAACGCAATTTTCACGTGTTCGGTTCATTATGACCGAGCCGAGCCACCCCGGAAACGTCGGTTCGGCGTCCCGGGCGATCAAGACCATGGGCTTCCATGATCTGGTCCTCGTCGCCCCTAAAACACCTGAAATTACCACCCAGCCTGAGGCGATTGCCCTGGCAAGTGGTGCCATCGATGTATTAAATAGTGCGCCCATTCTAGCAACGCTGGACGAGGCGCTTGCTCCGGTCACCCTCGCTTTCGCCCTGACCGCCCGCTCAAGAGACCTCGGACCGTCAGTTTGCGACATCCGTGAGGCAGCCCAGATCGCTCAGGAGCACCTGGGAAGCCATCAGGAGGCCCGTATCGCGCTTGTTGTAGGGACCGAACGCTCTGGCCTGACTAACGAGCAAATCGGCCTCTGTCACCGCGTATGCCATATTCCAGCCAACCCTGAGTACAGCTCCCTCAATGTATCGCAGGCTATGCAACTAGCCGCCTGGGAAATTCGCTATGCCCTGATGCAAACGCAACCGACCACCGAGGAGGGACTCCCTCCCCCAGGTCGACGACCTGCGAGCACCGAAGCTGTGCTGGCGCTGCTTGTTCATTGGCAAGAGGCACTTGAGGCAGTTGAATTCCTAAATCCTGCTTACCCTAAAAAACTCATGCCTCGCATGCGCCATCTTTTTAGCCGCAACAATCTCAGTCAGGACGAGGTGGATATGATGCGCGGTGTTTGTACCGCGATGATTCAGACCGCTCGATTTGGCCCGCATAAGCCGCAGGGTTAATGCAAATCGGACTCCTCTGGTGCGTTACCATTAATTACTATGTTGAATAATCTTCGCGAAGACATCGCCTGTATCCTCGAGCGTGACCCGGCTGCCCGCAGCAAGCTCGAGGTGATCACCTGTTATCCAGGACTTCACGCCCTCATGGCGCATCGACTCGCTCACCGTCTGTGGCAAGCCGATTTTTTCTGGCTTGGTCGCTTTATCTCCCATCTTGGACGGATGTTGACCGGGATTGAAATACACCCTGGTGCCCAAATCGGACGTCGTGTGTTTATCGATCACGGTTTTGGGGTGGTGATCGGTGAAACAGCTGTCGTAGGCGATGACTGCACCATTTATCAGGGTGTCACGTTGGGCGGCACGCGGCTATATAAAGGCGCTAAACGCCATCCAACACTCGGACGCGGGGTCGTTGTAGGCGCGGGCGCCCAGGTGCTCGGTGGATTTACGGTCGGTGACGGCGCGCGTATCGGATCGAACGCAGTCGTGGTCAAGCCTGTGCCAGCCGGTGCAACCGCCGTAGGCAATCCTGCACGCATCATTGAACAATCAGACGATTCGGTAAAACCAGCGGAGAAACCATGCGCTGGGGCATCGACTCCACCCCAACCAATTTCACACGTAGCATCCAGTGGGCGCACACCCTGTGATTCCGACTGGGATGCGGCACCACTGCAGGCGATGCTTAAAAAAGGGGCAACATCACAGCAGCCTCAGCCAGACAGCAATGAAGTATTTACCGCCTACGCGGTTGATCCTGGTGCAAGCGATCCGCTGGTCAAAGTCCTGCACGAACTCATCACGCACACGGCGCAGCAGGATGCCCGCATTGCCGAGCTGTGTAAAACAATCGAGTCCATGGGATCGAAAGTTGAAGGCAACCCCACGACGATCGATGCACAGCGTTTAAACAAAATGGTCGACGAGTAATTTGTCGACCATCCATTACGCTTACGTGTTCAAGTATTTCAGAAAACGAGGTCAAGTCCCGTGATCCGACGCAGTTCTTCCTCGCCTGCACCCGAAACATCGTCGACCACACGCACGACACCACCGGGTTCAATCTGGAATACGGCGACATCCGTGTAGATGCGTGACACGCACTTCAAACCTGTCAATGGATAGGTGCACTGCTCAACGAGTTTGCTGACACCTTCTTTGGTCTGCAAATCCATCATGACAAACACATCTCGCGCACCGGCCGCGAGGTCCATCGCGCCACCGACCGCAGGGATCGCACCGGGTTCGCCGGTCGACCAGTTGGCCAGATCGCCAAAGCGTGAAACCTGAAAAGCACCTAACACGCAAATATCAAGATGACCACCGCGCATCATCGCGAAAGAATCCGCATGATGAAAATAACTGCCGCCTTTTAGTAACGTGACAGGCTGCTTACCTGCGTTGATTAAATCGTAGTCTTCTTCGCCCGGTGCGGGGGCCGGCCCCATCCCTAAAACGCCATTTTCGCTTTGCAAGAAAATATCTTTATCGCTTGGCAGATAATTTGCAACACGGGTGGGCAAACCAATTCCAAGATTGACCACTGCACCCTCGGGTATGTCTTGGGCAACACGTGCAGCTATTTCGTCTCTGGTTACTCGTTTCATGCTTTTGCCTTTGAAGGAATGCGGACCACGCGTTTCACAAATAAACCGGGGGTAATAATCGCCTCGGGATCCAGTTCACCGAGTTCGACGATCTCATCGACTTGAGCGATAGTCATTTTTGCAGCAGTCGCCATCACTGGGCAAAAGTTCCTGGCGGTCTTGTTATAAATCAGATTCCCCCAACGATCCGCCTTGAGTGCCTTAATCACAGCCACGTCGGCCTTGATCGGCAGCTCGAACACATAATCATCGCCATCCAGGTGGCGAATTTCCTTGCCCTCTGCCAGTTGTGTGCCTACAGCCGTACGGGTAAAAAACCCTCCGATCCCAGCACCCCCTGCGCGGATTCTTTCAGCCAAGGTGCCTTGGGGAACGAGCTCAAGCTCAACTTTTCCTGCGCGATACAGCCCGTCAAAGACATGTGAATCAGCTTGGCGTGGGAACGAGCAGATGACTTTTCGCACCAGACCCGCTTCGAGTAGTGCAGCAATACCAGTATGACCGGAGCCTGCATTATTACTCACAATTGTGAGCTCACGCGCATTGTGTGCGATCAGCGCATCAATCAGTTCGTGAGGCTGGCCTGCACCACCAAAACCACCAATCAGAACGATAGAGCCATCTTGAATCCCTGCCGTCGCTGCAGCAAGATCAGGTACGATTTTCGAGATCATATTAAGTCGCTATGTATCGGGGCTATGCCCCGGGTGAATCCAGCAAAGAGCTGAGGATACCTCAAGGTCGAGGTGTACTCCAGTTAATCAGCAGTCACGCCAGAGGCCTTGACCACAGCACCCCAGGTCGCGACTTCTTTTTTTACAAAGCCGTCAAACTCGGTCGTGGTCATTGGCAAAGTAATTGCCCCCAGATCCATCAAACGCTTTTGAACCTCTGGCTTTAACAACGCTTTGGTAATGGCGGCGTTAAGCTTTTGCACAATCGCATCAGGGGTTTTGGCGGGTGCCATGAATCCAAACCAGGAAGACACATCAAAACCCTCAAAGCCAGCTTCAGCCATGGTTGGTACATCAGGCGCGGCGGGCGAGCGAGCGGGGGCAGTGACAGCCAGGGCACGTAGCTTGCCTGACTGAACCAACGGCCATGCTGAAGGCATGTTGTCAAACATCATCTGGACTTGGCCACCAACCAAATCAGTCAGCGCGGGTGAGCTGCCTTTGTAAGGAATATGAGAAATATCGATTTTGGTATTGAGCTTGAACAATTCGCCCGTCATATGGATCGAGGTGCCAGAACCGGAGGAGGCAAAATTTAATTTACCCGGGTTTTTGTTCGCGTACTCTACGAGTTCTTTAACCGTATTGACCGGCACTTTTGGATTAACGACCAATAAATTAGGGACTTTTGCGCCCAGACCAACCGCGATGAGATCTTTGGTGACATCAAATTTAAGATTGGGATACAGAGTCTGGTTGATGGTGCTGGTCACCGCCATCATCAATAAGGTGTAACCATCGGCGGGCGCGCGCACGACATATTCGGTTGCAATATTGCTGCCGGCACCTGGCTTATTTTCAACGATAAAGCTCTGACCTAGTTCATCTGAAAGTTCTTTGGACAATACGCGCGCAACAACATCCGTGGTGCCGCCTGCGGAAAAACCAACGACAACGCGAACAGCTTTATCCGGGTAGTTACCTTGGGCCGAGACAGAAAAAGCCAGCGAGCAGGCCAGACCGCCCAACATCGATAGGGTGGTGCGACGTGCAGATGAAAAAATCGGAAATTGCATGATTAAACCTAATGAAAAAAACACGATACTCATAGCTGCCGGATACGGGCTATATCGGGAAATCCCTAATGAAAGGTGATTATAAGGAATCCCTATTGTGAGGTTTTAAATGCAGTTTTAGACTAAGGATTTCTATTGTTCAAAATTTGAATTTTATAAAAATCAAAGCATTAGCGCAGCTACCCCTAAACTGAATACGAGCGCTGGGAAGGAATATGCGTGAAAAGACCACCAAATGGTTTTATCGCCCGACATCCTTAAGGCAATCAGATTTGCCATTGACCCGAGTGCAAGTCCAAAGCCTCCCACATTAACCCCATAAGCTATAGCCTGGTTTGCAGGGGTGTATTGCAACAAAAGGATTGTGGCGGGAACATTGCTGATGAATTGCGACAAGATTGCTGAGAGCCATAATTGAGGCATTGCCGCCCCATGAACCCATGCAGACAGACTTTCATGCAAGCTGGGCAGCTGGCCTAACAAATGAATATCGACAAACATCAGCATAAAAACGATGATCAACAGCCAATCGGCTTGCACAATCAATTTGCGCGCTCGCCACAACAAAACTATCAGAACAACAATCAGTCCCAGCGTGGAATATTTGTACTCTACGGCAATGATAAACAAAACAAACAATCCTGCGCAAAGCTGCGCTAGCGAGCGATCGGATTCTCTCTCTTGTTTCTCCGTATTAAGTGCGATTTGTTTTGATGGAAAACATAGCGCAGTCAGTGCGAGCAAAGCAATAAAAATAATTCCAGTCAGCGGCAGCATCTGGCTGACGAACCCTATAAAGCTCAGACCTGACTGTTGCCACAACAAAATATTTTGCGGATTGCCGATGGGGGATAACATTGAACCTGCATTGACTGCGAGGGCTTCAAAGATAATCAGTCGACTGATTGGCAAGACAGCTAGCAGACGCAGGCCCAACGTCAGGGGCACCACAACAAACAAAGCAATATCGTTGGTCAGTAACATTGACAACACTGCGGCAGCGACCACTAAGAAAATTGCGAGCGAGCGCTCTCGATGTAGATGCCTGATCAGAGAAACAGCCAGTTGATTAAGCAGCCCACTGGATTCAAGCCCGCGCGCGAGGATTAACAAACCCGAAAGTGTCGTGATAGTCGGCCAGTCGATAGCATTACCCAGGCTGACAAGCGATGGCTTAAACCAGAGCGACATGAGTATTGCGACCCCAGCCAGAACCATGAGCAGATGATCATGCAGTAGGGCAGAGACGATTCGGGTCACAAAGAATTTCATATGAGTCAAAACGATAAGGAGTGAGCAAAGAGTAATCGCAAATCCAAGTCTCTTGTTTGAACGATAATTACCAACGTTGATTCGCAAACCATTTATGATTATTTATCATGGTCATGTTTTAGACCAAACAACTAAATAAAAAACATGTCTATTAAAAACCTTCTTCAGTTGCTGAAACCTGTCAGATTGACAGAAATAGTCGATATCGGTGCAAATCCTATCGACGGCGAACCGCCCTACCGTCCAATGATGGCGGCTAAACACCTGTGCCGTGTGACCGGTTTTGAGCCACAGCAGGATGCACTCAACGCGTTACTGACGAAAAAAGGACAAAACGAACGATATCTGCCCTATGCCATTGGTAACGGCTCCGAACAAACGCTGAATATCTGTCAGGTCTCTGGAATGACCAGCCTGCTGACGCCAGACAAAAATATGCTGCAAACATTCGGCATTTTTGCAGAATTCGGTCGTGTAATAGAACAAATCCCTATCTCAACACGAACATTAGATTCCATTGATGAAATTGTGCACCTTGACTATCTGAAAATAGATATTCAGGGAGGTGAGATGGATGTTTTCAAACATGGTCGTCAAAAACTGGCTCAGACTGTCGCGATCCAGACAGAAATTTCTTTCATGCCCTTGTATGAAAATCAGCCCACCTTTGCTGAAATCGATGCTGAGTTAAGAAGTCAGGGCTTTGTGCCTCACTGCTTTGCAGCGATGAAAAACTGGATCATTTCTCCTCTGGTGATCAACAACAACCCAAGGATCCCACTGAATCAATTGATGGAAGCGGATATGGTTTACGTGAGAGATTTCACAAAACCAGATAGCATGAGCAACGAGCAACTCAAACATCTGGCGCTGATCAGTCATATTTGTTATCAATCATTTGATCTGACCATGCGCTGTGTTCAACTGCTTGAGCAAAGAGGTGTGCTGGCAAAAGGCGCAGTAGAGCGTTATCCGCAAATGATCAGCAATGAATGAGAGAGCATAAACCTTGAAAAATCAAGGCCTTAACGAAATCGCCGAGATCGATCTTAGCAACCATACACCGATGATGCAGCAGTATCACCGCCTCAAAGCCGAGGCGGGTCCACTGTTGTTGCTCTATCGTATGGGCGACTTTTATGAAATGTTCTATGAGGATGCCGAGCGGGGCGCGCGGCTGCTTAACCTCACGCTGACACGACGCGGCTCATCCAATGGTGTGCCAATCCCGATGGCGGGACTGCCTTATCATGCGGCTGAACAATATCTGGCAAAACTCGTCGCGCAAGGCGTATCGGTTGCGATTTGTGAGCAAATCGGCGATCCCGCTACCAGCAAGGGTCCGGTTGAGCGCAAAATTGTGCGGATCGTGACACCGGGAACGCTGACAGATGAGGCCTTGTTACCCTCGAAAGCAGATCGTTGCGTGGCCGCTGTATTTATCCCTCGCAAAGGCGGCAAATCACTGCGAGCAGGTATCGCTTGGTTAAATCTTGCGAACGGTTCTTTCAAAATTACTGAGTGCGCACCCGAAGCACTCGACTCAGAGTTGCATCGGATTGACCCTGCAGAGATCATCATTGCCGATGATGCAGAATTTGATTTCACACTGCAAACTGCAGCAACACGCATTCCGCCCTGGCATTTTGAAGCCGAGCAGGCTCATGCTCATCTGCTTGCACATTTCAAAACACAATCGTTGTCTGGTTTCGATGTCGATGACCTGCCCGCCGCGATCTGTGCGGCTGGCGCCTTATTACGCTATGCGGGTCGCACGCAAACGCATGCCTTATCGCATATCCAGACGCTCGTTGCTGACCGTGCGAGCCAATATGTATTAATGGATCCTGCAACGCGCCGCAATCTTGAGCTCACACGCACGCTTGCCGGAGAAGAATCCCCTACTCTTTTTTCGATACTCGATACATGTTGCACGCCGATGGGAAGCCGTTTGTTGCGCCACTGGCTGCATCATCCCTTGCGTGATAACACACCCGTGCAAGCACGCCAGGCAGCGATTAGCTGCTTGATGGGTGCAAGCACACAAAATAGCGAATTACTCCACGCTACATCTATCTTGCAATCTTTGCGGACAGATTTAGACAAACTACCCGACCTGGAAAGAATCGCAACACGCATTGCACTCCTCTCGGTTCGTCCGAGAGAGCTGGCGAGCTTGCGCGATGCCCTGGCAGCACTGCCCAACCTTCAAAAAAACATATTTAGCGCGATTGAAAATACAGTTGCTAATACTGAAGAAAAATTGGGGCAACGCCTGATCGAGACGGCACGTCTGCTGTTGCCGCCAGAGGGCATGCATGAGTTGCTGACGCGTGCAATCGCAGAAGAGCCCGCCACCATGGTGCGTGATGGTGGCGTGATTGCGACGGGATTTGATGAAGATCTCGACGCATTGCGCTCGATTTCTTCGGACAACGGCACTTATTTGCTCGAACTGGAAGCGCGTGAACGCGAGCGCACCGGGATTTCGACTTTACGGGTTGAATTCAACCGCGTACACGGCTTTTTCATCGAAGTCAGTCGCGCGCAATCAGACAAAGTTCCAGAAGATTATCGACGACGTCAGACACTCAAAAACGCCGAGCGCTACATCACGCCTGAGCTCAAACTATGGGAGGACAAAGTACTGTCGGCACAGGATCGTTCGTTAGCGCGCGAGAAGTGGCTATTTGATCAGGTTCTGGATTTGTTATCGCCGATGGTCAATGCACTGGCCGCATGCGCGTCTGCCTGTGCGGAACTCGATGCCTTGGTGGCTCTGGCACACCATGCCCAGAAAAATGACTGGGTCGCCCCGATCTTGACGGAGCAGACTGCGATTGAAATCGAACTGGGTCGCCATCCGGTTGTCGAGCGTTCGATTGAACGATTCACCCCTAACAGCTGTGTGCTCAATGCGCACCGTGCGCTGCTGGTGATCACCGGCCCCAATATGGGCGGTAAGTCCACCTACATGCGTCAGGTTGCCCTGATTACCTTACTGGCACGTATTGGAAGTTTTGTTCCTGCCCGGTCTGCATCCATCGGGCCGATCGATCGGATTTTCACACGTATTGGTGCAGCCGACGATCTGGCAGGTGGACGCTCAACTTTCATGATGGAGATGATCGAAGCCGCCGCCATTCTCAGCTCCAGTACTTCGCAAAGTCTGGTCCTGATGGATGAAATCGGCCGAGGCACCTCGACCTACGATGGTCTGGCGCTCGCCTGGTCGATCGCGCAACGTCTGGTGACACATAACCGCGCACTCACCTTGTTTGCCACGCATTACTTTGAACTGACACGCATGCCCAACGAGCAGTCCAACACAGCCAACGTGCATCTTGCCGCAGCAGAGTCCCCCGCCGGAATTGTGTTTTTACATGAAGTGAAAGACGGTCCGGCTAGTCGTAGCTACGGTATTCAAGTCGCACAACGTGCAGGCATTCCTGCTGCAGTGATCCGCCATGCTTCGCGCGAATTGGAAAGACTGGAATCACAAGGTGCACCGACACCGCAACTCGGCCTGTTTGGTGAGGTCGTTG
This sequence comes from Alcaligenaceae bacterium, assembly GCA_947380655.1. Lineage (GTDB taxonomy): Bacteria > Pseudomonadota > Gammaproteobacteria > Burkholderiales > Burkholderiaceae_B > Zwartia. The sequence continues at coordinate 33,873 of CANCRX010000002.1, read as the reverse complement.
ATCATGATGCCGCCGCACAAGAGGCAGCCGAGAGTGCCAAGGCGATCTCGGTGCTCACACAAGCACTCAGTTCGCTCGACCCGGATACGCTGAGCCCGCGAGAGGCTTTAGATGCACTGTATCAATTAAAGAACTTACTGCCTTGAAGGTCTTATCCTGACTTTGCTGTGATCGATGGACTGAAAAGCCAAATACCAATCAGATCGACATCTCATTTACTTAATGGTTAAACATTTCATGAATCCTGATCAACCACTCACACTGCTCGGCGGTCTCACTCCAGCACAATTCATGAAAACCTACTGGCAGAAAAAACCTCTGCTTATCAGACAGGCAATCCCTGATTTCAAATCACCAATCTCTGTTGCTGCACTTAAAAAAATGAGTAAGCGCGACGATGTGGAGTCCCGTCTGATACAGCGTGAAAAAGATCAATGGCAAATGGATTGTGGCCCGTTTAGCCGCCTGCCTAAAGCATCGACTCCGGATTGGACGCTTCTCGTACAAAGCGTTGATATACATGACGATGCAGCCTGTGAGTTGATGAATCAATTCCGCTTTGTACCGGATGCACGACTCGATGATCTGATGATCAGTCTGGCAACTGTCGGTGGTGGCGTAGGGCCACATTTTGACAGTTACGATGTGTTTTTATTGCAGGCCCACGGACGTCGCCGCTGGCAGTTTGGACAACAGAGCGACCTGTCTCTGGTTGACGGCTTACCACTGAAAATTTTATCTGACTTTATACCTGAGCAAGAGTTTGTGCTTGAACCAGGCGACATGTTGTATCTGCCACCTCAGGCCGCACATGACGGTGTAGCACTCGACGAATGCATGACGATCTCGATCGGCTTTCGTGCGCCAGATGAGGCTGCGCTTGCACGCGGCATGCTCGAAGCAGCCGCCGATCAGATCGTCGCACGTGCGGGTCTCGCGAGCGGTCCTTATGGTGAACCTCCCCTGCCTGGTCCTAAATTAGAGGCTCTATATCGTGACCCCAAACAAGCTGCAACCTCACATCCAGCTGAAATTCCTGACGGCCTGATTCAGACAGCGGTCAAAGCAGTCTCAAAAATCCAGTTCAATGAAGCACTCGCGCACCGCTTTTTGGGTTGCTGGTTAACGGAGCCGAATCAGGCAGCCGTTTTTGAGGGCTATGAAGATAATTACGACGAAGATGAGGACAAGCCCTATACTCATTGGGTACTAGATCGCCGCACCCGCATGCTTTACCGTGGTAAACAATTATTTATCAATGGCGAGGTTGCGGCAGTCGATGCCGAGGCGGGTTTAAAAATACTCGCCGATGAACGTATGCTCGCGGGCAGTCATCCTGCAGCAAAGAAATTCTCGCAAGAGGCTGTAGAAGCACTAGCCGACTGGCTGGATGCAGGCTGGATTCATTTGATCAGGAAATAATCATGAACCGACTCTCTAATAAAGTCTGCGTAATCACTGGTGCAGCAGGCGACATTGGCAGAGAGGCCGCTCGACTATTTGTTAGCGAGGGAGCGCATGTGGTTCTGGTTGATCGTGACCCGTCAACCCTCGCAAAGCTACTCACTGAGCTTGGCAGTACACATGCAGTAAGCGTTGTAGCAGATGTTTCAAACGAGCAAGAGGTCAGCGACTTCATGTCATTAGCGGTTAAACACTTTGGTGGCCTCGATGTCGTGCTAGCCAATGCGGGAATCGCAGGACCTGCAGGGAAAACGCTCGAACAATGCTCGGTAGAGGAATTCGATCAAGTGATGACAGTCAACGTACGCAGCGTCTGGCTGGCCATCAAGCACTCCGCACCACTGCTGCGCGCACGCGGTGGTGGAAGCATTGTAGTGACCTCATCGATTGCTGGATTAGTGGGGGCAGGTAAAGCAGGCCCCTATGTCACAAGCAAACATGCGCTGATGGGCTTAGCCAAAACAGCGGCCGTAGAACTGGCACGAGACAAAATACGAGTCAATACCGTTAATCCGGGACCCGTCGAATCCAGAATGATGCGTGAGATCGAGCACGGTTTCACCCCCGAGGATGAGTCGAAAGCCAAGAAAGGCATTCTCTCGACCATCCCGTATGGTCGTTATGTACGCACGGACGAAGTCGCCAAGATGATGCTATTTCTAGCAAGCGACGACTCGAGCTTTTGCACAGGGAGCGCTTATCTGGTGGATGGCGGGTTAGTGGCGATTTAGATTGTTAATCAAATCGCTGACGGATGGGTGCTTAGCCACTCTTTCAGTGCAGCATCAACTCTTGCTTGCCATCCATCACCCGTTGCACGAAACTTTGTTACAACATCGTGAGACAAGCGGATTGTTATGCGGTCTTTAACGGGCGATTTTTGCTGACCACGCACAGCCACTTTCTTTAATAGTGATGCAGACAATATTTTTTCAGCGGGCTTAAAAACGCCCTCTGAGATATCAGACAAGTCATTAACCTCGCCGTCACGATTTGTCAGTAATTTTTTCTTTGTCATAGCGAGCGACCTCCCTTCTGTTGGCTTTGCGAAAACTGATGACACGTATTCCATTTAATGTTTCCGTAAAACATAAAACATGTAACCGCCTATCAAGATGACAGAGCGCTACAAATCGGTTTTCTCCATATTCGTGCCTGTCATCTACTGCAATCAGTGCTTTAGTTAAATCAACATTTTGAACGCGATCAAATGACAGGCCTCTGTCACGAATATTGCGTTCATTTTTAACTGAATCGAATTCGACAATCATTCAACAGCCTAATTGTATGTACAATAAAGTAATCCTGTCAATTCAGAAAGTTCAAATTGAGCTAGATCAAATTCTTGCAAAAAATACAATCAAAAGCTGTAGCGCTGAGTAAGCCGAAGTAACGAAAAGTTACGTTACTTCTTTAATGTTCACAAAAGCGTTCAAGTTATTAATCAACTAGTTTTCAAGCAACCAGCCTTTTCAATAAACTTAATCACCTCATCAAGTCCGTCACCGCTCTTGAGATTGGTCATCACCCAGGGGCGCTCTCCGCGCATGCGTGCAGTGTCGTGACGCATCACCTCGAGATTGGCACCGACATAAGGTGCAAGGTCTGTTTTATTAATCACTAACAAATCACTGCGCGTGATGCCAGGCCCGCCTTTGCGGGGAATCTTTTCACCACCGGCAACATCAATCACATAGATCGTCAAATCAGACAAATCAGGACTGAAGGTCGCGGCCAGATTATCGCCACCTGATTCAATAAAAATCAGTTCCAGATCCGGAAAGCGTTTTTGCATGCGATCAATCGCCTCGAGATTGATCGAGGCGTCTTCCCTGATCGCCGTGTGAGGACAGCCACCAGTCTCCACCCCCATGATGCGATCTGCAGACAAGGCCTCGGCTGCAACCAGTAAACGCTCATCTTCCTTAGTGTAAATATCGTTAGTCACGACAGCGAGTTTGTATTGATCGCGCATGCGCTTGCAGAGCACCTCGACCAGTGTGGTCTTACCCGAGCCGACTGGTCCACCGATACCGACGCGCAATGGATTGGATGTTTGCATGATTATTTAATTCTCTGAATAATTTATTTAAAAATATGAATGGATTGATTTCAACTTCTAAACAAGCGACTGTATTGTGATTCGTGACGAGCGCTTGCAATGGAAAGTCCGACCGCAGCTGAGCCAATATCTTCAGCTGTGATCGACAACGCTGTCTGAATAGCCGACTCTATATCAGCTTTCAAACGATGTAACAAAATCTGCCCATCAATCTGCCCTAAGGGAATAATTTTGACGGCTGCAATGCTTTGATTCTCTACCCAGCTCCATAGATAGGCCGTCAAGGCCATCTGCTCATCGATGCCTGATACCGCTGACAATGCAGCATGTGCTGAAGGGTAAACCCAGTTCAGATCGGTTAACTCAAGCAGTGCAGTTCCGCCCTGCCATTGCTTAAACAACTTGGCCATTGAATGCCCCATCTGGATTGACTCCAGACGAAACTCTGCAGTTTCACGCAACGCAAACAGAACAGCATTCGCTTCGCGTAATGCCAGCCAGTCTTGCGCGATGACTGCACGATGGCTCGCCAGCCATAACGGCAATTCTTGTCTGGCCAGACTGAGCACCATCACATCACGGATCCAGACGTAGGCCTGCTCCATTGACGTCACCCAGCGATCTTCTACAGCCTGCTCAAGACCTTGCGAGTATGCAAAACCACCAACAGGCAGTGCAGGACTCGCCAGATGCAATGCGGCCAGAAGCGGATTGGTATGTGTCATGGCTTGTTAGCGGATGCATTCTTAGCATGCGCCGCAATGGAGAGCTCTTCACCGAGCTTGCCCATTGCCTCATCGCGCGCGACATCACCGCATTCATCAGCATGATGATGGTGCTGATGACCCGTGGCACCATGACCCGCTGAATACGCTCCACCCTCTGGAACAAAGGCTTCTTGCACCAGATCAACCAAGCCACCCTGTCTGCGCACCATGTCGGCCAACACGCTATCAGGTTCGATATATGCCGCCTCAGCTGTAAGCATAGCCCGTACATGACGATTCGCGAGGTGGTAGACGATACGCATCAGCTCGAAGGTATTGCTGGCACGGATACGCATCAGTTCTTCGACGGCAGCTTTCACCACCACACGTTCACCTTGCTCTCCACACAACACACCACCATGCTGCATAATTTCACCACGTGCGAGGATGACAGCGACCGCTTTACCATTTGGCAACATGGCGGCCAGGCGCGAGCGTTGCCGATCGCCATAGGAGAGTTCCAGCACGGGCCAGGGTTCTGGCCAGGCCTGTACCCCGCCGTGCGTTTGCTCATGCAATACCGGATCGTTGGACGCACGCTGTTGAGTCAGAGTAATAGCCATTATTATTAAAACAAGAAATAACGTTGTGCCATTGGCAAGGTTTTCGCTGGCGGACAATCGAGCAACACACCATCGGCATAGACCTTGTAATTTTCAGGGCTCACCGTAATTTTTGGTGTGGCTGCATTCAACTTCATATCAGCCTTGGTCAAACTGCGCATCCCCTGAACAGGAGCGATATGGCGTTTGAGACCGAGCTCTTGTGGCACACCTTTGTGAATCGCGGAGCCAGACAAGAACGTGATGCAGCTCGAGGCAATCGCGCTCTGTGCCGCACCAAACTGTGGACGGAAATGAACGGGTTGCGGTGTCGGGATCGAAGCGTTCGGATCGCCCATGGCAGCCATCGCAATCATCCCACCTTTGATGACTGTAGAGGGCTTGACACCAAAGAACGCGGGACGCCACAGCACCAGATCAGCGAATTTACCGACTTCGACAGAACCGATTTCTTTTGCCATACCATGCGTGATCGCAGGATTGATGGTGTATTTGGCGATGTAGCGCTTGATCCGTGCATTATCACTGGTAGACGGATCTGAGAATCCCGCCTCACTCATCGAACCACGCTGTTCACGCATTTTGTGTGCAGTCTGCCAGGTGCGCATAATCACTTCACCGACTCGGCCCATAGCCTGGCTATCGGAGGAGATCATTGAAAACGCGCCGATATCATGCAGGATGTCTTCTGCAGCGATTGTCTCGCGGCGAATGCGACTCTCTGCGAACGCGATATCTTCAGCAATCGAGGCATCCAGATGATGGCAAACCATCAACATGTCCAGATGTTCATCAAGGGTGTTGATCGTAAAGGGACGCGTCGGATTGGTCGAGGATGGCAATACGTTGGACTCGCCACACACACGAATAATATCGGGCGCGTGTCCGCCCCCTGCACCTTCGGTGTGATAGGTATGAATCACACGACCTTTAATGGCATCCAGTGTGGCTTCGACAAATCCCGACTCGTTAAGGGTATCCGTATGGATCGCAACTTGGGTATCTGTATCATCCGCAACACTCAAGCAATTATCAATTGCAGCAGGAGTCGAACCCCAGTCTTCGTGGAGTTTCAAGCCCACGGCACCGGCATCGATTTGCTCGTGCAAAGGACCAGGCAGCGAGACATTACCCTTTCCGAGCAAACCAATGTTGATAGGATAGGACTCCATCGCCTGCAACATGCGTGCGATATGCCAGGGGCCTGGTGTGACGGTTGTTGCAAAGGTCCCTGTGGCAGGACCCGTACCACCACCGATCATCGTCGTGACTCCGGAACTAAGAGCCTCTTCAATCTGCTGAGGGCAGATCAGATGAATATGGCTATCAATACCACCAGCGGTCACGATCATGCCTTCGGCAGCGATGACTTCGGTCGCAGGGCCGACCACGATGGTCACACCTGGCTGAATATCTGGGTTACCTGCTTTACCGATGCCACTGATACGTCCATTTTTAATACCGATATCAGCTTTAACAATCCCCCACCAGTCAATGATGAGCGCATTGGTGATGACTGTATCTACACAATCTTTACTCATGCGCTGGGATTGACCCATCCCGTCACGAATCACTTTACCGCCACCGAATTTAACTTCTTCGCCATAGATGGTGAAATCCTTTTCTACCATCGCAAATAAGGCAGTATCGGCCAGACGAACGCGATCACCTGTGGTGGGGCCGAACATCTCTGCATAGGCTTGTCTTGAAATTTTCATTTGTCCAGGCTCCCCATCACAGCACCTGTAAAGCCATAGACCACGCGGTCACCGGCAAGCTCTACTAATTCGACTTCACGCTCCTGACCAGGCTCAAAACGTACGGCCGTTCCTGCAGGAATATTCAGGCGAAAACCTGTTGCAAGCGCGCGATCAAAACGCAGCGCGCCGTTGGTTTCGGCGAAGTGATAGTGCGAACCAATCTGTACAGGGCGATCCCCTGTATTCGCTACTAAAACGTGAATGAGTTTGCGACCAACATTAATTTCTATCTCACCTGGCGTGACAATCATCTCGCCCGGGATCATGGGAGTGGTGTTCATCGTCGATCCTTACTGAATGGGTTGATGCACGGTGACGAGCTTGGTGCCGTCGGGGAAAGTCGCCTCTACCTGAATGTCGGGAATCATTTCGGCGACGCCCTCCATCACATCAGCACGACTCAAAATATTGCGCCCCGCACTCATGAGCTCTGCAACGGTTTTACCGTCTCGTGCGCCTTCCATGATGGCAGCTGAAATCATCGCAATCGACTCAGGCACGTTCAATTTCAAACCACGCGCCTGACGGCGTTCGGCCAATAGTGCTGCTGTAAATATCAGCAACTTGTCTTTTTCTCTAGGGGTCAAATCCATTATTACTCCTGAAAGCGACTGATTATGTTGCCCATAAACGCGGGGCAACCGCTACACGATCTAAAACTTGTGGACGTAAAAAATTCCATGCATGATGCAACAACGACTTTAAATTTAAAGGATTGGCCAGCACGCGACCGACCAGTAAACGAGGATGCAAAACTGACCAGACAATGCCCTGCTCACCCTGAACGCAGGTCTGTTCGCGTAAGTTCTGGATAATTTGCTCGTCCCATGACTTTTTCTGCGGCAATACGGCCCAGACCGTCGCAAGTGCATGATGTCCTCGCAAACCGATAGGGGAAGCAAACAGTGGGTCGCTTCCGCGCAACACCAGTTTGTCGCGCCAGACCTCCTGACCATCCAATTCAATACGCAAGGTCTGATTGAAATTGCCTGCGCTAAATGTTTCACCCGAGGCGTGCCGACCAAAAATCAAATGATCCCAGCCAATCATGGCTCCATCCTCGGAGGCTTTCACATGTATATCCGATCGCACACGCGCCTGATTAAAAACAATTGTTTCCTGCGGGAGCCATTCAAATTTTCCATTCAACGCAATCTCAATCAATTGGGATGCAGGCACAATGGAGTCCGTGCCATACCACTTGGTTGCTGAGGGGTTAGTGACCAAGCCATGGCTATGGGCTCTGCTGTTGACAAGGACTTCGAGTCGATCGCCGCCTGCAATGCCACCCGGGGGGTGAACGATAATCGCATGACAGGGTGACGCGCCCTCGGGATAAAGTGCTTTTTGAATCCGCAACGGTCCTACATGCTGAAAACCTAGTCGTGTCTTAGGTAAAGAATCTTCACCCACGTATTGAGCGGGATCAATATTAAAGTCGAGATTTAACCGGGCCGTCCAGGATCCTGAAGGCTCTATTTCATCTTGCACTGCTTGCGCCCGTTGCGACTGAACATCCTGAATAACTGGCATTAATGACTCATCGACACGCATTGAATTCAAGCGTTATACACTTGTTTGAAACAGAGCAATAACTGTGCCACAAACTACCAGTTAAAGACAACAAGAAAAGTAAAGATCAGATCATTGCATCGCACCGTTTCAGTGCATGGATCGCACGGTTTTTGTTAGTTATTCATATCAAAATATAGCTCACATCAAAAACAAGGCAAAACAAGGCAAAAATATGTTTGAACTGAGGCTCACAAAAGCGCTTATTTGCATCATGATCTCAGCGTATCCCTTGATAGCTGGATTCCAAAACATCACTGACTACAACACAAACTATTTGCTTGTTGAGCACGTGATGACTATGGATAGTATTTTTCCAGATAGTACGCTGAAATCTCGTGCAATCAATCACCCGTTTATATGGAAAATTTCGTATGCAATGATCATTCTGTGTGAAGTACTGACTGGAATATTATTGTTGCTTGGCGGTTTAAAACTATTGATTCATAGCAAAAATCCAGTGGAGTTTAAAAAATCAAAAAAATGGATTTTCATTGGAACGTTGCTTGGTCTGGCAGTCTGGTATTTCGGCTTTATCGTTATTGGGGGTGAGTGGTTCGCCTCTTGGCAATCGCAACAATGGAATGGCCTCAATCCTGCATTCAGGACCAGTACTTTTTTATTTTTCACCTTGATACTAGTTTCACATTCTGAACAAGACTAAGTGGTTGATCGCAAACATTCTTACGTCTTCCAATAAAAATTTACCAAAAAAAAAACTGGCTCGGGATATGCGTCCCGAGCCAGTTTTTTTTAGCTGCTTACTGTCCTTAAAACCTGTCAGCGATTATGCGGACAGGTCTTACCTCATTACAACTTGCTGGACAACACACCCAAAATTCGCTGTGCGGTCGGGCTCGTATCACGCTTACCATCAGCATCAAACACAGTGACTTCAGTCTTGCCACCTTGCTCAGTCAGATGCAAGCGGTATGTAGGCGCTTTCGCAGGATCCTTAGCACCAAAGAGCTTGCTAAAGAAACCAGGATCTTCACGTTTCATCCCTGTATCCGTATCGACATAACGGACATAGAAATCACCCGCAGCGCGATCACGATCATCCACAGCAAAATTACCTGAGTCGAGTGCAACACCCACACGACGCCACGCTCTGTCAAAAGACTCTGCGATCAACAGGGCACTCTTGTCACCTTCTGGTGTAGATACAGGAGCATCTTGCTTAGCCATCTGCGCCTGGCCCATTTTCTTACGGGCACCGTCGACATCTTCACCCAGGAACACCATCAGACGCGCAAGCATCGCAGCATTCAGACCTGGGTCTTCTTTACCGTTCATCCAGCGAACATCCACCTGACCTTGTGTACTGTAATTTTTTTCTTCCATGTGTTGATGGGAGATATAAATTTCAGTGCGATTATTACCGGTACGTTCAATACGGGTACGGAATTTGTCACGGGTGCCACTGTCCCACAAACCATCTAGTACTTTGCCAAGGGCTTCACGAATAAAGCTTTCTGGGATTTTCGCCCGGTTTTCTGCCCAGTTGGTAATCATCAGACCGGCTTTGGGATCCGTCACATCTAAAGAAAATCCTGTTTCAACCCAGAAATCCGCAGTCAGTGAGAAGACCTTATCAGGAGGCATGTCAACCACCAGCCAACGCAAATCACCGTCTCTCATTACACGCATGTCTGCACGTGTTGGCAGTACAGCGGATTGTGAGGAAGGAACGCCTTTGGCGTTAACTTGACCCGCTTGCTGAAACTGCGAGAAAGTCGTTGTGCCAGAAGCTGGCGCACGATAACGTGGGTCGCTGGCTGCTTGCGTCAAATCAGGAGGAATGCTCAGCGGATCAGAACGCACTACGCTCTTGTAGTCAACTGAGTCATCGCCGTTGAGCATATTGCGAAAACCTGAACAACCCTGGAGCACTAACGCAGCAGAGAGTAACGCTGCGGCATAAACAGTCTTTCGACGCATCAAACTTTTCATATCAGAGCAACCCCGCCTGAACCATTGCTGCACGCAAGGGAGCGTGAAAATGAGCACTGAGCTCGACCAGAGGCAGACGAATACCTGATTTGATACGTCCCATCTGAGCCAGAGCCCATTTAACCGGAACCGGATTGCCTTCGACAAACAGCAGTTTGTTCAAAGGACCCAGTAAATTATTTACTTTACGCACGCCGTGGACATCACCCGCGAGCGCAGCTGCGCACAGATCGTGCATCGCACGCGGTGCAATATTTGCAGTCACGGAGATATTGCCCGCACCACCCAGCAGGATCAGTGCTGCGGCAGTCGCGTCATCACCACTCAGCACGTGAAAGTCTGCTGGCAAATCACGAATCAACAAGGCGCCGCGACCGATATCGCCCGTCGCATCCTTAATCCCGACAATGCCAGGAACCTGGGCCAGACGTAATACCGTCTCGTGTGCAAGATCTGCAACGGTACGACCCGGCACATTATAAAGAATGGTCGGAAGATCAACAGCTTCCTGAATCTTTTTGAAATGCTGATACATGCCTTCCTGGGAAGGTTTGTTGTAGTAAGGGACCACCGACAATCCAGCCTGCGCACCAACGCTGCGGGCATGCTCAGCCAAGTGGATCGCTTCGCTCGTGGAGTTTGCACCGACACCTGCGATGACCGGCATCCGGCCCGCAGCATGGGTCACTGCGATACGAATCAGCTCAGCGTGCTCGTCGACATTCACTGTGGGCGACTCACCCGAGGTACCCACCACAACCAGCGCATCCGTGCCTTCGGCCGCGTGCCAGTCAATCAGCGAGCGATAGCTCTCCAGATCAAGACTGCCATCCGGATGCATCGGTGTCACCAGTGCAACCATACTCCCCTGAAAACGGGGTCCTTGGGTAGATGAAATTGACGATGCCATATAGAGGATCCAGAACGCTTGTAAAGGCGCAATTGCACCAAGATTAAATAAGCCGCAAGTTTAACGGATTACGGATGAAATAACGCAGGTTGAAACGACTTGACACTTTTGCAGCCCAAGTCAGCCTTTCAGCTATAGAAAAAGTCGCAAAAATGCGTAGCCCAACTCAATCAGCGGATCCAGGATGACCGACAGCGCGCCAGTGGCTAACAGGCCAATGACAATAAGCATTCCATAGGGCTCGAGCCTGCCATACTCCCAGGCTAGCTTATTAGGGAGCAGGCTAAACAGCACGCGACCGCCATCAAGTGGCAGAATGGGCAGGAGATTCAAGAACATTAAAACTAAGTTTATATTAACTCCGGCTCTGCACATTTGTACCCAGAAATCCTCAGGACCAGCGCCTTGAATCAATGCCCTGAAACATAAGGCCCAAACAATTGCCATCAACAGATTGGCGCCTGGCCCTGCCAGGGCCACCCACAACATGTCCTTTTTAGGCCGGCGCAGACGACCAAAATCGACAGGAACCGGTTTTGCCCAGCCAAACAACATCGGCGCACCGCCCAGCACGCTTGAAGCAATCAGAATGCCGACCGGCACAGCAATCGTTCCGATCGGATCGATATGACGCAAAGGATTAAGCGTTACGCGGCCAGCCATCGAGGCCGTTGGATCACCAAACATTTTGGCAACATAGCCATGCGCTGCCTCATGCAGCGTAATAGCGAACACAACCGGAAAGGCATAAAGCGCAAGAGTATTAAGAATTTCAGTCATGAAATGAATATTAAATCCTGTAAGGCCAAAAGTCGTGGTTCAAATAGTATGTAAATTTTGTTAATCCAGCCCAAGCAGCGCTGGATCTCCTCTGCCACGGCGCAGGACCTCGGGTGTAGAGCCCGTTAAATCAATCACTGTCGTCGGATCCAGCAAGCAAGCGCCTGCATCAATGACTGCGGCAAGCACATGCTGATAACGCTCTCGAATCAACTCGGGCTCATTGAGAGGCTCATCTTCATTTTCAGGAATCAAGGTGGTTGACAACAAGGGCGTATCCGCCGCCTCAAGCAGCGCCAGCGTCACAGGATGATCTGGCACACGAATACCGATTGTTTTACGCGAGGGGTGTGAAACCCTGCGCGGCACCTCGCGCGACGCTTCCAGAATAAAGGTCCAGGGCCCAGGGGTCGCGTGCTTGAGCAAACGATACTGAGCATTATCAACCTTGGCAAAATGGCTGATCGCAGCCAGATCGCGACATAACACCGTCAGATGATGACGGTCATCGAGTCCACGCAAACGACGCAATCCATCCGCGGCCGCTTTGTCATCCAGGCGTGCCACCACGGCATAGCTGGAGTCCGTCGGGACGGCAACAAGCTTTCCGGACTGGATGAGCTCAGCCGCCTGCTTGATCAAGCGCGGCTGAGGATTATCTGGATGAACGACAAATAGTTGTGACATACCGACACGATACAACGGAATGTTAGAATAACGGTCGTTGTCGCCTTAGCTCAGCTGGATAGAGCAACGCCCTTCTAAGGCGTGGGTCACTGGTTCGACTCCAGTAGGCGGCACCACACCTGCAGGCATAATGCGTTTTGCCTGACCTAATCAGCCTTAGGCAGCCAAAAACGTTTCAATCGGTACGGGTCTGCCAAACAAATAACCCTGGTAGAGCTTGCAGCCGTATTTCAGTAAAAAGTCTCTCTGCTCATAGCTTTCCACACCCTCAGCAATCACCTCAAGCCCCAGTGACTGGCTCATGGCAATAATTGCACGGATGATGGCACCATCATCGCTATCGATGCCGATGTCCCTAACAAAGGACTGATCTATTTTCACCTGATCCAAAGGAAGCAACTTTAAATAGGACAGCGAAGAATAGCCGGTTCCAAAATCATCCAGGGAGAATCTCACACCAAGCTTTTTAAGCCGTGACATTCGATCAATCGCCTCATCAACACGCTCCAAAACAGAGCTCTCAGTTAATTCCAGTTTTAAATGCTCGGGATTAACTTCGTGTTTTTTGAGGTGCGCAGTCACTATTTCTACAAAATTAGGCTGATGAAACTGCTTGGCGCTGACATTGATCGATAGGGTTAAGGATCTGGTCATATCCTTAAGTTGCCAGATCTTCAATTGCTCCAGCGCCTGCCCCAGTAACCACTCGCCTATTTCCAATATCAGGCCAGACCTTTCCGCCAAGGCAATAAATCTGTCTGGTGTGACAGGGACGCTATCGGGAGGTAGCCATCGCATCAATACTTCACCACCTACCGCATTCTCATTCTCATCGACTTGCGGCTGACAATAGAGTTGTAATTCCTTATTTTCTATCGCTCTCCTGAGAGCCCCTTCCATCGCAGTACTTTCATTAATTGTGGCTTGCATCTGGGGATTAAAAAATCTGAAAACATTACGCCCAGCGTTCTTGGCTTGATACAGAGCCAAATCAGCCTGCTTGAGTAGCGTTTCGACCCCGTCTGTCTGACCCACAAACAATGACAATCCAAAACTACTGGATATGTGATAACCAGATTTTGCTTTTTCAAGCGAGTACGGGTTATTCAAATCCCTAAGCAATTTATTGGCAATCTTCTCCGCCTCATGAACAGCCACCAACGGGTCGGTTCCTAAATGCTCGGCCAAAATCACAAATTCATCACCACCGAATCTGGCCACCACATCATTTTCACGCATACAAGCTTTAATTCGGGCGGCCACCATGACAAGCAACTGATCACCCACGTCATGACCCATCGTGTCATTCAAATTTTTGAAATGATCTAAGTCCAAGATCATCAAAACACCGTACTCTTTGGTTCGACTGCTCAACACAATCGCCTGGCGTAAACGATCATTCAGCAGGCGCCTGTTGGGCAAACTAGTCAATGCATCGTAGTAGGCGAGGTGATGAATTTTTTCTTCATCCTGTTTTTGCTGTGTGATATCCAAACAAAAACACATGACCATGTCATTAGGCAAAGTAATAAACCGCATATTCACGATCGACTGCTTATTATCCGGCTTATGAAAAACCAACTCATCTGAGCCGGCATCCAAGTCTTTTCCACGCGTAATCAAGTTATACAAATACTCTGGCTCAGCAGGCGTTACGAGCACTTTAACTGACTGGCCAATTAGCTCTTTTCTGAGGTAGCCGGTCATATTGCATAAAGACGGGTTCACATCAATGATCATGCCCAAACGATCGAGCACCAAGATACCTTCAGGGGCGTGTTCGATATAGTTTCTATAGCGCTCTTCACTTTTCCTTAAGTCTTCGGTGAGCGCCACTCTACGTGCGATCTCTTCTTTTAATAAGTCGTTTTTTCCACTTAATACGTCTTTGCTTTTTGTTGTTTCAATCACGTCTGCTTCAAGCTGTCTGGTACGCAACCGTAATTTAAAGAAAATGAGCAAGGAGATGAATAGTAATACCGGAAAAATACCAGATAAAAAAAGGTATACGTTTGAGGTGATCTGACTGTAGAGCGTAGCAGTCGGCACCAGAAAAACAATTGAAAATGGCGTATCTGTTATGTCTGTTTTCAGAACAGTAAATTCATCCCGAGTCACCTCAATACGGCTTGACTGAACAACTTCCGACAAAGGGAGAGGTACATTTTTATTGAGGCTCAACAAAATAGGATTGACTTGAACGTCCATATCTCCATAAGTCATTAAGAGAATGTCTTTCGCATTGAACTGCAGATAGATCTGACTCGTTACAATCTCTTGCGCACGCGTATTGAAAAAATAAGTCAGCACGCTTAAATCTGTAAAGGTTATTACCTTTCCCTGCGGCACACCCCGATATTCAACACGGGATTGCGCAACAATCAACCCCTGCCGGGTATCGATCGTAATGCCATCAGGATAAGATTGATCAACAACAGGTAACTTATCCTTTTCTTGCGAATGAATATCAACAACGACTCGGCCACTCTCCTCTAGAAAAATAATCCTCCGATACGTAGGTAAACCAAAGGAGTCCGAGAGTGATAATTTTTTCTTAAAACTCTCCTCCACCGCATCCAGACTAATACTCAAACCATATTGCATCGACATGCCAAGAGCCTTATTGGCTAGGAAGTTTTCTACCTCCTGACTGCGCGATGCATTATTAACAAAGCGACTCTGTTCATAAAAAAAATGGCTAATTAAATTTGCAACCTGTTTAGACTCGGAAACATATTTTGCGTCGGCGGCTGTTCTGAGTTGATCTTGAGACCTGTAGGCGTTGTAGATCAGTGTTATCTGATAAAAAATCAACACCATGAGTGCCAGAAAAACAGATGGGTGTTTGAGGAACTCTGGCAGGCTAACTGAGTTTTTTTTCATCCGTCAGTAAGCCTCGAAAAATTTGGGGAAATACTTGCGTATCCCTGGGTAGTATTTGTCTATTAATTGACCGTATGTGCCGTTTGATTTAATTTTTTGCAAGTACAGGTTAAATGCCTCTCTGAGCAGCGGTGCATCCTTGGGAAAAGCGGTGGCCAGCACTTGATCATCAGAAATTGGCCCGAGCACTTTGAACTTCCCCGCCCATTTATTTATATCTATCATTAAATCTGGCACATCAAGCAAAGACAAATCAGCGTCTTCGTTTAGTAATGCAGGCACCATTTCATTGATGTTGGTGCTCTTTACATAAGGGCGTATGTCATAGCCCTGATCCCTGAGTCCGTAGTTGCCTGGATCCAGACAGGTTTTTTCCATCACAAGCAAACTATTGGATCCGATTAGTGCTTTGGTCTGCTTAATGTCTGCTTCTATATTTTTAGAGCCAGAAATAGGCTGAACCGCTGAATGCGCTCTTGCAATCAGGACCACTTGTGATGGGAATGTTGGCTCTGAAAAAAGGAGTATTTGCTCTCGCCAAGGCAAAACAGTAAAGCCAGCGGCAATCACATCACCAAGGATAGGATAGTTACCTGTGAGCTCCACTGTACCGGCGGACAGCGATACATTTTTACCCAAAAGATCTCGAACAATTGTAGAAAAATCGCTGTAGACCAATTGATAGTTCACCCCAATTTCTCGTGCAAAACCCTTCATGATTTCAACATCAAGACCATCGCCTGCACCGGTCACAAAATTAGCATATCTGATACCCAGATGACGCAATTCACCCTTTGATTTAATTTCCGGCAAATCAAGTGCATAGGATGAACATGCCGTGCAGGCAATGATTATGCAAATCAGTTTTTTGAAAAAATGATCTAAATATTTCATCCCATACTCCTATCGGGTTGCAGAGTGACTACCCCACCCTTACTGCGTAACTTTGGCTGCTTCACGTAATTTTTTTACGTACTCAAATCTTTGCTTTTGCAGAAGCAACTGACGCGTGTCGTTTTTTGCCTCCTCAAAGGTCGGGGCTTTAAATGGACGTTTGTCCTCTAGTTTGATGATGTTCCAACCCGCCGACGTTTGTATCGGAGCGGCAACCAGGCTTCCCTTGTTTAGATTGATCATCACGTTTGAGATGGCAGGCAAAATCTGCGCGGGCAATACCCAGCCAACGTTGCCACCGTCTTTCTTGCTAGGATCGATTGATTGCTCAGTCGCGAGCTTGGAAAAATTTTCTCCTTTGCGCAACCTGGCAAGCATCGCCTTTGCCGCGTCTTCTGTTGGCAGCACAATCAAGCTTATTTTGTACTGCTGCGAATCCGCTAACGCGACCATCTGACGATCATACTCTGCCTTAATTTCAGCATCTGTTATTGGACTGCGTTTCATCAAATCACTGAGGAGCAGTTCGACCATAAATGTCTGACGCATTTGTGCCCATTGGGATTGAGCCTCGGTCGTTTTATCCAAACCAAGCCGAGCAGACTCCTGAGATAACACCTCACGATTAATCAGCTCTTCCTTAATCACTTGACGCAACTCAGGCGAATCTTTCTGACCTTGTGCAAGGTTAGCGTTGACGTTTTGGACCAATAAGGTCTCAGGGATAGAAACACCATTGACCATGGCCATCGAGCCAGTTGGTTTACCTTGGGCAAAAGACAGCATACAGACACCCATCAGAGCCGCCGCGAGAATACTTTTTCTAAACGAAGAGTGATAGGTCATTTGTGAGTGTGCATCCGGTGAATTGTTCATAATTCATAAACTAGCACATTATTAAACTTAGGAGACAAAACTTGTCGCTCAGGCCTGCGCCGAGGTAACCTCAGTTTTTGCTCGTGGCCCGAAAGACATGCGGACTAACAACTATTCTCATTCTCAATGAAGACTTAAGATATATGCAATGGATCACAACACTGACAGCGCTCTTGATCGCCATGTTTGTCAATGCGAGCCAAGCGACAGAGCTAAATAATTCAACTCAAAACATAATCATCGCCCAAACGGCAACACCAAACACGCAAAAAAATAATCTGGAGTCTCAATCAATGGAAACAGAAATGATTAAAGCCTTCGCGCCAACGGGCGTATTACGTGCGTCGCTCAATATCGGCAATCCCGTGCTGGCTAATTTGGACAGTCAAGGAAAACCATTCGGAATTTCGATCGATCTGGCAACTGAACTCGGGAAACGTCTTGGTGTTCCGGTCGAACTAATCGTAAATGAAACGGCCGGTAAATCCGTAGCAACCGTTGAATCTGGTCGAGCCGATATCGGATTTTTTGCTGTAGATCCTGAGCGCGGTAAAGACATTTCCTTTACTGAAGCCTATGTATTAATTGAAGGCTTCTACCTGGTAAGAGATCACTCACCCATCAGGACTAACGCTCAAGTCGACGTACCGGGCCATCGTATCGTTGTTGGCAAAGGCAGCGCCTACGACCTGTTTCTGACACGGCATATCAAACAAGCCCAGCTTGAGCGAGCGCCCTCTTCTCAGGCCGTTGTTTCAACCTTTCTAAAAGATGGTTTTGAAATTGCGGCAGGGGTGAAACAACAACTGGAGGCGGATACGCGCGACGTACAAGGTGTACGAATGCTCAACGAACGGTTCATGGTGATCCGTCAAGCCATGGGTGTGCCGAAAGACCGAGGCCCACAGGCCGCCTTGTTCCTGCGCACGTTTGTAGAGGATATGAAAGCAAAAGGACGCGTCAAAGAATCCATGACACGTCATGGGATACAGGGAGCGGGGGTTGCACCGGCCGCCGATCCGACAATTGACCCATTGAGTATGCCGTAATGATCTTTGCATACGTAGGCTCTAGAACCTCACGTGAGCGCCAAGCACGTGGCGAAGGCATCAGCGTCTTTGCAGTTTCTGCGGATCAGCAAAAACTCGAACGCATTCAGTTAGTGGGAGGGTTAGAAAACCCTTCATACTTGTTACTTAATCGCGCAGGTGACAGGCTCTATAGCGTGCATGGCGATCTTGAATATGTCAGCACCTTTAACGTTGACAAAATAACAGGACACCTCACACTCCTACAACAACAAGACTGCCAAGGCAAAAACCCCGTCCATCTGGCGCTAGATCCGACAGAGAAATTCCTGATTGTTTCCAATCACTGGAGCAGCGCCTTAGCGGTATTACCCGTCAATCCTGATGGCACCCTGGGGAGTGTCAAACAGATTGAAATACTATCTGGCACGCGGGGGCCACACCGCGTTGAGCAAGAATTCGGGAAACCACATTTCAACCCCTTTGATCCAACGGGGCGATTTGTACTTGTTCCTGACAAAGGCTTAAATCGAATTTTTAGTTTTACCTTTGAAAACGGCAACTTGACTCCAACGGAGCAAGGGTCTGTGCTGACCCGGGAAACCGCAGGTCCTCGCCATATTGCCTTTCATCCTACCCAAGCCATGGCCTATGTCGTCAACGAGCTTGACTCAACAGTCACCGTGTACCGGTTTGACCAGACAAGCGGTGCGCTGCATCCGATTCAAGTGCTCAGTGCACTTCCTGACACCTACACGGGCGACAGTCGTGCTTCAGCAATTTTTGTACATCCAAATGGTCAATGGTTGTTCTCATCAAACCGGGGGGACGATAGCGTGGCAGTCTTTAAAATTGATCCGGATAATGGACGGATCAATTTTGTCCGCGCACAGTCCTCGCTCGGTCAGACGCCGAGGTTCTGCACGCTGTCGCCCAATCAAAAAGTCCTGTGGATGCTGAACGAAGCTACAGATACGATGGTACCGATCGAGCTCGACCCCGAGCACCCGAGCGATCCGTTTCTGTCCACAGGAACCGCTATAGCCTGCTCAAGTCCGGTCTGTATGATCTTTAGTCAGGCAAACCAGAATTAAAGATAAGGCGAAGCCAGCCAAACAATCTTATTACGCAGTCTTATCCAGAAAGGCGCCTTGTTCAACGCAATCAACGTGATCCGGATTGCGTCAGCAATGACGCCATCAATTCTTTGATCGATTTTAGTCGCTAGCTCCTGATCGTAGACCTCAAGATCGAGCTCGAAATTCAAGCGAAGGCTGCGCGGATCCAGATTTGAAGATCCGACAAAACACCAGACACCATCAACAGTCATCAATTTCGAATGATCAAAGGTACCGGTTGATCGCCATAGACGACATCCGGTATTGACCAACTGATCAAGCTGAGCAGACATCGCCGCATCAACCAACTTAAGATTATTCGCCCCCGGGATAACGATATCCACCACAACGCCACGGCGAGCAGTCGTGGCCAGCGCAGCAATCAGCGACTGGTCAGGTAAAAAATAAGGCGACTGAATCCGGACGTGTTTTTGAGCGACTGACAAGGCCCCGAGAATCATTTTTTGATTATTGCCAAGGGTATTGTCAGGGCCAGAAAGGATGCAACGAAGAGGGACGCCATCCTTGAGCAAATCGACAACTTCTTTTTTCGGAAACCACAGTTCTCCGCTTAGTCTTTCCTGTGTCGTGAATTGCCAGTCCAAAGCGAAATTAACCATCAACTGATGCGCAATCGGACCACTGACTTTAAAATGCGTATCGCGGGTGACGTTCTCTTTTGCTACGCTCGAGGTAAAGCTCTCACGGATATTCATACCTCCCGTCAAACCGTGCACACCATCGATCACCAGCAATTTGCGATGGCTGCGCAAATTAGCGTAAACAAGTTTCAAACCAAACGCCGGACGCAAGAACAAGTCTGTTTTCACCCCTGCCTTGGTCAGCATTTTTATGATCGGAGGATGCGAATACCGAGAACCGACCGCATCGATCAGCACACGCACTTCAACACCACGATTTTTTGCGTCAATCAGCGCTTGAGCGATTTGCTGACCAATCTGATCATGATCAAAAATATAAGTCTGTAAGGCTATCGAGTACTTGGCCTGCGTGATTTCGTGGAGCATCGCCGGATAAGTTTCGTCGCCACCTGATAATAAGTGGATCTCATTGCATCCCAGCAAACGAAAGTCACTAATATGATCACCCAAAGTTTTTAGGCTGGAAAATTGCGGTGCGGAATAAGCCACGATGTCGTGCACCTGCACATGCTCGATGACATCCTGAGAATAGGATGTCCCAGAGCGTTGTTGGGTCACACGTATTTTATGAATCCGGTTGATCCCTGCTATGGCATAAATCAAGGCGCCAAATAAGGGGGAAAACAAAATAAAGGCCACCCATCCCGTCGCGGCCCTGACATCTTTCTTCGTCATCGCGGCATGCAGGGCAGCCACCGTACTGGCAGCCCCGGACACGACAAAAATGATGTGCGGCCAATAGTGAAAAAGCAGTTCATGAAACGTGGGCATGGAATCCAAATCAAAAAGTGTTTTAAACATGCTAGAATTCTGGTTCTGTGGTGGCTGTAGCTCAGTTGGTAGAGTCCCAGATTGTGATTCTGGTTGTCGTGGGTTCGAGCCCCATCAGTCACCCCAGCACCCCTCCCCTAGTAACCAGCGATAGTTTATCCCTCAGGGATATTTTGTTACGACTGGTTTAAAAACAAATACTTAAATAAACCATCCGGATTGAGGCATTTCAATACGTGTGATGAGTTGCCCCCCCATATGATTAATTAATTAACAGCCTGACAAAACTCAGTTTTGAATTTTTGATCCGTTGTTAACTTCCAGACGGTCCCGCCATTACCTTGAACAAAAAATGCTGGATGGTCACGCAAAATACCCCAGTAGAGCGGCATATCAGAGTCACCACGTATCCAGAATACCTTGTTATCGGTTGCACATAACTTGGGAACGAATGCCTCAACGTTCACCAAGGTTTGAGATCCTACAACAGGATCAAAAAGTGCAGCATCTGCCAGTTCGTTTCTCCAGTTGTCGCGCTTAACCAGGCCAGGCCAGTTTTCAACCACCCAGGCAGGCTGTTTAGCACCAACATAGAAAGCCAGATCAAAAGGGAAATTCAACAAAAAAACCAGCGTATCGTCAGGTTTGATGTTTGCTGCGATTTTCTGACCCATCTCATAGCCACTGTCTTTTTGAGTCACACGAAATGCACCGATCGCGATCAGACAACCAATACATGCACCAATAAAGCAGCCCCCTACTGCACGCGTTGCCTGATCGGACCATTTGCCTTGCATCGTCCGAACCAATACCTCGGCGATCAGCACGGCAAGAGGCGGTAATGTCGGCAAGGCGTAACCAATCAATTTTGAGGCAGGGATTGAAAAGAAAATGCCGATCACTGAAAACCAGATCAGCATCAGCACGGAAAAAGACGCTGACTCACTTTTCCAGAATGACTTGTTGAACAAGCCTAGCAATCCCAGGGACCAGGGAAGTGTCATCCCAAAGACAACAGGAACATAAAAAAGTATAGGTTGTGGGTTGTTAAATGACTCACCAACAAAACGCTCGAACTGCTGATGAATGAAGTAGTAGTCAAAAAAACCAGGAAAGGTGTGCTGCATCAACCAGAACCACGGTACAGCAACCAGGGCAAATACAAGTAGCGCCGGTGGCCAGAGCAGCACACCGAGCTTGCGCCAGCGTCCGGTCAGGATCAGCCAGAAAAACAATACGCCTCCAGGCAACACCAACCCGATCAATCCTTTTGACAAAATCGCCAGCGCAGCAAAGAACGCGGCGCACAAAGACATCGTCCGCCAGGATTGACCTGACTCGCTTCGCAACACCGCCTCAGCACCTGAAAGTACGGTCAGAGAGATCATCCCCGCAACCAGCATGTCAAGGTTGGCATATTGTGAGCCGCCATAAAAATAAGGCATCGTCACCAATACTGCCAGCGTTATAGTTGCCACAGCAACGCTTCTATGCTTGCGTACAAACAGATACAGCGCAATTGAGCTCGCCCAGGCAGCTAAAAGTGAAGGCATACGTGCCGACCACTCATGCACACCAAAAAGCATAAACGAGAGATCGTTCAGCCAGTAGAAAAGCGGTGGTTTATGAAAATAAGGCAGACCATTGAGCAGTGGCACCCAAAAACTGTCGGCACGCGCCATATCCCAGGCGACGCCCACATACCTGCCCTCATCTGGCAAATGCAAGTGTCTGACCCAGGATAGACATCCTAGCCAGAAACCTGTGCCCAGAATGATCCAAGGTAACGCACGAGGCTCCTGCGCAAAGGTCCACAGGCGACAAAGTAATTTTTTCATGAATAAATTAAATGAATCAGGCTAATCTAACCTGATTGTAGGGTGTTCGAGCCCCAGACTCCTGACACACCAACTTTCTTCAGACCTTAATTCAAGTTTTAGTTGTTTTTGAACGTGCCGCCGCGGCTTGGTGTAAGACGGGTTGGAGATAAGTCAGAAAGGTCTCAGGGTCCTCGCTCATCGGAAAATGCCCCATTCCTCGCATAATTTGCCACTGGGCACCGGGTATGTTTTTTCCCAAAAACTCAGTGTCCTGAGGGGTACAGGAATAGTCATACTCGCCAGTCAGCAGCCATAGCGGGCATTGATGCGTATCAATATGTTTAACGCGATCCCGGATGTCCCCATCTGCGGTGTAAAAAAATAAATCACCTTTAAAGACACCTGGACCGCCCTGCATGTAATGCCATAAGGTTTCCCAGCGCTGCACTGAAGGGCTGGAGGGTCCGATCAGGCCAGAAACAATCCCTGCACAGACCTCACCACCGTGCACATCAGAGCGATGCAACCATTCGAGATCGTAATACGGGTCGACGTGCGCACCAGATTGCAGACCAATCGCGGCACCAAATTTTTCTGGATGTTCGAGGGCAAGATGCAACACAATCCGCCCACCAATCGAGCACCCCATCACAATCGGCTGATCAAGTGCTAACGCCTCTGAGACCGCAATGATCACATCCGCATAATCTTTTGAGGATAGGCGGTAAGTATTGTTTTGCCATCCTTCAGGTGGCGACGATTTTCCATGCCAGGGAAGATCAAAAGCAATGACACGAAACTCTTTCAAAATCTCAGGATCGTTCTGAATAGCCCGATATTGACGCGTGTCAGAACCGGCTGTGTGCAAACAGAGTAAAGGGACCCCTGAGCCAGATTCCTCAACGTACACGCGATGATCCTGGCCGTTCAAATGCAAATGCATATATCGGCCAACAATAGGTTCTACTCTCACGGCTGACGGTGCGTTCAAGGGGCTATTCATCCTGACCCTCCGTCGCACGCACGCTGACCAGCACGTCTTTAAAATAAAGCAAGTGAGACATCAGCGGGTACAAGTCACCCTCCATCTTCAGATTTTTGAATTTCAGCATCGCCATGATGTCGTGATAGCCAGGCACAGGCAGCGCTTGCCAAAAGGCAGTCCAGGCATCGGAGGAGGCGCGCAAAGCAAAACGCCACTCCGATTGCGCAAATACGCCCTTGCGTACAGACTCAATGTGTCCATTTTTGATTGATATGAGGTACTGATCACGATCAACTTCAATCAAAAATTCTGTATCCACGTGCCTGCCCCGCCAACACAGTCTTTCGTCCGCGTTGACGTAGGCTGACAACTTATTTAGCAGCCGTTCATCATGCTTCATGTTGTACTCGCGAAATGACTATTTTTTAACCAAGGGACATTGGCTATCCGACAGAGGAATAAAGGCCTGATCACCTGGAACTGTTTTGACAATTTTGTAGTAGTCCCAAGGGGCCTTAGACTCCTGTGGTGTTTTGACCGAGACCAGATACGTGTCATGAATTAGTTTGCCATCAGGGCGCAGTTTCGCATTACGCGCAAACGCATCATGGATTGGCATCTCACGTAGAGTCTTCATAACGACCTCGGTTTGATCTGAACCGGATTTTTCAACGGCACGCAGATAATTCAGAACGGCCGAGTACTGACCAGCCTGTAAGGCAGTTGGCATTTTTCCTAATTCTTTAAAAAACCGCTGAGAAAACTTACGCGTCTCGTCATCCATATCCCAATAGAAGGTCTCTGCAAAGTTCATCCCTTTGGCGGCCTCCAGTCCAACGCCATGCACATCTGTAATGCTCATTAACATGGCTACCAGTTTTTGCTTGCTTGCCAAACCAAACTCATTGGCCTGCTTGATTTCATTTTGCAGATCGGCACCAGCACTCGCAAAAGCGACCGCATCGGCACCACTGGATTGAGCTGAAATCAGAAAAGAGGAGAAATCATTACCCGGAAAAGGGTAACGTGAGGAGCCAGCAACTGCGCCCCCACCCTCTTTCACAAAGCGCATCCCATCACCCTCAAGCGAATGCCCGAATGCGTAATCGGCCGTCACGAAATACCATTTTTTTGCACCAGCCTGTACCAGTGGCAAGGTTCCAACTTTAGCCAATGTGTAGGTATCGTAGACCCACATTACGTTATTAGGTTTGCAATCTTCTCCCGTAATACGGCTCGCTCCTGCACCGGTGACCATCGTGATCCGATTTTTTTCGGCGGCGATATTCATCACGGCCAGTGCAACAGCGCTATTACCCAATTCAGTCACAACATCGACCCCATCGCGATCCATCCACTCACGCGCACGACTGGCACCCACATCGGCTTTGTT
Source organism: Alcaligenaceae bacterium (assembly GCA_947380655.1). GTDB lineage: Bacteria > Pseudomonadota > Gammaproteobacteria > Burkholderiales > Burkholderiaceae_B > Zwartia. Next base: position 8,925 of record CANCRX010000002.1, on the reverse strand, counting down.
CAGATGATCTGCCGAAACCATTTCAATCGGTTTTCCAGCTACCTTTCCTCCAAAGTCTTCAATCGCCAGTTTTGTCGCTAAAACAGAACCCGGACCTACATTGCCTGAATAAGCTCCCGACATATCAGTGAGAACGCCGATTTTGACGACGCCACCAGATATTTTGTCCTGGGCAAAAGAAATAACTGGAGCGGCAGCTGTTGCCACAGCGAGCAGTGCTGAAATAGCGGAAAGTTTGAACATTTTTTGTCTCCGTAATGGATACCCGTCAACGGGTTTTTTAAATTTTAATATACAAATCAACCACATAAAATTATTTCCGTGGTGTCTATCCGTTGATCTTAAGCTAAACAGAGTATGTTCTGCATCGTTAATTTGTAATGAGACCCGCAGAATCAACACAGAACGTGTCCAAAATGCCATTATTCTCTCGGATTGAGATAAAAATTAGCACTTGGAGACCCTTAGCCGTGCCTTTGACTAAAGAAGAATTCGCACAAGCCCTCTTTTCACCTCGCGCCATTGCGCTTGTTGGTGCCTCGGGTAATTTGCAAAAAAATACTGCACGCCCTATGAGGTTTATGCGAAAACATGGTTTTAACGGAAAAATCTATCCAATCAACCGCACACAGACAGAAATCATGGGCGAACCAGCCTATGCGGATTTATCTGATCTTCCGGGTCCGATCGATCATGCCTTTGTGATGGTGGCTAGTGAACTCGTGATCCCTTTACTTGAGCCGATGGCGCGGGCTGGCGCAAAAGTCGTGACGATCTATTCCGATGGGTTTGGAGAAACGGGACCGCAGGGGATGGCCGTTCAAGACGCGTTGATCACACAGGCAAAAGAACTTGGTTTACGCATTATTGGCCCCAACAGTATTGGCGTGGCGGACTTGCATAGTGGCATGATCATTTCTGTCAATGCAGCTTTTGAGGCAGAGACCCTGATCGCGGGTGAACTCAGTCTCGTCTCCCAAAGTGGCTCAATGATGGGATCTTTGATCGCCCGGGCCAACGCGCGAGGATTTGGATTTGCCAAGTCGGTTTCAGTTGGCAACGAGGCAGATGTCACCGTTGGCGAAGTCATTGATGCGTTAGTAGACGACGAGCATACAAAAGTCATCCTGCTGTTTTTAGAAACCATCCGCGACTCAGCTCAACTGGGGCAGGCGCTTGAACGGGCACGTGCAAAAAACAAACCCGTTATTGCCTACAAAATTGGGCGTTCAGAGCAAGGCGACTCACTCGCACAATCCCATACGGGAGCGCTGGCTGGCAATGATGTTGCGGTGGATGCGTTTTTGCGTGCGCATGGTGTGATGCGTGTGCGCAATCTCGAAACACTTTTTGAGCTTGCCCCTCTCGCACAAAAATATTTAGGCCAGACACCTGCGCACCCGACTCCAGCGCGCGTGGCAGTCATCACCACAACAGGTGGAGGAGCGGCGACTGTTGTTGACAACCTTGGCTTACTTGGCATGGTTGCCGTAGCACCACCTCCCTCCTTTATTGCCCACATGGCTGCGCGTGGCATGAAGATTCGCGAAACGTCTATTATTGATCTGACACTTGCCGCAACGAGTGTGCAATACAAAGATCTACTCGAGCAACTCATGCAAGCAGACTGGTGCGATGCCATTCTGAGCGTAGTGGGATCTTCAGCACAATTTCATCCAGAGCTTGCAGTCAAACCTCTGGTGGAAGCTAACAAAATCGATTCCAAACCCCTAGCAGTATTCCTCGCACCGGAAGCCTCCACTTCGCTCGGATTACTAAAAAAAGCGGGGGTTGCCGCATTCAGAACGCCAGAGTCTTGTGCAGATGCGTTAGCGGTATTTTTTGAAAACCGCGGCGCTGCCCCTGAACAACTCAAGCCTATTGGATGGCCCACTGCACTGCCTCGCAACGGGCTGCTGACTGAGCACGAAGCCAGTACGGTATTTTCCAAACTCGGTATATCAGTCTCTGCATCGCAGCTCGTAGCAATGGATCAGCCGGCACACCAGCTTAGCTATCCGGTCGTAGTGAAAATTTCCTCACGCGACGTGCCCCATAAAACCGAAGCAGGCGGAGTCAAAATCGGTATAAAGGATGATGCGGCATTAGCTCAAGCAGTGCAGGAAATTCGTACTAGCGTCAAAAACTACTCACCCACAGCGCGTATTGACGGTTTGCTCATCCAGCAAATGCAAGACCGTTTACTCGAACTGATCCTTGGCTATCGGAATGATCCATTAGTCGGCCCGACGGTCATCCTCGGTGCAGGTGGCATCACAGCAGAAATTTCACCTGATTTTTCAATCAGACTCGCCCCTGTAACCTTGGCACAGGCGCATGAAATGATTCAAGAAGTTCGTATTACTAAACTGATCACAGGTTTCAGAGGCTTACCCAAGGGAGACTGTGAGGCGCTTGCCCAGGCAATCGTTAATTTTTCAAGTCTTGCAGCGATGACTGAGGTGGACGTGCGCGAGGCTGAAATCAATCCGTTGTTTATTCAGGAGCATGGCGTGATCGCAGTCGATGGGCTGATTCGCCTGGTGGATTGAGGATGCTGACACAAGACAATCCGAGAGCACTCACCCACTTTCTGGGGATCGGGCAAGTTTGCTCATGGGGAGCGTTTTATTACGCTTTCCCCATGCTTGCTCTGGCCATGCAAAGTGATCTGGGATGGTCCAAATCAGATCTCTATGGTGCCTTAACGCTCGGCTTACTGATTTCTGCCGCGCTGACTTATCCGGTTGGTGTCGCGATTGATCGGGGCTATGGGCGGCATGTCATGGCCACCGCCTCAGCGCTGACCGCATTACTGATGGTGCTCTGGTCGTTTACACAGTCTTTGACTAACTTCTATATCCTCGCAGCTGGAATCGGTGCCTTGCAAGCTGCCATTCTCTATGAACCAGCGTTTGCCATACTGGCCCGACGCGTTGGACCGCTTAAATCACGCTCAGGGATCACCAGCATTACGTTATGGGGTGGTTTTGCGAGCACGGTATTCATCCCGTTCGAACAGTTTTTGCTCGATGGCTGGGGCTGGCGCACTTCTCTATGGGCGCTGGCTGCCGTCAATCTTATTTGTGCTGCAGGTTACTTACATTTTGTTCGCCCTCAACTTGATGTCGTGCATAGCTCACTTGCCAGCGCCAGAGCCGCTAACAATGCACGCGATAAAAATATCGTGCATGAAGCCTTGCGTGGTCCAGTATTCTGGTTGCTTCTGATCGCGCTGACGATCTATGCAGCCATGATGTCGACCTTTACCTTTCACATGTATCCCCTGCTTCAAGAAAAAGACATTACGACCAGCGAAGTTGTACAAATCATTGCAGTGATCGGCCCTACTCAGGTATTAGGTAGACTGCTGGTCAGCAGATTTACACCTAGCCTGTCGATGCGCGTACTAGGCTCTGTGCTGGTTGGTATTTTTCCCTTTGTCTTCAGCTTGCTGCTCACTGACACTGAATCATTCTGGTTACTCGCGACAGTGTTTGGTGTCTATGGTTTAACAAATGGCGTGTTCACCATCGTGAGAAGCCAGGTAGTACCTGAAATGCTCAGTCAGCATGCTTATGGCGCCCTGAATGGACTACTGACGATTCCTGTGACGATCGCTCGTGCAATCGGACCTGTCGTCGCTGCGTGGCTCTGGGCGATCGACCAGTCCTACCATATCGTCATCGAAGCCATCGTCTGGTCATCGCTGTTATTAGCGATTTCTTTCTGGTCTGCTGATCGCGTCAGTCGAACACGCGCAAGCAAAAATCATTAATACAATAAATCCTCAAGGATCATTGATTCATGTCTTCACAAACTCCTGTTACTGACTTTAATTCAACGCATCCAATCGTTGCGATGGATGCTTGCAGCCTGTCGCGCCGCATCCACTCCCGTGAAATTTCCTGCCTTGAGGTCCTTGATGCATTTCATGAACACATCGACAAACTGAATCCAATCGTCAATGCGATTGTTGCAAGACCAGAAATAGAGTCGTTGCGAGATCTCGCACGTGAGCGAGACGCTCAACTAGCGCGCGGTCAAAGTATGGGGCCCCTGCATGGTTTCCCACAGGCACCGAAAGATATCGCACCGGTCGTAAATATGGTGACCACCAATGGTTCACCCATCTTTAAAGGCCAGGTGACCAAAGTAGACTCCGCAGCCAATGCCAATGTGCGTGCAAGCGGTGCAATTTTTATCGGGCGTACTAACTCCCCTGAATTTGGACTGGGTGGCCATACCTATAACAATGTCTATGGCATCACGCGTAATGCGTTCGATCCGACCCGCTCAGCAGGTGGTAGCAGCGGCGGTGCAGGTGTATCACTGGCCTTGCGGATGTTGCCAGTCGCCGATGGCTCAGACATGATGGGCTCACTGCGCACACCTGCAGCCTATAACAATGTTTTTGGTTTCCGCACCTCCCCTGGTTGCGTCCCGCATGGCCCTGGTGAAGAAGTATTTTTTCAACAGTTTAGTGTGACGGGTCCTATGGCACGCAATATCCCTGACCTGGCGATGCTCCTATCGGTCCAGGCGGGGTTTGACTCACGACTTCCCATGACACGTCGTCAGGACGATCCTAGGAAATTTAACCAACCACTTGAAACGGAACTAAAAGGCAAACGTATCGGCTGGCTGGGTAATCTGGGTGGTCATTTGCCGATGGAAGCAGGCATGCTCGATATCTGTGAACAATCGCTGGAACATTTCAAAACAATAGGTTGCAGTGTCGAGGCAGTCATGCCGAATTTTGATGTGGAGCAACTCTTTCAGGCCTGGGTCACTCTGCGCAGCTTTACCTTTGCCGGTGGCAATGCTCAGCATTACCATTCTGCTGAAAAACGCCCACTGCTCAAACCTGAAGCCGTCTGGGAAATCGAGCAGGGACTTAAATTGACCGGCCCCGAAGTATTCAGTGCCGCTAAAGTTCGTACGGCCTGGTATCTGGAACTCAATCGCCTGTTTCAACAATATGATTTCCTGGTAATGCCAACGACACAAGTGTTTCCCTTTATCGCTGAGACGCACTGGCCACAGGAGATTGCGGGAAAGAAAATGGACACTTACCATCGCTGGATGGAGGCCGTTGTACCCGTAACTATGGCGGGTTTACCAACTCTGTCAGTCCCTGCAGGTTTTAACGTGCAAGGTCTTCCGGTTGGTATGCAAATCATTGGTCCACAGCAAGCTGATTTTGCTGTGTTGCAGATGGGACATGGCTATGACCTGGTCAGCCAATACAGTCGTATTCAAAGTCCATTACTGAACGATACGTTCAGTCATTAAAAGAGATCACCATGAAAACAATATCGCGCCGTGAAACCTTCAAAATGGGTATTGCTGCTTTAGCTGGTGCAGGTTCTGCTAGTGCAGGAATCAGCGAAACACACGCTCAACAAGCAATCACCCAAACACCTTTCAAGGTCGATCCGGTCTTGATTCCGATTGCCGGGAGCAAGGAAATGTTCCCCGTGCGTCGTATTTATTGTATTGGCCGCAACTATGCTGCGCACGCACGAGAGATGGGATCAGACCCAACTCGCGAACCTCCCTTTTTCTTCCAAAAGCCAACCGATGCCATTCAATACGTTGCCCCCGGTAAGCTTGAGGATCATCCATATCCCTCACTCACCAAAAACTACCATTACGAAGTCGAGCTCGTTGCCGCGTTGAAATCGGGCGGGAAAAATATCAGTATTGAACGCGCACTGGACCACGTGTATGGCTATGCCTTGGGGCTGGATATGACGCGTCGGGATTTACAGCGTGCGCTGGGAGATCAGAAAAAACCCTGGGAAATTGGAAAATCCTTTGATCATTCAGCGCCAATCGGACCGATCTATCGAACGGCTAGTCTCAAAAACTTTTCCAAAGAAAGTATTTCCCTCAGTGTGAATGGTGTTGTCAAACAAAAAGCGACTCTCGACCAAATGATTTGGTCTGTCGCTGAGCAGATTTCAAAACTTTCCGAGGCAAACGAGTTATTTGCAGGCGATATCATTTTTTCCGGTACGCCTGAAAATGTAGGCCCAGTGGTCAAAGGGGATGTCGTATTATGCAAACTCGATCAACTACCTGACCTCACGATCAAGATCGTATGACTCGATTCCTGAGGCTCACCCTTATCGCAGCATGCTTAGTCACCCTATTTGCTTGCGCAACTAAACCACCAACGGTTGCGCAAGGTTTAGAGTTTTACGATGCGGGCGAATATTCAAAGGCCTTTGAAACACTGAATAAACTTGCAACCGAGGGAAATGCGCTCGCACAACAGGCACTGGGCGTGATGTATCAAAATGGTCAGGGAGTCACTAAAAGTGAACATCTCGCGCTGTTCTGGTTTCGTCAGGCAGCGGCGAACAACAACGCAAGTGCTCAATATCTCCTGGCTGCCCTCTTAGAAAAAAATGTTGGTGCGAGCGGCAATCTGAGCGAAGCAATCAAATGGTACAGACTGGCGGCCTCAAATGGGCATCCGAGTGCGCAGTACCAAATGGGTCAAATGGAACTAAAAGGTCTGCAAGGTGCAGCGCCTGACCCCCTCAAAGCAAGCTATTGGTTTGGGTTGGCGGCTGCGCAAGGTGACCCACAGGCACAATTGCAGTTGGGCCTATTACTCATGCAAGGGCGCTCGGGTCCTGCAGATCGTGTCCTTGGCTTTATGTGGATCGATATTGCCCAGGGTCTTGGCGACAACTCCACGATTCAAACCGCCTTGAAAGCCGCGCAAGCGCTCACCCCATCAGAATTGAAATCAGCAAAACAAATGTCCAGTCAGTGCATCAAACAAAACTATCAGTCATGCAGTGGCCTGACACGTTAAAATCAAAAATATGACCATTGATACGAAAATCGCACTTGTCACCGGCGCAGCCAAGCGGCTCGGGCGTGAAATCGCCCTGAATTTGGCTCAGGCAGGGTGGGATTTAATTATTCACTATGGAAATTCAGAAGAACAAGCATTAGAAACAGTCAGACTAATCGAGCAACTGGGGCGTCGTGCCGTCGCGCTTCATGCCAATCTAGCGATTCAGGCAGATACAAGCACCCTGATTAATCGCTGCATCCACTCGTTAGGGCTGCCAGACTGTATTGTCAATAATGCATCACTATTTGATTACGATACCGCACAGACTTTTACACAACAACAACTCGACGCACATATGCATATCAATGTCGGTGCGCCGATAGCCCTTTCGCGTGATTTGCACCGCTTTAGAGTTGAGTCGGGAAAAACATTCCTTCATCCTGCGGTGGTGATCAATCTGCTCGATCAAAAGCTTTCCAACCCCAACCCGGACTTTTTAAGTTACACCCTATCTAAAGCCGCGCTCGATCATGCCACCGTTTTACTTGCACAAGCTCTTGCACCACAAGTCAGGGTCGTAGGGCTCGCGCCCGGTATCACGCTCGTATCAGGCGATCAGACAGCGGATAGTTTCAAGCAAGCCCATACAATGACGCCTTTAGGTTACTCTTCTAGCCCTGCAGACATCGGCCGTGCTGTTGTATACCTGGCGAGTGCTCATGCTGTGACCGGCACAACGCTTTATGTCGATGGCGGTCAACACCTTCAACCCTCGGGACGTGATGTCATGTTCCTGACTTCTTAGAATACCTGATGACCTTCCAAACAATGCCTACCGCAGCCCTAGCCAATTGCCGCCGTCTGTTTCTCAAAGATTTTGAAATCAGCATGAATATTGGCGTCCACGATTTTGAAAAAAAGGGCGAGCAACGTGTCATCGTTAATGTGGATCTTTATGTTCCGCTTGAGCTCAATACCCCTAGCCACGATGAATTAAGCGAAGTCGTCGACTATGACTTCATGCGTCAGACCATTGCGGACATCATTGCAGATGGTCATATCCATCTGCAAGAGACCTTATGCGATGAGATCGTCAAACGCATGCTTGCTCATCCTCTGGTTCAGGCCACCCGCGTCTCAACAGAAAAACCAGATGTCTACCCTGATTGCGAAGGTGTGGGTGTAGAGGTATTTCAGACAAAATAAAAAACGCGGCATGCCGCGTTTTTTTCACTCGATTGCAAAAGCCGTATAAAACGGCTGTCTGCAATATGGCGCTCATACTGAGTTACTGTGACCTGCCCTGCATCGCACTGATTGTTTTAGTGAATGCTTTGGTACTGACTGAAGTCTGGCCATTGAAGGGCTGATCAAAAATAAAGACTACAGACAATAATGCAGAAAATGCAGCCATTTGCACAGCAAAGCCAAAAATTCGCATAGGATTGAGCTCGACATAGAAAGCCAGAATGATCATGGCACTAAATGTCAGCCCGACCATTAACCAGAAAATATCGGCAAGTGAGGTCGAGGTGCTCTCCAGACGCGCTTCACGCGCCTCGGCGATATCATCTGCCTTCTTGACCATCTCGGTATAAATCACGGACTGACGACCTGCTCCAGGTTGAATGGCAATCACGCCTTTTGAAATTGGAACAAAGAGTTCACGGGTTTTTTCGCTGCCTTTTCCCTGACTGAGCAAGGGCCATTCGTCTTCAACAATCGAACGGGTGTAAGCCATCAGACTGGTCCTCAGTGCTGCAACCGAGGGGTCGCCATAGCGAGCCATCATGCGATCCATGTTATTGATCAGCGAGGCTTCTGCTGCAGCAGCAGCTTCAGCTTTGTTGTAATTACTGATGACTGTTACCATCGAAAATGCCAATACCAAACTGCACATCGCAATGACAGTTGCACGCGTTGCGATCAGAAAATCATCGGCCTTTTTAATTTCATCAGCCGTTCTGGGCTTATTGAAAAAAGGGATTGATTTTTTGATGCCAGCAAATGCCAGCATGGCTAATGCGCCGAAACAGGCAAACAAAATAACGATGGTTGGGTCTGACAACGAATAGAGAAAAGCACTCATTACAAAACTTCCTTTTGTT
>CANCRX010000001.1 GCA_947380655.1 Alcaligenaceae bacterium | reverse complement strand
GCGCGAACAACCTCACCTAACCGAGCGCGCTCGGCATCCACAAAACGATTGAAATCTGCCCGCGATCCACCGACAGGTTCAATGCCCATGTTTTTTAGACGATCAGCAACCGCAGGAGATTTCATCGCCGCATCGACTGCTGCAGCGAGCTTGTCCATGATTGCTGGGGACACCCCGGCAGGTGCATGGACTCCAGCCCAGTGCGCGATCTGCAGCTCACCAAAACCTTGCTCAGTTGCAGTTGCTAATTCTGGATAGACCGTTAAACGCTTGGTCCAAGTCGTTGCGAGTGCTTTGAATTTATCGCCAGTACGGATATGAGGCAACGCGACAATGCTTGCTTCCGAGGTCCCCTCAACATGACGGCCCATCACGGCCGAAGCGCTTTCTGAACCACTCTTGTAAGGAACGGGAATGAGCTTGGCACCGTATTTCGTATTCAGTATTTCCGCAACAAAATGTGGCGTACTGCCCGTTCCTGCCGTTGCGAAATTAAAGCCCTGCCCTTTTTTCGACGCGTCGACGAATTCACGCAGATTGTTATAGGGTGACGTAGACGAAACAACGATGACAGAGGGAGACAGTCCGATCATGACGACCGGTACCAGATCGGAATCCTTATAGGGGTTCACTTTCTTGATCATGCTGTTTGTGATGACACCGGCGGCACTGATCAGGAATGTATAACCATCAGGAGCGCTCTTAGCCACAAAGGCTGAGCCAAGATTACCGCCCGCACCAGGTTTGTTTTCGATAATGACGGGATAACCCAGTTCTTTTGAAGCGCCTTCAGCCGCAGCACGTGCCATCAGATCGTTGGCACCCCCTGCTGAAAATGGCACGATAAAACGAATAGGCTTAGTCGGCCACTCCTGTGCCGATACATTGGTTAAGGCCATAACTAAAGCGCAACCAAACAATCCACTCATGATTGCGTGACGTTTATTTGTTTTCATATCGATCTCAATTTTTTAAATTTTTTGTCTGATATTAAATTATGCGCAACGATCTACGCTTACACCTCAACAGCCTCTCGCTTTTGTAAATGCCACATTTGCGCATAAGCGCCCTGAGCTTGAATCAATTCCGCGTGAGTTCCACGCTCAACAATCTTGCCATGATCCATCACAAGGATCTGATCTGCATGTACGATTGTTGAAAGCCTATGCGCAATAATCAAAGTAGTACGGTTGCGCGCGAGTCCGGATAACTCTTCTTGCAGTGCACGCTCGGTTTTTGAATCCAGCGCAGAGGTCGCCTCATCAAAAATTAACATCGCTGGCTTTTTAAGCAAAGTCCTGGCAATCGCTACGCGTTGCTTTTCACCGCCAGACAACTTTAATCCTCGCTCACCAACCTGAGTCTCGTAACGGTCTGGCAGCTGCTCAATGAAATGATCCATCTGTGCTGCTCTGGCCGCCTGTTCAATTTCGTCCTGCGTTGCTCCAGGTCGACCATAGGCAATGTTGTAGGCGATTGTGTCGTTAAATAAAACCGTATCTTGCGGAACGATTCCAATCGACTGACGCAAACTCGTTTGCTGAACAGATTTAATATCCTGATTATCTAGCAAAATCTGACCAGATTGAACGTCATAAAAACGGAAAAGTAATCGTGCCAACGTACTCTTTCCCGCACCACTCCTGCCTACCACAGCGGTAATCGTACCCGCGGGCATTACAAAACTAATGTCCTTCAAAATTTCACGTTTCGGATCGTAATGAAAGCTGACATGGTCGAATCGAACCTCTGGACCTATTGCGGCATCCTGAATATGCAATAGGGGCGCTCCAGGACGATCAGCAACCTCTTTATCCGCGGTCAGCAACGTAAACATCCTGTCAAGATCAGTTAACGACTGTTTAATCTCACGGTAGATAACACCTAAAAAATTCAAAGGTATATAGAGTTGAATCATGAGTGTATTGACCAGCACCAGATCCCCGAGGGTCATGGAACCGTCCGTCACTCCCAGCGTTGCTCGCCAGAGAATTAAAACCAGACCCACAGCAATAATCGCTTGCTGACCTAAATTCAAGAACGCAAGCGACTGTTGGGATTTAATGGCTGCCGCTTGATACCGAATTAAATTTTCATCGTACCGACGCGCTTCGAACGCTTCGTTGCCAAAATATTTAACCGTTTCGAAATTTAAAAGCGAATCAATGGCTTTTTGATTTGCACGTGAATCCATGTCATTCATCGTGCGCCGCAAATGCGTTCTCCACTCTGTCACAACAATGGTGAATCCGATATACACAACCAGGGCGGACAAAGTGATTGCTGCGAACCAGATATCGTAGAAGATCGCAAAGTACCCAAGTACCAGAGCGAACTCAATAATAGTGGGCAAGATACTGTAAAGCGTGTAGGAAACAAGCGATTGAATCGCGCGCGTACCTCGCTCAATATCGCGACTCACACCTCCTGTTTGTCGACTGAGATGGAATCTTAAGGATAGTGCGTGTAAATGTTTGAATACTTCGAGAGCGATTTGCCGAACTGCATGTTGTGTGACGCGTGAAAATAGGGCTTCACGTAACTCAGAAAACATCGACGCAGAAAATCTCAACAAGCCATAACCGACGATGATGCCGACCGGCACAACCAGTAAAGCCGTCGCAACATTATTTTTAATATCGAGCGTATCGATTAGCTGCTTGAGAAGCAAAGGAATGCCTAAATTGGCAAATTTGGCTGCAATCAGGCAAGCAATCGCCAAAAAGACACGGACCTTATACGCAAGCAAATAAGGCAAAAGATCACGAATGACCCCCCAATCTGTCAGATTGGCTCTGGGAGCGGCGCGGTCTGAGTCGTGACCTGAAGACCGGCTAAAGTGTGGTCGCAAAATAATCCCTTAAAATACTGTCATAACTGCTTGCTGCCCATTATTGCAGGATATGCAGAACCAAATATACCCACGAGAGAGGCGATCTTGAATAAAGTTAAAAAAGTCTTATTAGGCACCTTACTGGCAAGTCTTCCACTTTTTGCCGTAGCCCAGGATAAATGGCCGACTCAAAACATTACATTCATCGTCCCTTATCCACCCGGTGGGCCGACCGATATCATGGCGCGATTACTCTCCGTCCCGCTCGGTCAGAAACTCGGCACAACGGTCATCGTAGAGAACAAAGCAGGTGCGAGCGGCAACATCGGCAGTGGTGCAGTTGCTAAAGCGAAACCGGACGGATACACCATTTTGCTGGCCGCAAGCGGCAATATGTCTGTCAATCAGACATTATTCAAAAATCTGAACTACGACCCGATTAAAGACCTGGAGCCCGTCATCCAGATTTCAAAATTTCCTCTGGTCCTAGAGGTCAAAGCCAACTCAGACATCAAAACCCTTCAACAGTACATTGATTATGCGAAGGCCAATCCGACAAAAGTAAGTTTTGGCTCTGCCGGCAATGGTTCACCACAACATCTGGGACCAGAACTGATCAAAAGTATGTCGGGCGCCCCACTGCAACACATTCCCTACAAAGGTGCGAGCCCTGCAGTCAATGATCTGTTAGGCGGCCAAATCTTCAGTATGTGCGACATCATGGCGGGTTCAATCAAATACATCCAGTCAGGTCAGTTGTACCCTATTGCCGTCACAACCATCAAGCGTTCGCCCGTTTTGCCAAACGTGCCAACTATGGATGAGTCAGGACTTAAAGGCTTCGATTACTTTGCGTGGCACGGTATCGCTTTACCGGCAAAGACTCCTCAGGCTATCGTGACCCGATATAACGTTGCCTTGAATGAAATTTTTAAAGATCCTGAATTTGCAAAGCGCTGGGAAGCGATCGGCAGTGAAGTCGTCGGCGGCACGCCTGAAGAATTCAAAGCATTAATTCTTTCTGAAGCAGACCGACTGGGCGCGCTCGTTAAAAAACTAGGTGTTCAACTCGACTAATTACAAACATGGCATCCTAGGATGCCATTTTTTTTATCACACACGCCGTCCGTGTTCCAACGAATTTCCTCATCAACACCGTATTTCATTCAGGTGACTGTTCATGCTTGAAAGACTCGCCAAACTTGACACCAACACCGTGTCAGACGCATTGGATTTTTTAAATCTACCCGGTGCGACATTTGGAATTCGTCCGCTCTGGGATTGTCCAAAAATCGTAGGTCGCGCCTCAACGATTCAACTCGGTCCAAAACAAGGCACGGCACCAACGGTCCACTTAATCACGCCGGTCATCGCAAGCATTACAGCTGATGATCGGATACTCGTTATAACGGGGGGAACACACGGCATCTCGTGCTGGGGGGATATTCTCGCTAATGCCTCAAAAATCAAAGGTATTCGTGGATCAATCATAGATGGCATGAGTCGTGATATTGAGGGCAGCGAATCGATTGGCTACCCGGTTTTTGGACGCGGCGTGACGATGATCAGTGCCCGCAATCGCTTAGTACAAATCGCTTCGGGCACGACCCTCCACATTGACAATGTCGAGGTAAGCGAAGATGACTATGTGATTGCCGACCGCTGCGGAACTGTTTTTGTTCCTGCTGCGAGGATTGAAGAAGTACTCGATCTGGCAGAGCGTATCGCTCATCGGCAAGACGGTATGGTGCAAGCAGTTCGGGCCGGACAATCAGTCGAGGACGTCATGCACGATAAAAAATTTGAAGCCATCAAACAGCCATAAAACACAAGTAAAATTAAGTCCTTAGGATCCCAAAGGGAATAGCGATGGAATGGTTTGACGCACACAATCTGGCGCGATTGCAATTTGCTTTTACCGTTAGTTTTCATATTATTTTTCCATCGTTTTCGATTGGACTCGCAAGCTTTCTAGCTGTTCTCAATGGCTTGCACCTCTTCACCGGAAAACCTGTATTTCTCATCCTGTTTAATTACTGGAAAAAAATATTTGCGGTTGCCTTTGGCATGGGTGTAGTGTCAGGCATTGTGATGAGTTACGAGTTCGGTACCAACTGGAGTGTTTTTGCCGATAAAGTTGGACCGGTCGTAGGGCCTCTCATGGGCTATGAGGTTATGTCTGCCTTCTTTCTTGAGGCGGGCTTTCTTGGCGTGATGCTATTCGGTCGCGAACGGGTTGGACCGAAACTCCATTTTTTTGCAACCCTGATGGTCGCCACAGGCACAGCAATGTCCGCATTCTGGATCTTGTCTGTCAATAGTTGGATGCAAACCCCAGCAGGTTTTGGCTATAACGATGTCGGACAGTTCATTGTTAAAGACTGGTTAGAGGTTATTTTCAATCCATCGTTTCCATACAGACTGGTCCATATGACTCTGGCTGCTTACCTCACCACCGCTTTCGTGGTCGGCAGCGTAGGGGCCTATCATTTGCTTAAGCAAAATCGATCAGAATCACAATCTACGCAATCAAATCTTTCAACCGAAGCCATTCGCACGATGTTCTCCATGGCAATGTGGATGGCAGCGATCGTCGCACCTATTCAAATGCTGGCGGGTGATCAGCATGGACTCAATACCTTTAAATATCAGCCCCGTAAGATTGCAGCGATAGAAGGTCACTATGAAACAGTCTCGCGTGCACCACTGATTCTTTTTGGAATCCCGGACTCCAAAGAACAAAAAATGAATTACGTTGTTGAAATACCCGTTCTTGGTAGTTTGGTATTGACCCACACACTGGATGGAACCATTCAGGGCATGAAAGAATGGCCAAGAGATGAGCAACCACCAATGGGAATCGTCTTTTTTGCTTTCAGAGGGATGGTTGGAATGGGCATGCTCATGCTGGCCCTTGGGTTCTGGAGCTTGTGGCTTAGATACAGAGGGACACTATTCCAGACGCCGCTCATGCATCGCGCAGCACTTTTCATGGGGCCAAGCGGCTTCATAGCAGTACTGTGTGGCTGGGTCGTCACCGAGGTTGGTCGTCAGCCCTTCACTGTTTACAACCTACTCACTACGGCACAGTCTGCCTCGCCGATTGATGCTGCAGCCGTTGGTGGCTCACTGCTTGCCTTTATCGTTGTGTATTTCACGCTTTTTGGTTTAGGTGTTTATTACATCCTGAGACTGATGTCAGATGCCCCTTCACCTGATCAGTCTCTTCTTTCAAGGGATATTCCAATGCGTGCGGCGGGGTTCGTACCACCTGCTTTGGTTGATGAACAACAAACAAGGGAGCGACCATGAATATTGATTACGCACTCATATGGGCGGGTCTCATTGCCTTTGCTGTGATCGCCTATGTCTGCCTTGACGGATTCGATCTGGGTGTGGGCATCCTGTTTCCATTTGCTAAAAACGAATCACAACGCGATGAAATGATGAACTCCGTCGCTCCAGTATGGGACGGCAACGAGACTTGGCTTGTTCTTGGAGGGGGAGGGTTGTTTGCGGTCTTTCCACTCGCCTACTCGATCATCTTGCCCGCAGCATATGCCCCGATCTTCATTATGCTGTTGGCACTCGCCTTTCGTGGGGTGTCTTTAGAATTCCGCGGGAGAAGTCAAAATCATAAATACTTGTGGGACTGGGCCTTTTCTGGAGGTTCAGTTGTAGCAACCTTTGCTCAAGGCCTTGCACTTGGAACGCTGGTTCAAGGCATCCACATTACAGGACGAGCTTACTCGGGTGGCTGGTGGGACTGGTTATCACCTTTCAGCCTACTTACCGGCTGTGCCCTGTTAATTGGTTACTCTTTGCTGGGATCAACCTGGCTGATTCTCAAAACCGAAGGGCCACTGCAATCTATGGCTTATCGGCTTGCACGTATTAGCGGAGCACTAATGATGGCCATGATCGGCATAGTGAGTCTATGGACGCCCTATTTGCATGAACATTTCATGGCCAAATGGTTCTCCTGGCCTGCCATGCTATATGTTGTTCCAGTACCTGCTTTAGTCCTGCTGTGTGGAGTCATCCTGTATCGTGGCTTAAAAAATCAACATGAACTGTCACCGTTTGTCGCCGCGCAGTGCCTGTTCGTTTTGTCTTACATCGGACTTGTGATTAGTTTTTATCCCTATATCGTGCCATCCTCTGTCACGCTCTGGGCTGCTGCTGCCCCTGAAAACAGTCTGAAGTTTCTGTTAGTAGGCGCGGTGTTTTTGATACCGATCATTCTCACCTACACCATCTACTCATACTGGGTCTTCAGAGGGAAAGTTGGCAAGGCTAGTGCATATCACTAAGCAGTAACAACTTGAGCTGGGCGGGTGAAAGCTTTGCCCAGCTCCCTGATTGCAAATCACCGATACTTAACCCTCCCATACTTACCCGCATCAGTCTGAGTGTCGGATGGCCGACGGCAGCGGTCATTTTTCGCACCTGTCTGTTTTTACCCTCAATTAATTCCAGTCCAATCCAGCAATCAGGGATGCTTTTTCGAACACGAATAGGCGGGATACGCGCGGGTACCTCAGGCTGCGGATCCAACAACCATGCCTTTGCGGGTTTGGTCAGATAGCCTTGTATATCAACACCTTCTGCAAGCTGCCCAAGCGCCTGGGCCGAAGGGATATTTTCAACCTGAGCCCAGTAGCATCTGACATGGGCATATTTTGGATCGAGTAATCTGGTGTTCATCCCTGGCTCATCACTTAAGAGAAGCATCCCCTCGGAGTCGGCATCCAGCCTTCCAATTGCATACACATCCTTTGGGAAACCAAATTCAGAAAGTGTTCGGTTTGGTGAGCCATCGGAAGTAAACTGTGACAACACACCGTATGGCTTGTTAAAAATAATCATCATGATTCAAACAGGCTCAAACAACAAAAATAGGTATTACCAGACATGTCTATTATCCTTATTCGTCACGGCGAGACATTACTCAACGCCGCTCGGGTTTTCCAACCTTTCGATACCGAGCTTGGGCCCCGCGGACTGGAACAAGCTCGCCTCTTAGCGCAGAGAATAGCCGACTATTCGCCAGTTGCGATTCTAGCGAGTGATATGCCCCGCGCACATAAAACGGCTCAGTACATCGCAGAAAAAACTGGTTTAGAACTCACTACAACGACCTTATTACATGAGCGCAACTTTGGCGACTGGCGAGGCCAGAGCCATGACAGCCTTGGCCATGATCCCGCAACGGTCACTGCAGTACCCCCCAACGGAGAATCCAGAGAAGAATTTGCAAAACGGGTAATCGAAGCCTTCAATCATGCAGTTGAGATTCGCAAAACATTGCCAGGCCCATTAGTTGTTGTCAGTCATGGACTGGTCATCCAGACAATTCTGGAAAACTGCGTAGATCTAGGCGGACAGGCGATGCCACACCGCATCGCGAACACTTCTGTCACAGTGGTTGATATTGCTGCACCTTTTACAGTGCAAACAATAAACTGCACCTTACATCTGGATGGAACAGAAGTCGCTGAGGATGCTAAAAGCCTCTCTGGCGGTTAACACTGAACAGTAATAACTTCAAAAAACTAGACTTTGCCACCAAACAATCGTTTTATTTTTGACCAGATCAGCGCAATCAAAATTGAGGCAGGATGGATTGCCTTCGCATTCAGTGCTTGTGATAAATCAGGATTGGTGAGTCGGGCGGAAACATTTTTTCCAAAATCCGCAATCATCCGCCGAACGAACTCCTGCACAAGCCCTGAACGCGAGAACTGCGCCAAAGGGCCTTGCAAAGAATAAGCCAACTGAACATGCACACGGGTCATTGCGGCGCCTAACGTCTGAAGGCGATATTGAACATCACCCGAAGCACGCGATTGACTCAAAGAGTCCTGCCCCGACCCTTTTAGTAACGCAGTGAAGGTTGCATCATTTTTTTCTAACCTTGCCGAACCAACAAAAGCCGCCGCCATCGGTCCGAACTTTATCGCTACGCGACCTTTTACCAGCTCACCATCCTGAGCTTCAATGACAGCCCCTGGCAGGCAGGCCGCCACTGCGGGCAGATCGGTCATGAATTGCCAGACCGCATTGCTATCAAATGCAATATCAAAAGTATCTTCTATATGCGTGAGATTTTTGACTGATGCTGTTTGCAACACAGCTGACTGCGTGATCGGTGCAGCGGAGGACTCGATCGTTGGTTGAGCTTGAGCAGTCAATGGAGGACTCTCAACTTCAAAAACCGTGAACTTTTCTTTTAAATCCTGGGCGTTGCTTGCCGACTTCGGCGTGCTTAAGGATTGGCGAAGCGCCTGAACGTTAGCATCGGGGTGATGACGAAGATTGTTCAAGACAGAGAGTATTGCTGCCACAATACCGACATACCCAGTACATCTGCAAATATTTCCAGCAAGTTCAATCCTCACGCGCTGCTCATCTGCTTCAGGTATACGCAAAACAATATCTCGTGCGCATGCGAGCATGCCTGGCGTGCAATAACCACATTGCAAGGCATGGTGTGCTGTGAATGCCTCTCTTAACAGACTCATTACAGGATCATCGGCATAACCTTCGACCGTGGTGATCGCTTTACCTTCACATGCTACAGCGAAGGTTATGCAAGAGCGAATAGGCTGGCCATCACTTAATACAGTGCACGCCCCGCACACTCCATGCTCACACCCTAAGTGCGTACCTGTCAGACCAACCTGCTCGCGTAAAAAATCTCCCAGATGTGTTCGGTCGGAAACCTGTTTCACTACTTTCTGGCCATTGACCAGAAGAGAAATATTTTTCATATCGACTCCACTGGACCCAAGGCAAGCTCCAGGCTTCGCCACACAGCATTCGCGTACAGTCTGCGATCAATCAGATCCTTATTAGGCATGATCGTTGCCAAAGCATCGATAATATCCGTCAGGTTTAATGAAGCTAAACCTGAACGGGCGACTTTCTCTGCTATGCGTGGCAACTCTGCCGGAGTACCATCCAGTGCACCCACCACAACGCGCGCAACGCGGGCATGCGAATCAAACAGCACCGCACAACTAGCCTCTGCAAACTCTCCTGTCTTACGACAAAACTTGTAATATCCCCAACGCGCTTGCTTAGACAAAACCGGAAATTCTATGGCGGATATTATTTCATTATCCGCGAGCGCTGTTGTGTAGGCCGCCAGCATAAATTGATGCATCGGAACTACGCGAATAGCCTTTGCGGACATGATTTCAATATTTGCATTCAAGGCCATCGAAGCTAATACCCAATCTGCAGCGGGGTCGGCATGCGCAATACTGCCTCCTATTGTTCCGCGATTGCGCACAGAACGATAAGCAATGCGTGCCGCAACCTGCTGGAGTGGATGACCACGCAGCGGTTCGTAGACACCATCCTCAATTTCAGCGTGTGTAATCGAGGCACCAACACGAATGATGTCATTTCTGTACTCCACACTCCTCAATTCTTTACAGTCACTGATGTCAATCAGATGGGAGGGGCGGGACAATCTGAGATTCAGCATTGGACCGAGCGACTGGCTTCCCGCGATGAACTTCGCGCCACCCGCCAACCCAGTGGCAAGTTTCAGCGCATCCTGGGTTTGAAGCGCGCGATGATATTCAAAGGCGGCGGCTTTCATGCTTGCTCCCGCTCAATAGCGAGCCGAGACAAACGTCCAGCCTCGATCGCCTCGAGCATGCGCCGTGGCGTAAGTGGTGTATGTGAGAGTTCTGCAGCCCCTATTTTTCGTAAAGCATCATTGACCGCACCAAAAATAACAGCGGGCGGTGCGATCGCCCCACCCTCTCCCATACCTTTTGCACCAAACTCGGTGTGTGGCGAGGGCGTCTCGAAATGCTCTATCCTGATATGCGGGACCTCGGTCGCACCTGGCATGACATAGTCAGCAAGTGTCGAGGCTAAAGGCTGAGCAAAGCTGTCGTAAGGCATCTCTTCGTATAAAGCGGTACCAATTCCTTGCGCCACACCACCAATCGTTTGTCCTTCGACCACCATGGGATTGACCAGCACGCCACAATCTTCAACAACAACATAATCTAATATGCTCACGCTACCAAGCTCTGGATCTACCGCTACAACTGCCGCATGGGTTGCATAAGTAAAGGCTCCGGTGTCAACCTTTGGTTTATAACCAACCGTTGTCTCCAAACCGCTTGGGTCTACATCAGGTGGTAAAAGTTGTGGGTTGATATACCACGCGTTAGCAATCTGCTCGATTGAAATACGCTGTTCGCCCTGAATGACGCAGCCATCTTCAAACAATACTTCAGTCTCAGGCGAGCGCAAGAGATGCGCGCCAATTTTCAGGACTTGAGGCAATAGTTTTTTGCAAGCTTGCGATACAGCACCACCCGACATCACTAAAGATCTCGAGGCATAGGTCCCACTCGAATAAGGTGTCTGGCCAGTATCGCCATGTACGACCTTGATTCTTGATATGTCTATTCCTAATACTTCATGAGCAATCTGGGCAAAGGTCGTCTCCATCCCTTGTCCGTGGGAATGCACGCCTACGCGAATTTCCAAACCACCATCCGGAGTCATTCGAACAAAGGCCTGATCAAAGCCAGGGATGAGAGGGGTACCCCACGCAGCAAAAACAGAAGTCCCGTGAGCAGATTGCTCTGTATACGTTGCTATGCCGACACCGATCAGTCGACCATCGGGTTCTCCAATTTTTTGACGTGCGCGTACAGCATCGATATCGATCATCTCCAGCGCACGCCTCACACTTGCTGGATAATCGCCACTATCAAAGTGTTTATTCGCAATATTGATATATGGCATCTGTTCAGGCTGAACAAGATTTTCAAGTCTGATTTCCCAGGGCTCACGGCCGACCTCTAATGCAATAGCATTCATCGTGAGTTCCATCGCAAAACACACGCCAGTGCGTGCAACGCCCCGATACGGAACAAAGCCAGGTTTATTGGTCGCAACACATCGCGTCACACAACGATAGCCGCTGAATGCATAAGGTCCCGGCAAATTTCCTACCGCCTGCCCAGGCTCCAACCCGATCGTAAAGGGCCAGACGGAGTAAGCCCCCCCATCTATCGTCAGTTTCGCATCCAAAGCAAGCAGCTTGCCACGACGATCTGCATAAGCAGTCATCTCGTAATAATGTTCCCGCGTATTCGCCCCCGCGATCAAGTGCTCGCGGCGATCTTCAATATAGCGGAAAGGTTTTTTATAGGTTTTTGCCAGCCAGGCTACACACAGCTCTTCTTGCTGCAAAACACACTTATAGCCAAACGCGCCACCGACATCAGGAGAAATCACTCTGACTCGACCATGGTCAAGATCCAGCAGTTGTGAGATCACAGTCCGAATCAAGTGTGGCACCTGGGTCGCAGTGATCAGCACTAACTGATCGGCCTGATGATCCCAATACGCCAAGACTGCTTTACCCTCCATTGGAACCATACACTGACGCGACAGGCTGACTTTGCGGTGGACCACAACCTCTGCTTGAGCAGATAGCTCCTCAAAATTCTTATCTGCATTAAGCGTCACAAACGTATTATCTTGCCAATGTTCGTGCACGAGTTGCTCGGTCGCAACCATCGACGACTCAACATCCGCATACACGGGTAACTCTTCATAGCGCACATCGACGGTTTCAAGAATGTCTTCAGCTTGCGCACGGGTCGCAGCAAAAGCCATAAGGACTGGCTCACCGACAAACCGGACCTTGCCATGCGCCAAAGGTGGTTGGGATGAAGCTTGATAAGTTGGGAGCGTGGAGTCTGCCACGATATCGTGCGCGCCCACCAGCAATTCCCTGGTAAAAATAACCCCATGGAATTGCTGCGGGATACTGACAGAAAGAATACGCGCATGGGCGAGAGGACTGCGAGAAAAGGCAACCTCGCACAAACCAGGCATCACAAAGTCGGCAACAAAATTACCCTTACCATGCAAATGCCTGAAATCTTCGCTTCTCGGCACTCTTGCCCCGATCCCTTGGGGCTTGACTCGTGCCGAATGCTCTGAATGTCCCATCGCTTAAGCCTTCATATTCACACTGGTCACATAAAACACTGGGCAGCTAATCTTAACGTCGACTCAGCGCAGAGAATGTATAGTTATCGAGAGATGCCTCAGCAACACGGAACCAGCTCGCTTCACTTTGCTGGAATTTAGACCACTCGGGATAGATCGCTGCGAAATCAGGATTTTTTTCTGATAACTCTTTCCACAATTCTTGAGAGGCCTGATACGTTGCATCCATCACATCTTTCGGGAAGATCGCGACCTTTGCACCACCCGCTATGAGTTTACGCAAAGCGATAGGATTGAGCTGATCGTAATGAGCCATCATCTTGAGAGTCTGCTCATTGCAAGCGACTTCAAAAGCGGCTTTATAGGCGGGAGGTAAAGCCTCGAACGCTTTGTCGTGAACCATCGTCGTGATCGAACCGCTTCCCTCGAACCAGCCCGGTGCATAGTAATAAGGCGCGACTTTGTTCAGGCCTAACTTTTCGTCATCGTGAGGCCCGATCCACTCTGCCGCATCGATAGTTCCTTTTTCCAGCGAGGAATAAATATCGCTCGCAGGAATCTGCTGTGGAATGGCACCAAGTTTGGATAAGACCATGCCACCGATCCCACCAATCCTCATTTTCAAACCTTTAATATCCGCGACAGATTTAATCTCTTTGCGGTACCAGCCTCCCATCTGAACACCGACGTTGCCACAGGTAAAGTTGACGATATTGTATTTTTTGTAGACCTCACGTAATTTCTGCAGCCCACCACCATACAGAAGCCAGGCGGCTTGCTGTCTCGCATTCATTCCATAGGATAGGCCCGCATCAAAAGCCAAGGCGCTATTTTTACCAATGAAATAAGTGCTGAGCGTGTGATTACATTCAACAGTGCCATTCCCTACGGCATCCATGACTTGAGTAGGGGGGACGATTTCGCCGCCGGCAAAAATTCTAATCTCAAACTTTCCATCTGTGATTTCACCGACACGCTTGCATAGTTCTTCAGCAGAGCCATACATGGTATCCAGACTCTTAGGCCAGCTAGTAGCCATACGCCACTTAACCTGAGGATTAGATTGAGCAACAGCAGGGACAGCCATTGCAGCCAAGCCTGCGCTAGCGGCAGTTGCAGTTTGAGTAAGAAAGCGACGACGTTGCATGTAGAGCTCCTGGAGGAAGGAATTTCAACAACTAATGGTGGATTAAATAAACCAACAAAATTCGACTAACTAAACTACCTACTTTTAATTATGGTGGTTTCAAATACATTACCTATTTAAATACCACACGAATATGGCTCTAAGACCACAAGGCATTTCTTTGAGCATACTGAGTGAGCGTCAAAATATCAATAAAAAAAACTTATATCAAAGCTTCACGCCATATCCACCACCGCCTGGCAGCGCGAGTTCAAGCGAGTCACCTTCGATCATATCCACTACGCCTTTTGGATGTTCTACGTGTTTGCCATTGAGCAATACATGTCCAACTCTCCCCGGGGCCCCGCCTTCGATCCCTTTCGCAGGCACACGCGTGCGATCCGTTAACAGAGATACTCTGAGTCGGCCAGGCCAGCGCGATTCAAAGGACACCATCTGACCCATCCCTCCGCGATGCAAACCCTCTCCACCTGAACCATCGATCAAACATTTTTTATGGAAAATAACAGGCGACAACATTTCCGCAATTTCGATTGGCGTATTGGAAATATTTGCAGGAAAGCCTGCGGCAGGCGGACCATCACGATCACGCATTGCGCCCATGCCTCCATTGAAAAACAAAATACTGGAAAACGAGGTACCTTTTTCAGGATTGACGCCACGCATCAGTACTGACCACAAGGGTGTGCCGCTATCGGCCTGAACCCGATCAGGCAATACTTTTGCCAGCGCTTCAAAAACAGCTGCCTGCAACTGATGGCCGATCAGGTGGCGCGCGCCGACCGCTGCAGGAGGCTTGGCGTTCACAATCGTTCCTTCAGGAGCGATCATGGTGAATAGACGGGTAAACCCGTCGTTATTTGGAATGCCAGGTGAGAGTAAACATTTAAAAGGATAGATGGTGTATGCATAAGCATGGTGAAAGGTTTCATTCACACCAAACCGAACCTGCGGACTGCTGCCACTGTAATCAACCGTCACGCCATCGGGTGTAACGGTAATTTTTGCCTGCACACGTATTTTTTCATCCCAGCCATCTGACTCGACAGCACCGTGATACACACCAGGTGGAATATTTTTTAGTTCGCGCCTCGCAGCATCCTCCGAGGCACGAAAAATTTCACTCGCGATTTCATCCATATTCTGCAGGTTGTACTCAGCGAGCATTTCAACCAGACGACGATCCGCGACACGTAGTGCTCCAACCTGCGCTTCGATATCACCCCGCACCTGTTGTGGCTGACGCACGTTCGCTTCAAGCATTTGCATGACCCAAGGGTTAAAGACACCCTTTTCTGCCAGTTTGACAACAGGAAAGCGAATGCCTTCTTCGTAGACTTCACCTGCATCAGCAGACCACTGACGCCCGCCAATGTCTGAGAGGTGTGCGACAGCTATCGCAAAGGCAACCAACTTATTGTTGACAAAAATCGGAGCTGCCATGGTTGCGTCGGGCAAATGACCCGTCCCAATCCACGGATCATTGGTAAATAAGATATCCCCTGGCTGCAAGGTTTCTCTAGGAAAAACCTTGAGCATGGCTTTCAATGACAACGGCGCCGTGCCAATAAATCCAGGAATACTCAACGAAGACTGGGCAACCAGTCGTGCTTCAGTGTCCAGCAACACACAGGCAAAATCGTTGGATTCTCGTACTACTGTAGAAAAAGATGTGCGTTTGAGCGTTGCCCCCGCTTCATCGGCAATGGCAATTAATCGATTCCAGTAAATTTCAAGATCAATCGGACTCATGATTCAATTATTCCTGTGCTCAAGCGTGACTGCCGGACTTGGCGCCTAGCGTTATACGGATATTGTCGTATTCATCCATCACGAACTGATCGCCTGGACCAATCACAACGGTTGATCCAGGCTGTTCAATCAGTGCGGGACCCGAGTAAGACTCACCACCCTGCAATGCCTCCCCCTGCAATACTTTTGTTTGCACAAAGTCATTGATATCAGGAAAAAAACACTGACGAGTTCGAGAACCGGTGCTCACTGCAGAGCCAAATTTTCCGCCACTAGTATGTGAAACGCTGGCAGGAGCTGGCGCAGCGGCCTCGACACGCCAGTTCACTGCCTCAATACGCTGTCCAATCAATTGCGTACCAAAACGTACTTCGTAGGCTTGCTGGAAATTCTTTTCAATTCGGACTTTTTCAGACTCTTGAATCAAGGCAGGCAACTCTGTCTCCACCTCAAATCCCTGACCAACATAACGCATATCAGCACTGCGGCGAAATTGGATGTCGTCGGGAAGCACTCCAGCACTGACCATTTGTTTCCTGAGAGAGACTTCCATCGCGTGAAGTAACGCCTCGACAGACGTCCAGTCCATTTCAGCCAGACGTGTATAGCGGGTTCGAACCATATCCATTTTCATCGGCGCGACCAGCAATCCAAACGCTGAAAACACGCCAGCGTTCGCAGGTACAAGAATTTCGCTACAACCGCTGCGCCTGGCGACCTCACGCGCATGGATCGGTCCCGCACCGCCAAAAGCGAGCAAGGTATAACGTCTGATATCCCGACCGTTTTCGACAGCATGTATTTTTGCTGCGACCGCCATATGCTCACAAACAATGCGATGGATACCGTTAGCGGCTTCGATCACTGTCATGCCAAGAGGTTTGGCGATGTGTTCTTCTATTGCATTGGCTGCTAGCTGTGGCTGCAGCTTGACCGCACCACTTAATGTGCCTTCCGGATCAAGATAACCAAGTAATAATGCCGCATCTGTAACCGTCGGACGCGTGCCACCCAAACCGTAACAGGCGGGCCCTGGGCTTGAACCTGCACTATGCGGACCGACTTTAAGTAAACCTGTTTTATCGACGTGAGCAATACTCCCCCCGCCAGCACCAATTTCAATCAGATCGACCGTTGGCAATCTGACAGGCAGTCCACTACCCTTTTTGAATCGTTGTTGGCGTGCGGCCTCAAATTCTGTCGTGATCGAAGGTTTGCCATGCGTGACCAAACACGCTTTGGCTGTTGTGCCACCCATATCAAATGCCATCACATCTGGAGTTTTTGCCTGACGCGCACTGTGCGCAGCGCCTAATGCTCCCGCTGCAGGACCCGATTCAAGCATGCGGATCGGCATACGTTCACCGATTTCACGAGAAATGACACCGCCATTGGACTGCATAATTTGAAGCGTTGCCTGTAATCCAATATTACGCAGTCCATTTTCAATCGCCGACAAATAATTTCCAACCATGGGCATGACGCAGGCATTGAGTGCCGTAGCGACCGTCCTTTCGTATTCACGAATTTCACCAAGCACTTCATAAGAAAGCGATACATATAGTTCGGGTGCAATGTTATTTGCAATGAGTTTTACGCGATCTTCATGCGCTGGATTAGTAAAGCTATGTAAAAAACATACCGCTATTGCACGTACACCCTCAGCAACCAATTGGCGAATAACCGACTCTATCTCGTCATCATGAGCAGCCTGAATCACCGCACCCGATGCATCGACTCGCTCGTTAATTTCATAACGCAGCTCTCTTGGAACAATCGGATCAGGACCCAGCGTAGTCAGGTCGTACAAGTCATAACGCAACTCACGTGCGATTTCAATGACATCCCGAAAACCAGCTGTTGTGATGATCCCTGTCTTCGCACCTTTTTTTTCAATCACAAGGTTAGTCACTGCGGTAGTCGCACCAACAACAACCTCATTAATCTCGCTCATTTTTATGTCATGCTCTTTAAGCATGGCAAGCAAGCCCGCGCAGATGGGTGCCACAACATCCGGCGCCCCCGTCAGTACCTTAGCTGTTTTGACACTGCCATCACTTGATAACAGCACCAGATCCGTGAAGGTTCCACCAATATCAAATGCGAAACGGTATGACATATCAGCCCTTGACCTTTGATAACTTAATGCCCCGCTCAAATCCCTTTTCAAATTTTTTGTCTTCGAAGACATTAGCTTTAATCTGGAAAAATTCTTTTAAGGCTCGCTGTTCATCTGTTGTCGTATGCATACTCGTTGCATCAAATGGGCATGTCTGCGTGCACATCTCGCAGCCAATACAATTCGCGTGGATCGATTCCACACTTCCGTCTCCCTGTGCCAACGCATCATAAAAGCAGGTCTGGATACAGATTGTGCAACTAGGATTTTTACAGGCTTCTGAGGCTATCTCACTATGCATCCGAGGCTTTCTAAATTGCTCGCCATAGTCTTTAACTGCTTGTTTCGAGGCTATCCCCGTCATGGAAGGAATATCAGGATAGCCATGACTGTCCATGAAATTTTCAAGACCTGTGATGATATGGGGTAAATACTTGATTCCCTTTAGCATCAGCACAGAACCGACTTGAACAAGCGGTGCTCCCGTCATGATGAACTCGACTACGTCTTTATGATCATAAATTCCATTGGAACCGGTAATGGGCATTCCGAGTTCCGTATAGATGCGATTGACCCATCGCAACGATAAGGCTTTTGCCCAGACGCCTCCAATACCAGCTGGCCCGCCAATACGAGGCAAACCTGTTTCGATATCCACTGAAAAGCCTGTGTATCGGTTGGTTGCGGTCACCCCTGCAGCACCAGCCTCTTTCACAGCGCGCGCAACATCCAGCACCCTGGACTGATCAGGCGTCAGTTTTACAATGACGGGGATTTTCACGGCCTCACATACGCGACGCGTGACCTCGCGTGCGACCTCAGGCTCTTGCCCAATCATTGAACCACCATGCACGCCAGGCATCATTGCAGGATGTGGACAACCAAAATTCAATTCGACCATTGGCAAGCCGCAGTCTTCGATTGTTCTACAAATATCAATCCAGCTCTGAACTGTTTTGCCACCGGCACTACCGATCAAATGCGAGCCCTGATCCTGGGCGTACTTTTGTAATTCAGTCAGGTGTGGTACCCACTCTTTGATAGGCGTACTTGAGTAGCCCGAGCGACTATAAAAAACAAAATTCTTATTGACCTTTCCTCGAATCAGCTCGTTCTTTTCATTCAAGATTGCATATTTAGAATTCTGCGTCAGACGT
Source organism: Alcaligenaceae bacterium (assembly GCA_947380655.1). Taxonomy (GTDB): domain Bacteria; phylum Pseudomonadota; class Gammaproteobacteria; order Burkholderiales; family Burkholderiaceae_B; genus Zwartia. The sequence goes on along the minus strand of CANCRX010000001.1, from coordinate 95,032 downwards.
GCCATATCCTCTATATCGGTGAGTGTTTTAATAATCATTCCACCGGCACCGGCATCCACGCATTCCCGAATCACTTCTGGGCTATTGGTTGTTTCTATCGAAGCAACAACAACAGGGTTTTTGAAATGCACTCCGCAAAAATCTAGGGATAAGTCAGCCACGTAAGATCTCCGAAAATTGTTATTTAATGCTGTACAAGCAAATGATTCGTATACGAACTGTATTTATATTTAAACACCAATTTTTTAAAATTACATAAATTATTTTGACAAATTCACACTAGGCCTGGCTGATGATGCCTTGCGACTCTCGTTATTACCCTGAACCAGGCGCATCAATAAATTCATAAACAACTCTCGCTCCCTGGGCTCGAGTGGGCTGAGCAGTTGTTGTTGAGAATGCTGCATGTCTTTTTGATAGCGATTCACGAACCGCTCCCCCTCCTTCGTTGCTACGCAGAGCTTTCTGCGACGATTTTCCGGGTCAACCTGGCGAGAAACGAGTTGCCGCGTCTCAAGTCGTTTAAGCACTTCTGCAATATTCGCCGGATCCAGGCCTAACTCCTCACCGAGCATAGACTGATCAATGCCAGGACGATTGACTAAAATACTCAATAAACCATATTGGATTGGCGTGACCTCGCCCTTTGCTACCTGGCCCATAAACAGGGCAACGTGTAGTTGATGCAGTCTTCGGACAAGATACCCTGGTCGATCCCAGATCACATGATCAGTATGTTGCAACGAGTCAAAAGACCGGCTGACTTCAGGATTCACACTCAACTCAGCCTGCTTTGCTGGGGGCAAATCAATCTCCGTAAATATCTTTTCAGCTTAAATTATCACTTCACGATTACTCGCACGATTCGATTTGATTGTGAACCTCAGCCACAAACGGTGTCAAGCTGTTTATTAACTCAAACTATCCGCCCAGATATTTTTTGCCCAGCCCCAGGCATAGGTACCTTCCAAATCACTTGGAGCGGATGAGACACCGCCCGAGCCAGCGACTGTCTTATAGGTTTTTTCAATAGCGCTATATTGATGAACACTAGCAACGTGTACGACTTGCTTAGCATCCACAAAGCTATAGCAAGTATTTGTTAACACCGGCGATGGGTTGATCTCCCAACCACTCAACTCAGCGACGATCGCTGCAGCGGCGACCTTAGCGTGCTGATTAGCCATATGCGCAGATTTAGGCATAAATGCTGCATTCTGCGCAGAATCGCCAATCACATGAATATCTTTAGCTGCGGTCGATTCGAAATTTAAAAAATTAACCTGGGCCCAACGCTTATTTGAATTCGCAAGACCTGCATTCACGACCAGTGCACCTGCACGCATAGGAGGTAAAACATTCAAAACATCTGCTTGAACATCTTCCTGTATATCAAATTTCAAAGTCTTGGTTTCCCCATCGACCCGTACAACACTATGTGAGGCGCGATACTCAATCATCCCCGGATATAACTCAGCCCAAGCCTTTTTAAATAACGCACCTTTTGAAACGACATCCTGATTCGCATCTAAAATCAAAACCTTAGAGTTAGGTTTGTTTTTCTTAAAATAATCAGCAACCTGACAGGCGCGCTCATAGGGCCCAGGAGGACAGCGGTAAGGCTGCTCTGGAATCGTGATAGCAAACACACCACCATCACGCATCGCCTTTAACTGTTGATGTAACGCAATCGTTTCAGGACCTGCCTTCCATGCCTGCAGCGTCGCGCCAGAGGCATTGGCCTGGTTCAGACCTTCGATACTGTCAGTCATTAAGCTGATACCTGGAGACAACACCAGTTTGTCATACCTCAAGGTTTTACCCGAACCTAGTTTGATGATTTTTTTATTCGAATCAACTTGACTGACAAAATCCTGGACCAGATTAATGCCGTGCAGGGAACGCAACGCATCATAGGTCGTAGTCAGTTCCTCAAGTGTGCGCGAACCACCCACAACCAGATTCGATAACGGGCATGAGACAAATACAGCATCAGGTTCGATGAGCGTGACGCGTGCGGTATTGTTTGAAAGCAAACGAATATATTTCGCCGTAGTGGCCCCCCCGTAGCCTGCACCGACCACGACAATCTCAGCAGCCTTTAAATCCGCGGCGCGCACTGAGCCATGAATACCCAGCATCAAGCCCATCACAACAGTACTCTGTCCCAAAAAAAGACGACGATTCATTTTTTGTATCCTCATCACTTTTGACCCAGAACACTTGCGATTGTCTGCAACTGCTCATCGGTATAGCCTTTCATTAACTGAGGCATGATTGTTCCAGCTCGAGCACCCGTTTTAAATGCTATTAATTGAGTCAGCATATTTTTTTCAGTCAGCTGATTTATTAATGGCATACCCGCATTTTCAATACCCTTAGCATCTGTTCCATGACAATTGGCACACGTCGCAGCCAGCGCGCGGTTGTAGAGTGTTTGTGCTTGCTGATTCTGTGCCGTGACGTCAAAACTACTTAAGAACAGGGTCAATGCAATGGCAATCAAACGAGCGCGAGATCGGCATAACCCATTCATTTTCATGCTCCTATTACGGTCTAACTGCAGGCGTCTCGATGGGCATACCACGCGCTCGCCACATCAAATAAAGTTCAAGATCAACAATTTCTTTCGAATCAAATGCATACGGCTCCGCGCGCACGCCCGTCATACAGTTGCGCAACCTTCTTTCGAGCGAGCCGACAGTTTGCCACTCCAGTCTGTAAATTGGATAACCAGTAGGATGTGCCTGAGGGATGACATTACCCGCGAGTTTCAAGCCTGATCGCTCGGCATGACATTGAGCACAGGATAGATTTAACTGGCCCATCCGTTGTTCAAAAATCTTACGTCCTGATTCAAGATGCAGATCCAAAGCTGGGCTCTGGACTTGGGTAATTGGCATCCCTTTTGATTGCGTACCAACGTATGCAGCGATCGAAAGAGCATCTTTACTTTCGTGAGTAAACGCTTGTGCCTGCTGATGTTCTGTCCGGCACTGATTGATACGGCCTTCTAAATTCAGAAGTTTGTTATTCACGAGCTTGGGATAGCTAGCGGCAACGCCTTTCATAGTTTTTTCAGCGTCACCGTGACATTGCGCACAGGATTTATTACTCTTTCCCGCCGCCGTTTGCCATAAGGTCTGGCCATCTAGCACCCAGAAGGTCGCTGGATTTTGCACGGGGTCATTTTGCATAGCCTGAGTCTGGGATGACATCAGCGCATAGGAAGATTGCCGATCATTTCCTGTCGGATCGGCTAAACCGATCGCCATCACGCTTATAAGCGCGAAAAATAAAAAGATTCGTGTCGTGGATGAGCCAATCACGTCACAGTGATCTTGCTGGTTGCAGAGGAGGCGTAATCATTGTCACCTTTCCAGTTGAATTCCAGTGTCCCACTCTCAACAGCAATCGTTGTAAAGGTAATCATTGGATTGGCTGCGATTGCAGGATGCAAATCAGCCCTGAAAATTTCAACGCCGTTATAGGTACACAAAAATTCTCGAATAATATCCCGCGGTATGCGGACGCCTTGTTCCGAATGGCGAAAACCAGTTTCCATATCGTGCTGCACGATAATGCGTATTTCGATAACTTCATTTTTCTTGGCGGTGGCCGGCATCGTCACGAGGGTTCTGGAAGTTTTACTCATTACACCTCCGTACATGCAGCAAGTGTGACGAGTGTTGCTGCGTGTCCTTGCCAAAAGGAACCATCACTCATCTGAGCAATCGCCCAGATCCTCTGTGAATCATTCAAACGGACACGCGTGGAAACGGCAGCACGACCTGATCGATGACTCAGTTGAAAACTCACAATATTAGGCAGTGGGTTGCCCTCGGCGACAATATGAATCGCGCGCACAAAATCTTTTTCTGTCATCGGGCTTTCAACTGAAACTTTCATGACGACAGAATTACCATTCTCAACCAGTGGCGGAATATCCACATCGACGCGACCTGTTCTGATTTTGGCGGCACCGACAATCTGTTTAATCGCTTGAGCAGCCTCTGTCTCAGTCGCTTTGGCACCGAACCAGGGCGCGAGACTGGCAGCACCTGTCATAACAATAAATGTTCGTCTGCTGGTACTCATGGTTTAAGACTCACTAAAAACTCCACGACATCCTCAATATCCTGAGCGCTTAATATAGCCTTACCTGCATATTGAGGGGCAACGCGTGTGGGATGATCTTTACGATAATACGAAGGCATGATGCTTTCCGGGTTGAACTGACTGGCGTCGACAATACGCGCCCTGAGTTGCTCTTTAGAAAGCCTGGCTGCACTCACTGCCAAATCCGGTCCCAGATTCCCCTGGAAACGCTCCTCAGCAAATGGCCCGCTATGGCACAAAATGCACAAACCTGATTGTCGGCTTAGAACAATCACCCGACCTCTTGCCGCATCTCCAGGGCTCCCGGAGAGCGACTCAAGAATCACATCTTTATTTGACGATTGAGCAAACAGAGGGTTGAACAGTGCGAATGCATTCAGAAACAAAACACAGTTGAACAATTTCCAAACTGTGCGCATTCGCACATCCCTCGGTTTCGTCATACCAAAGTAACACCTTCATTTTTCAATGGCACTGTGCGATAGCGTTTTCCGGTGGCGCGATAAATCGCGTTCAGTACAGCGGGTGCCGCCACACAAATCGTTGGTTCGCCGATACCGCCCCACTCTTTACCGCCACCTTGAATAATGATGGTTTCGACCTTTGGCATCTGCGCAATACGCATCGAGTCAAAATTCGTAAAGTTAGTCTGCTCAATACGACCATCTTTAACGGTGCATTCCTCAAGGAACAACGCAGACAAACCATACACAAATGAGCCAGATACCTGACGTTCAATTTGAGCAGGATTCACTGCGTAACCACAGTCCGTCGCTGCAACGATACGGTGGATTTTGACCTTAGTACCGTCCTGGACAGACAACTCGCAAGCAGCAGCAACGTAACTGCCAAAAGCTTTCATCTGCGCAACACCGCGGAATACACCTGGCGCTGGGGGCTTGTTCCATTCGATACGCTCAGCGACTGCGTTCAGTGCAGCCAGGTTGCGTGGAAACTCACCCATATATTTACGACGGAATTCAACAGGATCAACCCCAGCAGCGTCTGCCAGCTCATCCATGAAGCACTCCATGAAAATAGCATTCTGGTTGACGTTCACACCACGCCAGAATCCTGGAGGAATGTGTGTATTTCGCATGGCGTGATCGACCATCAGATTCGGAAACTTATAGCCAAAGCCGTGTTCACCACCATCAAACACCCCCTGGAACACTAGCGGGTCGCGACCTTTTTGCTGCTCAACCACAGCTGGGCGCACGGCAGCAAGAATGGATTGTCCTGACAGTCGCATATGAACGCCAGTCAAATTCTTATTCGCATCAAAGGTTCCGGTCAACTTACACATCATGATCGGGTGATAACGACCTTGCGTCATGTCTTCTTCGCGCGTCCAGATCAGCTTGATATGCGTACCTGGCATTTCTTTTGCAATACGGACGACCTGAGTGGTGTAGTCCTGGAAATTACCGCGGCGACCAAAACCACCACCTAGATTGACCTTGTTTACATCACACTTTTCAGCTGGCAAGCCCGAAGCTGCGATCACTGCAGCTAAAGACGCCTCACCGTCCTGCGTAGGCACCCAAGCGATACAGCTATCAGGCGTCCATTTCGCAGTCGCATTCATTGGCTCCATCGGAGCGTGATTCAAGAACGGGTAGAAATATGTTGATTCAGTTTTATTCGCTGCACTTGAAACCGCAGCTTTCATATCACCGAACTGATTACCCACAAAAGCCTGTTCAGCTGTGAGGCCTTCTTGCAGCATTGTTTTGATCGTTGCGCTTGAAACTTTGGCATTTGGACCTTCATCCCAAACAATCTCAACCGCATCCATCGCGTTTTTCGCCACCCAGAAGGTATCGGCCACAACAGCAACCGCACTATCACCCACCTGCAATACTTTTTTCACGCCTTTCATCGCAGTCGCTTTGCTGGCATCGAAGCTTTTCACTTTGCCGCCAAACACGGGACACTCGCGAATATTTGCCACCAGCATTCCAGGGAACTGCAAATCAATACCATAGACTTGCTTGCCAGTTACTTTATCCTCGTAAGTATCCAAACGATTTTTAGGCTGACCAATGACTTTCCAGTCTTTAGGATCTTTCAGCTTGATTTCGGTTGGCACAGGCAACTTCGCTGCTTCGGCGGCAACTTTACCGAAAGAAACTTTCTTGCCACTTGGTGTATGTGTAATCACGCTATTGGCAGCGACGCACTCGGCCGCAGGAACTTTCCACTGTGCCGCAGCAGCTTCAACCAGCATCATGCGCGCAGCAGCGCCGCCTTTGCGAACATAGTCTTCAGAAGTACGAATTCCGCGACTACCACCTGTACCGAAATCACCCCAGACACGCTTGCGCTTCAAATTCTCGCCTGGTGTTGGATACTCGACTGACACTTTGCTCCAGTCACACTCGAGTTCTTCTGCAACCATTTGTGCAAGACCGGTGATTGTGCCCTGACCCATTTCTGAGCGGACCACACGCACCACCACGGAATCGTCAGGCTTAATCACAACCCAGGCACCCACTTCAGGAGTAGCCAAGGCAGCCTCGGCTGAACCTATTGCAAAAGGAAAAGTCAGTCCCAGTGAGAGACCTGTACTGACCGCAGCCGTGCCAACGATAAATTGACGACGGGATAAATTAGGGACGCGTGCATTCATGTTGGACCCCTTAGGCTTTAGCAACAGAGTGGATGGCAGCGCGCACTTGCTGGAAAGTGCCGCAACGACAAATATTGGTGATCGCCGCATCGATATCGGCGTCAGTAGGTTTTGGCTTTTTATTCAGTAAATCTGTCACAGCCATCAGCATGCCTGACTGACAATAGCCGCACTGTGGCACCTGATGATCGATCCAGGCCTGCTGGAGCTTGGTGAGTTTGCCATTAGCAGCCAGACCTTCGATGGTCTGGATCTTTTGTGCACCGACTGCACTGACAGGATAAGAACAGGAACGAACGGCCTGGCCTTCAACCATCACCGTACAGGAACCACACTGTGCAACACCACAACCATACTTTGTGCCAGTCAAACCGACTTGTTCACGAATCACCCATAACAATGGAGTATTTGGATCGACATCAACACTGTGTTGCTTGCCGTTTATGTTTAACTGAATAGGCATGAAATGCTCCTGGATTTAATTCAATAAAAGTTAATGCCAAACATTATCAGGCAAGTGTCAGACCATGTTTACGCAGAGGTAATTCTCGATATTGTTTTCCTGTTGCTGCCGCAATAGCATTCAAAACCGCGGGACCTACCACGCAGATGGTAGGTTCGCCCACGCCACCCCAGAAATCATGCGTCGGAACAAGCACGCACTCAACCTTAGGTGTATCTTTCATTTTTCCTAACAGATAGGAATTGTAGTTTTGCTCTTTCACCGCACCATTTTCGATCGTAATTTCTTCGTTAAAGGTAGAAGAAAGTGCCATCACCACTGAGCCCTCAATCTGCGCTTTGACCTGCGAAGGATTGACGTGATGACCGGAGTTCAGTGCGAACACCATACGATGGACTTTTACCTGGCCAGAAGCGGATACGGATACTTCTGCAGTCGCGGCCGAATAACTACCGTAGCCCATAAACTGCGCAATGCCGCGATGTACGCCAGGTGGCAGAGGTTTACCCCAGTTTCCTTTTTCAGCAACAGCATTCAATACAGCTAAATGCTTTGGATGGTTCTGCATCATTTCACGACGGAACTCGAGTGCATCGCGCCCGCCGGCACGCGCGCACTCATCGATGAAGCACTCCATGAAAATACCGTTCTGATTAGTATTCACACCTCGCCATGGGCCAACTGGAACATGCGTATTACGCATGACATACTCTGTTAACAAGTTAGGGAGCGTGTAGCCCAGCTGTGCGTCGCCTGCCTCTTCGTACCACCCTTGCAGTTGGCGCACATCTTTATTGTTTTTGATTGCAGTCGGTGCAAGCCACGCATTGATAGATTGGCCTGAAACGCGTGCATGCAAACCGACAAGTTTGCCCTTCTCATCCAAGCCAGCGGACATCTTTGCCATCGCGATTGGACGATAAAAGTCATGGGTCATGTCTTCTTCACGACTCCAGACCAACTTGATCGGGGTATCTGGAAATTGCTTGGCAACGGCAACAGCCTGATGAACAAAATCCTGTGTGCCACCGCGTCGTCCAAGACCGCCACCCAAATCCATCTTGTGTACATCACACTGATCTAACTTCAGCCCAGAAGCTTCGGACAAGGCGGCAATTGAAGACTCTGCGTTTTGTGTTGGAACCCAGGCCTCTGCACGACCACCGCCAATTTTGACCACACAGTTCATTGGCTCCATGGTTGCATGGGCTACAAATGGTGCAAAGTACACCGCATCGACTTGTTTGGCCGCATTCTTGATCGCCGCAGGGGCGTCCCCCACCTTACGTTGCCAGAAATCGCCTTCTGCAGTGAGGCCTTCTTTCAAATGCGCAGCAATCGTGGTGCTCGAGGCTTTTGCATTTGGACCAAGATCCCAATCAATAGGAAGGTTTTCCAACGCATTTTTAGCGCGCCACCAGGTGTCGGCGACCACAGCAACGGTGGTGTCATTGACTTTAACCACGCCTTTGATACCACGCATCGATTTAACTTTTGACTCATCAAAACTGACAAGCTTGCCGCCAAAGACCGGGCAACTCTTGACAGCCGCACACAACATCCCGGGCAATCGCAAATCGATACTGAAAACCTTCGCACCATTGACCTTGTTCGCGGTATCGAGGCGGGGTAAAGATGTGCCTGCGATTTTCCATTCCTGAGGTTTTTTCAGTACTATCGTTTTTGAATCAGGCGGTGTAAGTTTTGCAGCCGCGTCAGCCACTTTGCCGTATGTGGTTTTCTTTCCTGAAGCATGCGTGATGACACCTTTACTCACTTTCAATTCACCGACAGGAACTTTCCACTGATCGGCAGTAGCTTGCAGCAGCATCATCCGTGCAGCGGCACCACCTCGGCGAACATAATCCTGTGAATCGCGTATGCCGCGGCTGCCACCGGTTGCCATTGCCCCCCAAGCACGACCACGGGCGAGGTTTTGACCAGGCGTTGGCTCTTGCGTAGTCACTTTTGCCCAATCACAATCGAGTTCTTCTGCGACTAACTGTGCCAGACCTGTTCGTGTGCCTTGACCCATTTCTGAGCGTGCAATACGAATCACAACCGTGTCATCTGGCTTCACAACAACCCAGACATTGATCTCATCGGCAGTCTTCAGTGGAACGGATTGTGCAGCGGCTGAAAATGGCAGGCTAAAGCCAAGAGCAAGTCCCGCCCCCGCCGTTGCACTTGCAACCATGAACTGACGACGCGAGGAATTGATTGCTGATTTTTTAGTTGCTTGTGTCATGTTGTTGATCCTCAAGCTTTGCTCACGCCAGCAGTGGCGTATTCTTTTAAGACATCGGCGAGTTTTTTCTGACCAGCCGCCACATGAATACCATCACGAATACGCTGATAAGTACCGCAACGACAAATATTGGTCATCGCTGCATCGATGTCTGCATCGGTGGGTTTTGGTACGCGCTTGAGTAATGCCACAGCTGCCATGACCTGACCTGACTGGCAATAGCCACACTGAGGGATATCCAGAGCAACCCAAGCCTTCTGAACGGCATGGCTCGCGTCTTTTGAAATGCCTTCAACTGTTGTTATTTTTTGACCCGCCACAGCTGAAACCGGTATCGAACAGGAGCGTGTCAACTCACCATTTAACTGAACAGAGCATGCACCACACTGCGCCACTCCACAGCCATATTTTGTACCTGTCAAACCGAGTACTTCGCGCAGTGCCCATAACAGAGGCATATCAGGTTCGACATCCACGTTATGAACGACGCCGTTAACGTTCAGTTCCATTATTTATTTCCTCGGTCAGGTATAAGAATTGGTCAGTCTAAGACTCAGTCGATTCTATCTGAGAGAAAGCCGTGCGTCACCAGATTATTGGGCCGATAACCCCATGAGCCGCATGGGAATTAAGCCCTTTCAACCCGGCCACTAAGAAGTTATTACCCTAAGCGAAAAAAGGAACCGAAAGTGCTGCAACGCAGCAATAGGTTTTGGGTCAGCGTCAGGAGAGCTATGACGCTTAATCCAGTCTGAACGGTACATTACCAACGCTGTTGTTTGCTTCAAGCAAGCGTACCAGCATGACCATCAGACGATCCTGATCTTCTTGCGAAAGCGGAGATATAGTCAGTTCGTGGGCACGTGCGACGCACGCGCTCATTTGCTCGACCAGACGCTTTCCTTTGGCAGTGATTTTGACAATTTTGACTCGCTGATCCTGTTTGCTGCTTTTGCGGCCCACGAGGCCACGGGATTCAATTCGAGCGATGACTTCAGCGACCGTCGTGCGCTCCAAGCCCACTTCGCGTGCAATCGATACCTGATCCATTGACCCATGCTCATTTAAAGAGGTCAACACGCTGTACTGCACCGGCGTAATAGAAAACTCAGCAGTTTCTTGTGAAAATAAATAGCCATGTATCTGGTGCAGACGCCTGATCAGAAATCCGGGACGACTTAACAAGGTAGATTTCTGTTCAAAAGCCCTTAATTCTGCGATGAGTTCTTCATGGCTTGCCTGACTAATCGCGGAAGATTGAAGTGCTGTTTGCATAGGAATGCCAAATGAATTTTATAAGCCATTTTACGGTGTGAATGAAGATTCACTTCAACGATACCGATGCATTGAAAAAGTGCAAAAGCCACCTGACACGCACCAACATCGTGCGCACACAGCATAGATCTGAACATTTCAATTCATTATTTATGAAATAGGTGGCATACCACTCTTTTATATCAAAAAACAACGCTGGCATGACTTTTGCTTGATCTGAATCAAATTCGCACAATTTGGGAGACTTGCAATGTCAACAGTCGTACTAAAAGGCGGGAGAATCATCGACCCAGCTAATTGCATCGATCACATAGCAGATCTCGTGATTGTCGATGGAAAGATAGCACCCGACACAACGGCCATCCCCGCCAACGCAGAAATTATTTCCTGTGCGGGCAAATTGGTGATCCCCGGCCTGATCGATACACATGCTCATATATTCAAATATGTGACAGGCAGATTTGGTTTAGACGCGGATACCTGCGGCGTGTATTCGGGTGTGACCACACTCATCGATCAAGGCGGCCCGAGCTGCATGACTCTGCCAGCCTTTCGGCATTTTGTTGCTGAGCAATCATCCAGTCGAATATTCGCCTTTCTCTCGGCATATTTAGTCGGTGGACTCGAAGGTCATTACTACCCAGAACTCTATCGGCCTGAATGCCTGGATATTGATGCAACGGTCAAAGCTGCACTGGCAAATCCAGACTTGGTCAGAGGCATTAAAGCGCACGCCGAATTAGGTGGTTTTGCACGCTGGGGCATTGAGGTGATGCGCCAGGCTGCGGAGATCGGTCGACAAACAAATTTGCCGTTGTATATCCATTTTGGTCAACTTTGGCCAACACCAGCATCAGGGGCAATGGGTGTAGACCCAGACAAAATACTTCCACAAGTGATGGACTTGTTGAAACCAGGTGATGTGCTTGCGCACCCTTACAGTCGCCACCCTGGTGGTTTTGTGGAAGTTAATGGTCGCGTCCATCCTCTGCTTCAAGAAGCGCGGGACAGAGGATTAAAAGTTGACGTAGGTCATGGCTCACATTTCAGTTTCAATGCGGCCAAAACAGTCATAGACGCTGGATTTATACCCGATACACTCGGTGCAGATATGCATGGCTACAACACTACAGTGCCTGCTCCGCCTGGAACGCCAAACTCTCATCCTGATGAAGAGCATCTATTCAGCGGCAGTACGCGGTTCTCGCTGGTATCAACCATGTCAACCATGCTGGCTCTCGGGCTCAAACTGGAACAAGTCATTCCAATGGGTACGATTAATGCAGCAAAACTAATAAAAGAAGACCACAAAATCGGGACGCTATCAATCGGCGCAACGGCTGACATTACCGTCCTGAATGATGAACGAGGTCGCTGGGTCATGAAAGACAACGAAGGTACCCAAGTCACCACGGACCGGATGCTGACACCAAGTTTCTGCATGGTGGCGGGTCGCAAATTTGAATCGACGGCCTCGATCCTGCCAATCCCTCAGGCAGCTTGATATTAAGCAGAACACACATGACTAATGCCTTCACAAAACCTCATCAAGGAATTGGTGCGTCAGTAAAGCGCAAAGAAGACGAGCGCTTTCTAAAAGGACAGGGCGAATACGTAGCAAATATCCGCATGCCTGGTATGCAGGATGTAGCATTTGTTCGGAGCCCGATTGCACATGGCTACATTACCAAGATAGAAAAACCAGAGCAACATCTGTCAAAAATATACACCGCTGCTGACTTAAATGGTGTCCGTCCCATCGTAGCCAATTCAGGATTACCCGGATTTAAAGCCTCAGCACAACCAGTCCTTGCAACAGACAAAGTTCGGCAAGTAGGCGAGATGATTGCGATGTGCCTCGCGCCATCCAGAGCAAAAGCTGAAGACATCGCCTCTCAAGTATTTGTAGACTTTGATGAGTTACCTGCAGTTGTGGATATGCGAGAAGCACGATCGCCTGAGTCAGCACTCGTCCATGAGCACTGGGGTGACAACATATTTCTTGAGACGCATGTCGGTGCCGATCTAGGGACCGTTTTTGAAGCGCTTCGGCAGAGCGCGCCTATTCAGGTCAACCGAAAGCTGCGAACCGCCAGACAAAGTATGGCCCCCATGGAAGGCCGAGGGTGCGTAGCTTACTGGGATAAACGGGCAAATCAGTTAGTGCTGTACACCGCAGCTCAAATGCCTCATATCAATCGTACCGGCCTTGCAGAATGCCTCGGACTCAATGAAGGCCAGGTACGTGTCATCTCACCTGATGTGGGCGGTGGATTTGGTTACAAAGGTATATTGCTCCCAGAAGAAGTATGCGTCGCCTGGCTTGCCATGCAATGCAAACATCCCGTCAGGTGGATAGAAGATCGACGTGAACAGTTAACCGCGAATGCAAACTGTCGCGAACATGATTACGACATCACCGCTTATGCCGATGCTGACGGTAAATTGCTTGCACTAGACTGCGAAGCGATGGTGGATTCAGGAGCCTATTCGTCTTACCCGTTCTCAGCTTGTCTTGAGGCCGCTCAGGTTGGCAGCATTTTGCCAGGTCCCTACAAGATGAATCACTATCGCTGCAGAACCTGGTCTGTCGCAACAAACAAACCCCCAATTCTGCCGTACCGTGGCGTAGCCAGAACCGGCGTGTGCTATGCGATTGAAAGTGTAATGGACGACATCGCAATCAAGGCAGGTTTGGAGCCTTATGAAGTCCGCCTGCGTAATCTGGTCCAGGCCGATGAGATGCCTTACGACAACATCACGAAAAAACATTTTGATAGCGGCGATTACCCTGAAAGCGTCAGGCGCGCGATTCAAGCAATCGATCTGCAAGCCTGGAGGCTCCGCCAGCAACGGGCGGAGCCGGATGGTAGGAAAATCGGTATTGGCCTATCAGTCTTTTGTGAACAAGGCGCGCACGGAACATCTGTCTATCATGGCTGGGGCATACCGATGGTTCCGGGACGCGAGCCTGCAGGCGTCAAACTCACTCCTGATGGTGTGCTTGAAATCAGAGCAGGTGTTCATTCCCATGGTCAGGGCATGGAAACAACCCTCGCTCAAATTGCCAATCAAATTCTTGGTCTGGAACTCAACGCAATCCGCGTGACACTTGGAGATACTGGCACAACACCCTACTCAACTGGAACGTGGGGCTCACGCTCAATCGTCATGGCTGGAAGCGCCGTCGGTCAGGCGTGCAAAATTCTTCGCACCAGACTCCTCAAGATTGCAGCGTGGATTCTGAAAGAAGACTTGAGCTCCGTTCAATGGCAAGACCACGCAGCCGTTGGAAACAACGGTAGTGTTGAACTCGCAGAGCTTGCAAAAATCTGGTATCTGAAGCCTCAGTTATTGCCGTCAGATGCAGATCCACAAGGCCTCGAAGTCGTCACAACCTATCAGGCCCAACGTGACACAGGCACTTTCAGCTACGCATGTCATGCCGTCGCTCTGGCGCTAGACCCAGAAGATGGAAAAGTCGAGTTGCTTGACTACGTCATCGTAGAGGACGGTGGTGTACTGATCAATCCAATGATCGTTGATGGACAAGTATACGGAGGCGCCGCGCAAGGCATCGGCACAGCTCTATATGAAGAAATGCGCTATAGCCCAGATGGCCAGCCCCTCGCTTCCACACTGGCAGACTATATGTTGCCTGGTGCTACGGAAATACCAGCCATTCGCATTGAGCATATGGAAACTGCAGCCCCGTACACAGAGTTTGGACAAAAAGGGATCGGTGAAAGTGGAGCGATTGGACCTCCAGCAGCGATCGCGAATGCAGTCAATGATGCACTGCGCGGCATCGGTGCCCGCGTTGACGAATTGCCCATCAGCCCTTTCGTCATTCTGGAGGCGATTAAACAAGCTGAGCTGATAAAAATGAAGGGAGCTCCATCATGAAATCGGCGATCTTCGATTTAGCAAATCCTGACTCGCTTGAGCAGGCAGTCAGCGCACTATCGCAAAGTCTGAGTATGGGTAAGGTATTGGCAGGTGGCCAATCACTTGGTCCGATGATGAATATGAGACTCGCGCAACCAGAGTTGCTTGTCAATGCGACTGTTCTAAAAGCACTTCGACACACAGAAGAGACAGCGCAAGCAGTAATCCTTGGTGCCGCGATTACACATGCTGAAATTGAAGATGGCCGTGTTCCTGATCCAACGGGTGGCCTGATGCAAAAAGTTGCGTCAGGCATAGCCTACCGGGCCGTAAGAAACCGCGGTACGTTGGGAGGAAGTCTCGCACACGCTGATCCTGCGGCAGACTGGATAAACCTGATGCCTCTGCTTAATGCCACGATGAGAGTGGTCGGGCCGACAGGAACAAGAGATATTGAGGCAGCGCAATGGATGATTGGAACGTTCACTAGTGCGCTGGATGACAATGAAATTCTGATTGATGTCAGCATCCCAAAGCTATCTAGACAAGCTTGCCGAAGCTATTACAAGATCAACCGTAAACCCGGTGAATTTTCTGAGGCAACGGCAGGTTTCTTGGTCGATCCGTTACGAGATATCTGTCGCGCTGTAATCGGCGCAACAGATGGACCACCCCTGAGTCTGGAGAATGAAGATGCAAAAGCACTCATCACTGAACTCAGGAGCGGTCGGATTGGTGTATTAGCGGATCATGCCCTGCTTCGCGCAGGAATTGAAAAGGATACGCATTCCTATCAGTTACATGCCGTTGCGATGCAACGTGCAGTGGCTATGCTAGATAGCGAAAAAGGGAAAATGATATGACTGCCATGACACAGGTAAACCTGATCCTCAATGGCATTGCCGTCAGTAATGATGTGGAACCGCGTACATCCCTGGCTGACTTCGTCAGAGATAACCATGATTTAACAGGGACCAATCTTGGTTGTGAACAAGGCGTGTGCGGCGCATGCACCATGATTGTCGATGAGATTCCTGTCAGATCCTGTTTGGTGCGGGCGGCGACGTGCTCAGGAGCGAACATCAAGACCATTGAAGCTTTTGATCATGACGAGATCATGATTCAGTTGCGCGAAGCTTTTACTACCCATCATGCGCTGCAATGTGGCTATTGCACGCCAGGCATGCTTGCAACAGCGCGTGACATCGTCTTGCGACTCCCCGAGGCAGATGAAAATCAAATCCGACTTGAATTAGCTGGGAACCTTTGCCGCTGCACGGGATATACCGGCATCGTTCATGCGATAAAAAGTGTTTTGAAATTACGAAAAGAAAACATCCTTGCTCCAAAAATAACGACATAACAGGATCTCAAAGATGGAAATCGAACAATCCTTCAATATTCCCTATTCTGCAATTGAAGTATGGAATTATTTTAAAAATGTAGAAGAAATCGTAACCTGCCTGCCAGGTGCAGCACTACTTGAGACACCAGAATCAGGTGCCTTAAAAATCAGCATGACCGTCAAACTTGGACCAATCGTTGCTGCGTTTGCCGGCGATGGGGAAATTTCCTACGACGATCAGAACTTAAGCGGGAAAATTTCCGGTAACGGCGCAGATCGTAAAAGCGGCTCGCGTGTGAAAGGCGAAGCCAGATTCGTATTGACCGAGCATGCCGATCTGATTGGCACGATTTCAACCCAGGTAAACGTAATAGTCGACTACGCGATCACCGGAGCCCTTGCACAGTTTTCACGCGGCGGAATCGTAAAAGATATCGCACAACGACTCACGCATTCGTTTGCCGAAAATCTGAAATTAAAAATCGAGACAGATCAAATCGCAAGGGCTTCTTTAGCTGCTGCCACCGAACAACCAACAGAACTAGCACCTCAGGTCGACGTAGTTGCGCCAACACCATCATTACGAACACAACCTGTTTCAGCACCGCTTGATCTTGGAAACTTATTCTGGCAATCATTTTGGCAACGAATCAAAAAAGCATTTGGATTTTCCCGTACTTAATTCCCTCACACACTTAATGGCAAACCCTCAGGAGAAGTCATGAAACTGAAAGCATTTATCACACTGCTCTGTGCACTCGTGCTCAGTTCAGTGGCTCACGCACAAACGGTTATTAAAATCGGCGCACCGCTGGCCCTGACTGGTGGTCTGGCAGACGAAGGTAAAAAACAAAAGATCGCGTATGACATGTGGCTCAAACGCATTAACGACGCTGGCGGCATTCAGGTCGGCGACAAAAAGATGAAAGTTGAGCTGATTAGCTACGACTACCAGTCTGACGAAAAGCGCGCGCAGCAAATGGCAGAGCGCTTGATCACACAAGACAAAGTTGATTTCATGACAGCCCCCTTCGGCTCAGGCCATACAAAGGTGGTTGCTGGTGTCGCTGAGCGCTATGGTGTTCCGGTGATGGCCTCCGTCGCTTCATCCGAATCGGTCTTTAACCAGGGTTATAAATTTCTCTTTGGTACGCTCGCACCAAATGGCGGCTTGATTGATGCAATGATCGAAACTTTTGGCAAACAAATGCCACAGGTTAAGAAAATAGCCATTCTCGGTCGTGAGGATGTATTCCCTCGCTCAATGGCTGCAACCATGCAAGCTGCCGCCGAAAAAGCTGGACTGACTGTTGTGCATAGCGAGTTTTATCCCGTTGGCGCATTAGACCATTCCGCTTCGCTATCAAAAATAAAAGCGTCAGGTGCCGATTGGATTTACATCACAGGCTATACAAAAGATTTGATCCTTGCGCGTAAACAAATGGCCGATCTGAAAGTTACCGCACCCGTTGTAACGATGATTACAGGTCCTGCATATCAGGAGTTTATTGATGCACTCGGCCCACTCGCCAATGGGGTAAGCAGCACCACATGGTGGCACCATTCCACACAATATAAATCAGATGACGTATTTGGCTCGACCAAAGGTTTTTACGATGCGTATGTCGCTCTGGAAAAATCAGACCCAGATTATGTGCACGCCTCTGCAGCGGCTGCCCTAATCGCCCTGCAAAAAGCAATTGAAAAGGCGGGTACAACCGACAAAGCGAAAGTGCGTGATGCGCTAGCCAATCTGGATATTGTGACCTTTTATGGTCCGATTAAATTTGGAGCCAATGGCATGAACGCTGGGCGCGACCTCCCTATCATTCAGGTGCAAAACGGCAAAGTGGTCGTATTGTTCCCGGAGTCAGTCAAACAAGCAAACGCAATTGTTATGCCTTAACGCAGTCTAGATACTCAACACTTCCACAGACAGATTGATATGACCCTATTTGCTCAAATTATCGCGAACGGACTGATGCTTGGCGCTTTATATGCCTGTATCGCCGTTGGGTTTTCACTTGTCTGGGGAGTGTTGAATGTCATCAATATGCTGCATGGTTCCTTCATCGTATTAGGGGGTTACCTCACATTTTTTGCCTGGTTCCATTTCAAGATCAATCCTTTTATATCTCTGCCAGTTGTGTGCGGGTTACTTTTTGTGATGGGATATTTTATTCAATATCTCGCCATTAACCGAGTCATCACTCGCCCTGTCCTGACTACCCTGACGCTGACGTTCGGACTGGACATGATTCTTTATAACTTTATGAATTTAGGCTTCGAAGCGACACCTCGACGCGTGTCGCTTGAGTTAGGAAGTCTCACGCTCGGCGGTGTAATTTTGCCCGTCGACAGATTATTAGCGATGTTGCTTGCGTTTGTTCTCACAGGCATCCTTTATTACGTCTTGCGCAGCTCCCGTATTGGTCGAGCCATTATTGCAGTCAGGATGGATAGGGATGCTGCGGCCTTAATGGGCATTCGCGTCGGTCATGTTTACGCGATGACCTTTGGTCTGGCAGCGTTAATGGCTGGAGCATGCGGCACACTGATGTCAGTGGTGTTTCCAATCACGACCAACATCACTGGATTACTTTTAGGCAAAGCTTTCGTGATCTGTGTGATAGGTGGTCTGGGTACAGTTCCTGGGGCACTGGTAGGCGGTATCGCATTAGGTTTAATTGAAAGCATCGTAGGTAATTTTATGGGTGCCCAATACGCCATTCTGTTCGGTTTCCTCATCATGCTTGCCCTACTTATCACACGCCCAACAGGTCTAATTGGAAAAAAGGGCTTCGAATGAATAAGAACTCTCCCTCAATCCAACCCATCAATATGTCACGCTCGAAAATATTGCCGCATATCGTTTTTGCTATATGGGTGGCGTTGCTTGTCATGTTGCCTGCTATGGCAGACAACTATTACATCCGTCTTGCGACCTTTGTTTGTATGTACGGCTCACTGGCTCTGTCCTGGAATTTTATCGGAGGCTATGCGGGCTACCCTTCATTTTCGACCGCAGCTTTCATGGGGCTAGGAAGCTATGCCGGTGCAATTTTGCAAAAAGCTGGCATGCCTATGGTTCTGGCATGGGTATGTGCCACCCTGTTTGTCAGTATATTTGCCGCACTGGTTGGTGCCGCCATTCTCAGAATGAAAGGTCATTATTTTGCGATTGGCTCCATCTCCATGGTTGAGGTGCTTCGCTTGATTGCCTCGCTCTGGTCTAACCTGACGGGTGGAGGCGATGGTTTAAATGTACCCATCTTTCAAGGGGGACCCGATTACGCTGCACGGGTATTTTTCTATTCCATGCTAATCGTATTGCTGATGGCCTGGTTAACAACGCTATTTGTCGACCGGTCAAAACTCGGGTTCGGCTTGCGCTGCATTAATCAAAATGAAGATGCCGCTGATATGGTTGGCGTTTCAGTCAATCGCTATAAAACCATCGCTTATACCTTGTCAGCGGTGTATTGCGGCAGCGTTGGTGCTATCTACGCATCCTGGGTCTCTTACATCGCACCAACAGACGCCTTTGGCATATTGCTGACGTTGAAAGTTCCTGTGATGACGATGTTAGGTGGAGTAGGTACGGTCTATGGTCCGATCATCGGATCTGCTTTATTTGTATTGATGGAAGAAACTATCTGGGCTCAGTTTCTTGACTATCACCAGGCTATTCTTGGTGTTGTCATTGTGTTGTTAATTTTCTTTTTGCCAGGCGGTTTACTCAAACTTGACTACAAAAAACTATTTAATAAAAAATCACCTGATTTGAAAATTGCGAGTCGCTCATGAGTACCATTCTTGAAGTACGCGATTTATCTAAAAATTTCGGTGGACTACACGCAGTTAAAAATGTCAGCTTTTCGCTTAAAGAAGGTGAAATCGTCGGACTGATTGGTCCAAACGGTGCTGGCAAAACGACTCTGGTAAACCTGATGACAGGGGTACTGAAAGCAACAAGCGGCAGTGTCATTTTTAAAGGGCGGGATGTCACCTCACAACGTCCCTTTCAAGCAGCCCGTAGCGGTCTAGCCAGAACCTTCCAGATTGTTCAGCCCTTTCCACAAATGACAGTGCTGGAAAATGTCACCGCAGGAGCTTTATTCGCTGCAGGTGCTGCGCATCGCAAACAAGCCGAAGAGGAGGCAATGGAACATCTTGAGTTTGTTGGTCTGGCACCTCTCGCTTTTCGTCCTGCAACCTCACTGACATTACCTTCCCGCAAACGACTTGAACTCGCAAAAAGTCTGGCAATGAAACCTCGCGTACTGTTACTTGATGAAGTCAACGCAGGACTTAACACTTCAGAAATCGAACAAGCGCTTGCACTCATGCGTGCTATTGCTGCACGAGGCATCACAATCATGCTCATTGAGCATCTGATGAAAGTTGTGTTATCTCTGAGTCAGCGCATATTAGTTTTGCATCATGGGGAGTTAATCAGCCAGGGCGATCCTCAGACAGTCATTTCAGATCCGCGTGTAGTTGAGGCATACCTTGGGAGCAAGTTCGCAGCTAGACAACAGGGTCAGCGACCTGTAGCGGGAGTTGCACATGTCTAATTCGCCACTGATGAAGATCAAAGGTTTGCAATCTGGATATGGAGATGTGCAGGTTTTATGGGGGCTTGACCTCGAAGTCCCTGCAGGTGAAATTACTTGCATCGTCGGCTCTAATGGTGCGGGAAAATCCACTTTGCTGCGGACGATCTCAGGGCTGGTTCCTGTGAGCGCGGGAACAATTGAGTTCTGTGGCAACGATCTCACTGGCGCAGCGCCAGATACTGTGCTGGGTGCGGGAATCGCGCACGTCCCTGAAGGCAGAAGGCTTTTCAAAGGCATGTCGATTAGGGACAATCTCTTAGTTGGTGCTTATCTTCGACGCGAAAGCCGTGCCGACATTGAACACGATCTCGAAGCCGTCTACGCAATGTTCCCTATTTTGAAAGAGCGTCAGCAACAAGATGCAACAACCCTCTCGGGCGGTGAACAGCAGATGTGCGCGATCGGCCGGGGAATTATGTCGCGCCCGAATTTACTGATGATTGATGAACTATCACTTGGCCTTGCACCTCGCGCAGTGGAAAAACTCGCTGACTCTTTACGCGAGATCAATCGCACCGGTCTGACAATCTTGCTTGTCGAACAAGATGTCGTCACAGCCTTTGAATTAGCAAGTCGAGCTTATGTTATCGAAACCGGTCGTGTCGGTATATCCGGTGAAACTCGCTTGTTAGTTGAGGATCCAAGGGTGCGTCAAGCCTATATGGGCATCTAGGGAACAGAGCCATCATGAGTCAGACATTCATTTACGCCGACAGAAAAGCAAAAGCTTCTGAAGCAAATAATAAAGTTTTATCTCGACTATTCATGGTTGAGCCTGTTTGGACAAATGTGTGCTTTGCACGTGACGCAATCGGACTTGGTTCCCACATACTCCTGCATGCAGGCCCTCCTTTCGCGGATCCGACCAAACCGTCTCTGCCGATTTTGTCTTCCTGTGTACTCGTATGCCTGCAGGAGGGCTGGGCAAACACAGAAGAACAGGCCGAAGAATTAATCAGATCAGGTCAGATATCTTTACAGTCAGCATTGCAATTCAATGTCTTAATGCCTTTAGCTGGGGTTGCGTCATGTCATTCAGCGCTTGTAGAGATTTCTGACCTCAATTCTTCTACAAAAGCTTGGTCACTATTGAGTAGCGGCGCAGGTCCTCAAATTCGCTTTGGCACTCGAGACCCAAAAGTTATTGAGCGACTTAAATGGCGTGACTCGGTTCTAGCTCCTCAGTTACAGGTCCTTGTTTCAAAACATCCCATTCCTTTATTGCCACTAGCACGTGCAGGATTAAGTGGAGGTGACGATCTGCATGCCAGCACAATGCAGGCACAACTCGCTTTGAACAAAATTTTGCTACCCGGACTAGCCTCTGAGCAAGCTGATCCTGAAATTTATCGAATGCTTGAAAGTAGTCCTCTTTTTTTTCTGACCTTGTGGATTGCTGCCTGTCACGTGATGCTACATACTGCGGCAGCGAACGGGCTTTATAGTGAAAGTTCACTGGTTATTTCCCTCGCGGGGAACGGTCAGGAGTTAGGCATCAAAACATCTGCTTCACCCGATACCTGGATCACCATCAGGGCTCCCGCTCCAGCAGGTCCATTCATGAAACCGGATCAGACCGTCTCAGCATCTCCTGTAATTGGCGACAGTGGTGTAATCGATGCAGCCGGTTTTGGCGCCCAAGCGCTGCATTGCGCACCTCAAATTTCAGAGGCTTTAAATAATTGGCTACCTGATCACTGGCAAGACATCAAAGAAATACTCATGCTGGAAAAGCATCCTTATTTCTCAGATCTGAATATAAGAACAGGGATGGACTTTTTTTCTGATATTGACCCAATCGCAGCTATAGCAATGATTGGTATAGATGGCGTAACGGGTCTGCTCGGGCGCGGAATCGTGCAGCCTGGTCCTGAATTATTCAATCAAGCAACTAAAACGTGACCGCAATAGTTTTTGTCTAAACTAAATAGACATAAATGAATAGCTGAATCGATTGCGCTGCAACGCACAATCGATTGATTAAGCAGGTACTAGTCACGAGTCAAGCCAGCGGGTAGCATTGTCCAAGCTCAACACTTTGACAAAGGCGCATCATGCTTAATCAGTCTGATTACAAAAAAATTAAAAAACTGTTCACACTCATCACGATCAGTCTATCTGCGATTTTTCTCCATGGTTGCGCTAGCCAGCAAAATGCTGGGGCCACTATCGAAAATACAGCAAATGTTGCAGCCAACGCTCAACTGACTATCGAAGAATTCATGGTTCCGGGCGCTGATGCGGGTATCCAACTATACGTTCGCAACAAACGCTTGTCTGGCATGAAGTCCTTCACCAAGGATAATGTTCTGTTGTTTGTCCATGGCGCGACTTATCCTTCAGAGACGGGTTTCGACCTCAGGCTGGACGGATTGTCCTGGATGGATGTGCTTGCGCAACAAGGCTTTGATGTCTATATGGTTGATATTCGAGGCTACGGCAAATCGACACGCCCAGCTGAAATGGATCGACCCGCAGCAGAAAATAAACCGATCGCAGATACCGATACTGCCGCGCGCGACTACGCTGCAGCGGCCGACTGGGTCCGTCAGAGACGCTCGCTCGACAAAATCAATGTGATGGGTCACTCATGGGGGACGGCCATTACAGGTCTCTACACTAGTCGCCACTCAGATAAAGTCAACCGACTGGTGCTGTATGCGCCGGTCTGGCTTCGCAAAACAGCCTCGCTGACTGATTCAGGCGGCGCCTTAGGTGCGTACCGTCAAGTCACAATTGATCAGGCACGCAAACGCAAGGATACGGGACTGAAATCCGGACAGAATCCTCAACCTGATGCCTGGTTTGAAATCTGGGCCAAAGAAACCTTCGCCTCCGACCCTGTTGGTTCCAAGGCCGATCCAAAGTTTGTCAGAGCACCCAACGGAAGCGTGATGGACAGCAGGATTTTCTGGAGTGCAGGCAAGCCTGTTTATGACCCGGCAAATATCAAGGTTCCGACCTTGCTCATTCTGGCTGAATGGGATGCCGACACGCCCCCTTATATGGCAGAAACCTTATTTCCACTACTGACTAATGCCCAAGCTAAAAAACTTGTTATTTTGAGTGAAGGTACGCACTCCATCATGAATGAAGTCAAGCGATTCAGTTTGTTCAATGAGGTGAATCGTTTCTATAAAGATGGCGCTGCAAAATAGTTTTCTCTCGATAAACATCACAGGTTTAACCATGTCAGCTGAAGCCAGACTCAAAGAATTAAAAATTGAATTACCAAAAATTCCAGCACCGATTGGTAATTTCTTGCCATACAGACGCGTAGGCCAGTTGCTTTACCTCTCCGGCCAGGGACCACGCAATGCAGCAGGAGAAATTAGTGTGGGGCGTGTAGGTAAAGACTGTTCTGTCGAGCGTGCTTATTCAGATGCGCGCCAGATTGGACTGCAGATGCTGGCTACGATCCGTCAGGCGATTGGATCGCTTGATCATGTCGAAGCCATCATCAAACTGCTGGGTATGGTGAATGCTGAGCCTGAGTTCGGGGAGCATCCGAAAGTGATTAACGGCTGCTCTGATCTTCTTGTCGAAGTATTTGGCGATCAGGGTAAACATGCGCGATCTGCAGTCGGTATGGGATCGCTGCCAAACCGGATGACCGTGGAAATTGAATCCATCATCCAGATCAAAGACGGATATTAATCGGACAACCCAACAGCTCCGTTATTTTTTTGGTAAGCGGCCCAGCATATAAAACTCATCGTTGGGTCGCATCGAAATTGTATTTGCCATGCGGTTAGACATACCGAAAAAAGCTGTGATGGCGGCAATATCCCAGATATCTTCCTCATCAAAGCCATGGGAACGCAATAGCGCATAATCCGCATCCACCACGGATTGTGAGTCCAGACAGACCTTGATTGCGAAATCAAGCATGGCTTTTTGTCTGGGCGTGATATCTGCCTTGAGATGATTGATGGCAACCTGATCGGCGATCTGGGGATTTTTGGCGTAGATGCGCAAAATCGCACCATGTGCCATCACGCAATACAAACAATTATTTTTTGCGCTCGTTGCTGTCACAATCATTTCTCGATCCGCTTTAGTCAAACTTCCCGTATCCTTAATCATCAAGGCGTCGTGATAGGCAAAGAATGCTCTAAATTCGGCAGGACGGCGGCTTAGCGTGAGAAATACATTCGGCACAAAACCCGACTTTTCCTGTACGGACAATATTTTTTCCCTGATATCTTCCGGCAATGCTCCCAGCTCTGGAATATCGTAGCGACAAATGGGCTTGTCCAAGGCAGATTTAGGTGCAGTTGCTTGCGCAGTAGTTGTCATCAATGTCTCTGATTATGTTTTGGAATGAATAGGTCTAATATAACAACGAAAACAGGGGAGTCAATCTTGCAATCTACTCAAAAAAACATGAAAAAAAGTCTGCTGGCGCTTTCACTATCGCTTAGCTTCTGCGCGCACGCTGAAGTCACACATTTACAAATCGACTCGACTGAACCTTACGGGACATTTCGAAGTGGCGAGTATGTACTGATCAAAGGAAAGTTGCGCGGCGAGATTTCTCCCAAAGAAAATATTCCAGGCTTAGATCAAATAAAAACAAACAGTCGTGGCAATATCGAATACGCAACTAAACTCGTGCTGATCATGCCCTCAGAAAAGGGACACAGCAATGGCGCTTTACTTGTAGACGTCCCCAATCGTGGTCGCGCCTATGCCCAGGCACTCTACAACTCACCCCGTGACGAGCCTTTTCAGTCGGGCACACTTGAGCAAGGTACCGGATTTTTACAGGACTATGGCTATAGTGTTGCCGAAGTCTACTGGGAGCTCGGCCAGGGTGCTGAGCTCCCGTCGTTTACAGACAAAGAAGGTAAAACACGTTTTGCTGAAGGTGTCGGTTTTGCCATTATGCGCGATGCGGCTATATTTTTATCAAAAGCAGCCGCTGACTCAACAGGCAAGCCCAATCCGCTTAAAGGTCAAATCAGTCGAACCGTAGCAAGCGGAAAATCTCAAACGGGACGGTTTCTGAAAACATTCCTTTTGAATGGTTTCAACATGGCAGGTGATCGACGCGTATTTGACGGTATGCAGATCTTTGTATCAGGTGCGGGGTTATTACCAATTCTACAAACAGGCACAGGACCCGAATCAAGTGGCAATGCTTCGCCCAACTTCACCACTCCTGAAATGCGCGGCGTACATGAAAAGCAGTTAACCATTGGCGACATTACAAATGAGGTTCAAGCACGAGGCGAAGTGCCACCCAAGATGATGCTTTTAAGTACGGCGACAGACTTTTATTCATTGCGAGCCTCACTCGGGCGAACCGGTGCGAGTGGCACAACAGATCAGCCTATTCCAACAAACGTAAGGATGTATGACATAGCCGGAGCGTCTCATGTCCTCGTCCCTAGACAGCCTAAAGACTGCACAATGCCGCACGCAGTCCTTGATTGGACTCCCGTGTCACGCGCTACATTTTTGAGGCTCGACGAATGGGTCACCACCAATTCAATCCCACCACAAAACCGGCTCATGGCACTTGAACAAGCATCTGAAAAAATCCCGACATTACCTGCACCCAAGCACTTACCCAATGCGGTTATACAAGTGCCTCAACTCGATATTGATGGCAATTCAATAGGTGGCGTTCGCTTACCCGATTTGGTCGCCCCGCTTGGAACACACGGGGGCCAAAACTCCCCCCAGACGTTTACTTGCTCGTTGATTGGCTCATATTCCGCTTTTGCCATCAACAAAACCGAACGTGACCTGACTAAAGACGCGCGTTTATCAGTTAAGGAGAGATATACATCACGCGATGATTATGTGGGTAAAGTCAGGCAGGCGGCCGCAGTCCTGATGCAAGAAGGATTTCTCCTTCAAGATGACGCAGCGGTGATTGTCCAGGCAGCTGCCTCTAATCAATTATTCGGTAACACAAACCCGAACCCTAATCCAAGGTAAGCCGTTTTCATGTTCGATTCAATCTCAGTCATCCTGATTGTCTGCATGATCTTTATTTCTGCGGGAATAATAAAGGGTGTACTTGGCATGGGCTTACCGACATTCGCAATCGGGATACTGGGACTGGTGATCCCCCCCGTTGAAGCGGCCGCAATGCTGGTACTACCCGCATTAATCACAAATATCTGGCAGCTTTTTGCCGGCCCCAGCTTTAAAGTCTTTGCCAAGCGATTTACAACGCTTTTAATCGGCGTATGCGTCGGTACCCCAATAGGGGTTGGATTCATCACCAGCGGAAAAACCCACTTAGTGACAATTGGACTGGGGTGTGTACTCATCGCGTATGGCGTGTACGGTCTGACCGCGGCGAAAATTGAAATCAGACCCAGTTCCGAATGGTGGGTTTCTCCAATAATAGGTTTTATAACAGGCATTCTGATGGGAGCTACCGGTATATCAGTGCTCCCGGTAGCCCCCTATTTTTCAGCGCTAAATTTAAAACGAGATGATTTGATTCAAAGCCTTGGACTGGTGTTTACTGTTTCGTCTTTTGCACTCGCCATCGGGTTGTCGCTGGCGGGTAAGTTTCAGATGGATCTGGCGGCAAGCTCTCTTTTTGCTTTGATTCCTGCTTTTGCAGGGATGTTTATTGGTCAATCCATCAGGATGCGATTACGACAAGATATTTTCAGGAGATGTTTTTTTATTGGACTGGTTATCCTGGGGGCATATATGGCAATCAGAGCTTTATTACTTGCGCTGACCGTTTAATATCGACCAGCGCAGTAAATACCGGTTACTCAAGTCGCCGAGACATACTCTTTAGGTCGAATCATTTCAAACAAGGTGTTCACCTCGACATAGTCTCCCCTGTAGCCACAGCGCCCTAGCGGTCTTGCCGCGGCCGTATCAAAAATACCGTCTTTTAAAAACGCGTCGTTGATATGCACGCCCACAACTTCTCCATACGTCAGCCAACTATCGGTCTGTTCGCCACGGGCATTATTCAAGCGAATCGTTTGAATCAATTTACACTCTAATGCAGCAATCGCACGTGCTACACGCGGCACTTTTACCATCGTGCAAGGAGCAGACTCGAGGCCTGCCAATTTCATTTCGTCTTCACCCGGGGCTAACGTGGCAGAGGTGATATTCATCTCCTGAGCAAGTTCGGCTCCGACAAAATTAGCGACAAACTCCCCAGTCGCATCAATATTATTCACACTGTCTTTACGCACACCGCTGGTACAAAAACCAATAATTGGGGGAGTCTCTGCGAAAGCGTTGAAAAAACTATAAGGCGCTAAGTTCACGCGTCCCTGAAGGTCGATACTCGATATCCAGCCAATGGGTCGCGGGGCAACAATTGCCTTAAAGGGGTTATGTGGCAGGCCATGCCCTTTGCTAGGCTCGTAAAAATAATCGCTCATATCGATCCTTTATAAAAATTAATCTCACAACGATCAGGCAACATTTAATCCCAATAATTGCTGCACCGCATCATATGGTGTGAGAGTCGTTGTCTCAGGACTATACTCAATGGCAAAGTTTTCAACCAGAATCCTATTCAAATAATAAATTAAGAACATGCAGACAAAGACAAATAAACAAGTGATCCTAGTTAGCCGCCCCACCGGTTGGGTGAGCGCTGACAACTTTAAACTCATCGACGCAGCAATACCCGTTTTAAAAGACGGTCAAGTGTTGATCCGGAATCAATGGCTATCGCTTGATCCTTATATGCGCGGCAGGATTTCTGATGCAAAGTCTTATGCGCAAAACGTCGAGATTGGCCAACTGATGGTTGGCGGTACTGTGGGAGAGGTGATCGAATCCACCTCGCCAGGATTCAAAGTTGGGGATACTGTGCTCGCAGCAACCGGCTGGCAACTCTATGCAGCTATGAATGCCGAGCAAGTTCTCAAAATTAATACGACTCAAGTACGCCCCTCTGCCTATCTTGGAATCCTTGGGATGCCCGGCATCACGGCCTGGCGTGGCTTGATGGAAATATGCGAACCCAAAGCTGGCGAGACTGTTGTTGTCGATGCGGCGTCAGGGGCAGTGGGCTCTGTAGTCGGTCAGCTCGCCAAACACCTCGGGTGCCGTGTGGTCGGCATTGCTGGAGGGACGGATAAGTGTCGTTATGTGGTGGAGGAACTCGGCTTTGATGCGTGCGTCGATCATCGTTCGAACAACTTTGAAGCTGAACTCAAAGCTCAGTTACCTAATGGTATCGATTGTTTATTTGAAAACGTTGGTGGACCGATCTTTGAGTTACTACTTTCCTTGATGAATCCTTTTTCGCGTATTGCCTTATGCGGCATGGTGTCAGAATTCAATCAACCCGCACACGCCTACAAAACTATCCGCTCGATCCTGATCAATCGGATCAAAATCCAGGGCTTTATCGTTTCCGATAAGCTTGAGAGCTGGCCAGCTATTCGTAGCAGTCTGCATGATCTGGTCGCGACCGGGAAACTAAAGTTTCGCGAGTCGGTCGCGCAGGGTTTAGAAAGTGCCCCGGAAGCCTTTGTCGGGATGCTGAAAGGTAAAAATTTTGGTAAGCAACTCGTCAAACTTTCT
The DNA here is from genome assembly GCA_947380655.1 of Alcaligenaceae bacterium. GTDB lineage: Bacteria > Pseudomonadota > Gammaproteobacteria > Burkholderiales > Burkholderiaceae_B > Zwartia. The sequence continues at coordinate 65,908 of CANCRX010000001.1, read as the reverse complement.
GACTAATCGGGAGCCGTGCGATGCAAGCCACAAAGATTGGTAAATATCTGATTGAGCGGGTGATTGAAAGTGAGCGTCCCTACGCACCCGCATTAGATTTTTTCCCGGCCCTGACTGCTGAGATGTTGAATATCTGCAAAAAAGAATTCGAACCTGGTCAGCTCACCCAGGACGGTCGTCTTGAAATGAGTTTTACTGCCTTTGTGATTAAAACAGGTCGACACAACATCATGGTCGATACCTGCTGTGGTGAGGATAAAGAACGCCCCCTTCGTCCTGCTTTTCACAAAATGAAAACAAATTTCATTCCTGCTCTCGCACAAGCTCGACTCAAGCCGGAAGATATAGACTTTGTCATGTGCACGCACCTCCACTGGGATCATGTGGGCTGGAATACCAGACTCGTTAATGGTGTCTGGACACCCACATTTCCCAATGCGAAATACATAATGTCGAAAACCGAATTCGATCACTGGGATGGTGTGTATCGAAGCGGTGAAAAAAATACACACACACAAGCGTTCGAGGATAGTGTCGATCCGATTATCCGCGCCAATCAAGCTGTCCTGGTTAAAGACGATTTTGAACTTGAGCAAGGTATATCGATTGAGCCCTGCCCTGGCCATACACCCGGAAATTTTGTGATTAACGTCAGATCAGAAAATCAAACTGGGGTGTTAACCGGCGACGTCATGCATCATCAAATACAGCTGCGCTATCCAGAAATGTCTACGGTCGCAGATGACGATCAAAATCTTTCACGTATCAGCCGCATGGCTTTAATTGAAAAACATGCGGATACTGGCAATCTGATATTTCCGGCCCATTTTCCTTCGCCAACCGTTGGCATGATACAAACAAATCCTACGGGTGGATTTAGATTTAAAGGACCTCAGCAGTAATGAAAATATTCAATAATAAAATTTTGATGACTGCAGCTGTTGCCTCAACGCTGCTCTCAGTCAATCCACAAACAGCTCATGCGCAGACATTCCCGAATAAACCAATCCGCATTATTGCCTCCCAAAACCCAGGCGGCACAACCGATGCGACGGCCCGTGCCTTTGCAGATCATTTATCTCAAAAACTAGGCGTCTCGGTATCGGTAGAAAATCGACCGGGTGCAGGTGGCATGATTGCAGCTGAGGCGGTGGCACGCTCAGCCCCGGACGGCTACACACTGTTTGTAGGATTGCATAGTCAGTTGGCCCAAGCGCCGGTTTTATTTAAAAAACCATTAGTTGATCCCGACAAAGACTTGATTCCCGTTGCTGCGGTTACCGCAGGAGGACTCCCGACTGCGGTCAGGTCAAACCTACCTGTCACAAATGCAAAAGAACTTGTAGCCCTTTCGCTTAAACAGAACATTAACGCCGGTAATTACAGTCTGGGTTCTGGCTGGCATTTGCTATTGACACAACTGATGAAAGAAACGGGTGGTCAATTCACCGTCGTTAGCTATAAAGGCACACCGCCAATGTTTACCGACCTGGTTGGTAAGCAGACCGATGTCGCGACGGGTTCGGTGATTAGCATCGGACCCTTTATGCAACGCGACGATCTGAGAGTGATCGCTATTATTTCCGATCGCCGCAGTACCAAATTTCCAGATGTACCGACCTGGGCGGAGCAAGGATTTACGAGCCCCGCGTATAGCAAGCTGCTTGAGTACAACATGATGCTTGCTCCGGCAGGAACGCCTAAAGAGGTACTCGATATTTTGACGAAAGCCTCTGCGGATGCGGCAACTGCCTCTCCTAAAATGGCAACCCTGCTGGATACGATTGGTTCAACAGAGCCCGTCCTGGTTGAACAACCTCTACGCAAGATGATCAGCGAAGTCTGGCCTGTTTATCGAACCTTGACTACAGACCTGAAGCTGACACCGGAATAATCAAACCTTTTTTAATCCGGTAATTGTGCAAGCCATTCTCGCGCCAACTCATAGACAGGTTTATCGACAAGCTTGCTATCGACCACGATCGCCCCTGCAACCGAGTTCTCGTAAGCAGTAACAACTTTTTTAGCCCATTCAATCTGCGCATCCGAAGCAAGCATTCCCTGATTCACGGGGATCACTTGCAACGGGTGTATGCAGAGTCGACCTGCGAAACCCAATCCTCTAGAGAGACTTGCCTGTTCTCTTATGTATTCGGGATTATCCCAACTGAGTAATGTGCCATCAATTGGACCGCTTAAACCTGCCAACTTAGAGGCGATCACCATCTCGACTCTAAAAGATAACCAACCTGCCTCATCCAAAATGCCGCTATCTTTTGAAAAATCAACGCTTCCAAATATTAGCCTTTCTGTCGCTGCGTGCGCAGCGATTTCCCTTTGAGAAACTACCCCTTTGACCGTTTCAATTAAAGGATAAATTCTCATATCTGGTCCACATACACTTATCACGGAATCTAGGTCCTCTACGGACTGAGCTTTGGGAAGCATCATTGCGCGATAACTGGCCTGATTCAACATTTGCAGATCTTCATTGAACCACTCGGTATTGATCGAATTAGTTCTAACAATCACCGATCGATTTGAGTGTGGCCATGCACGGACCAACTCCCTGGCGCGCACTTTACCTTCAGGTAACACTGCATCCTCAAGATCAATCACGATTACGTCCGCTCCCGAGGTCAACGCTTTATCAAAGCGCTCAGGACGATCGCCAGGAACAAACAAGACACTACGCATTCTTTGCATCATGATTTACTTACCTGTTTTTATCTGCCAGTCTCGTCTGAAAGACTCGCGATAACTGAATCTGCTGCTGGGGTGAATACTAATAGCCATTTCAACGAGTTCGACACGTTCATCCATATATCGTCTTGCTATCCAAAGACCACATGTGCGCGATGGAGTGTCCAATTTTTTGGACATTACTGCGGTTAAATTGATGGCTTGAATTTCTTGATGAACGGTTTTAATTTTGCAATCAAACTGCTCTTCCAACATTTGATAAATGGGTCTGGTCAAAGGACCGGATACTCCAGAAACTGAACGAAAACGCGGTGCAACATAGACGTCCGTCAGACAGATGGGAAGTGTCTGATTCTCCAGGGAGCGCACACCTTCAATATGCAGCCAAGTCTCACCAGCACTCACCCCAAGCATACGCGCCACATCATCTTTAATCACAACAAGATTTGTTTTAATGACGTCTAGAGTTGTTTCACTTGCGTACTGGCGCAAATCAGTAATGCCCGACATAGTTTGCGTATATTGAGTGGAGGATTCCCGTGAAATCACTCGACTTCCAACGCCGGGCTGCCTCACAATTAAACCCTGTTGGACAAGTTGCTTAAAAGCTTCCCTGACGGTGAAGCGGGAAGCACCGAATTGAGCACACAGCTCGAATTCGGTTGGCAACAAATCTCCAACGGCATATTTGCCAGACTTTATTTCATTGAATAGCGTCTTAGCTAACTGCGCGTAACGTGGACCTGAACTAAAAGAAACAAGATTGTTATCGGTCATATCACCGCAAGATCACGCAATATTTTAATTTGATCCATAGAAAATCCAGATTGCCTGAGTAGTTCATCGGTATCTGCACCCATAGCGGGCGCAGCTCTCAAAGGCGCTTGATCTCCGGCATATTTGATAGGGTTGGCAACACCTAAAATTTCACGACCATCAGGGGTTTGTGTTTTAACTACACCCTGACGACTATGCAAAAATGGATTATCTAAAGCCTGTGCCACGTCATAAACTGGCGATGCTGGAACTTTACCAGCAAATTTTTTCATCCAATTTTCTGTAGTGTCCGTAATGGTGACGCTTTCAATGTCAGCGTTATATTGTTCACGATTAGCCAAACGGGCTTTATAGGAATTATATTGCTCGCGTTGAGCCCATTCCGGTCGACCAATTGTTTGGGCGAGTACAGGCCAAAATTTCTCCTTGTTACACATGATGAATATCCATCCATCCTGTGTTTTATATAACTGGCTCGGGACAAGGGAAGGATGACCAGAGCGCGGTGCACGTCCAGTCACATGGCCACCATTCAAATACCAGGTTGAAAGATATGCCAAGTTATGGATGGCAACGTCATACAAACTAACATCAACATCGCGTCCAATTCCAGATTGCCGCGCGCCCAAAATCGCGCTTACCAAACCTAGCGCTGCTGTTGTACCCGTCATTAAATCAATAATCGACAAACCAAATCTTGAGGGTGGGCCGTCAGGCTCTCCGGTCAGAGATAAATATCCAGCCTCAGCCTGCATTAAGTAATCGTAACCGGGCCAATTCGCTCGCTCACCTTCACGCCCATAAGCAGACAAGTGAACACAAACGAGATCCTTTTTAATGTGTTTGAGCGATTCGTAAGTTAGCCCTAATTTTTCAGGCAAATCGCCCCTCAAATTATCAAATACAGCGTCGGCATGCTCTAGAAGCTTATGCAATATTTCACGACCTTTTTCATGCTTCAAGTCGAGTTTGACACTTTTTTTATTTCTATTAAATGCCTGATAAAAGTGACTATCCCCAGGACCAAAATAATGCGGGCCAACAGCTCTACCGACATCACCACCGTCATGAGGATTTTCAATCTTGATCACCTCAGCCCCCATATCTGCCAAATGTTGGGTGGCAAAAGGACCTGCCCCATATTGTTCTATTGCGACAATACGTATTCCTTGCAATGGTAAGGTCATACACGATTCCTTTCGATCAATTGCTTCGCAATGATGATCCTCTGCATTTCATTGGTACCTTCACCGATAGTCAACAAGGGCGCATCGCGATAGAAACGTTCGACCAGATATTCTTTGGAATAACCATAACCGCCATGAATACGCATCGCCTCCATGCTGTTCTCAAGGGCTGACTCTGTAGAAAATAATTTTGCCATGCCAGCTTCCATATCACAGCGTTCGCCACGATCATATGCCTCGGCTGCGCGCATAGTCAGTAAGCGTGATGCTTCGGTGCGTGTCGCCATATCACCAAGCTTTATTTGAATAGCTTGATGTTCGCAAATGGGCTTACCAAATGTTTTTCGTTGCTGAGAGTATTTCACAGCTTCATTCATGGCGGCCTGGGCAACACCCACACCACGTGCTGCGACATTGATACGACCGAGCTCAAGACCGTTCAAAATCATTTGAAGGCCTTTTCCTTCAATACCGCCAATCAATCTATCTACAGGTACGCGGTAGTCATTAAAAACTAACTCTGCTGAATCAATACCTTTATAGCCTAATTTTTCAAGCTTACGACTCACGCCAAACCCATTACCTTTCTCGGCAATCAGCAGACTCATCCCCTTGTGTCTTGGCGAAGTATTAGGATCAGTTTTAACCAATAAAGCAAAACAATTCCCGTAGATACCATTCGATATCCACATTTTTGTACCATTCACTACGTAATCTTCACCATCACGTTTCGCGACCGTACGAATCGCCTGTAAATCTGTCCCACAGTCGGGCTCTGTCAATGCGATACCGCCACGTAGTTCGCCTGTGGCAAATCTTGGCAGGAAAGCCTCTTTTTGTTCTTTCGTCCCATTGCGCTGGACAGCGGCCGACATAATCACATGGGAGTTAATGATGCCGGACACAGACATCCAGACCACCGAAATATGTTCGATAATTTTCGCGTAAGTGACCGTAGACAAACCAAGGCCGCCATATTCTGGAGCAATCAGACATCCAAACAACCCCATTTCTTTCATTTTTTCTACAATTTGTGCGGGATATTCGTCATCATGTTCCAACTGCCACGCATAAGGAGCCACTTCCTTTTCTAGGAATCTATCCACCATATCAAGTATGAGTCTCTCTTGACCATCATCTTTTATAGACATTATTTAATTCTCCGTTAATTTTTTAAATTTTTTTTTCTAAAATGCCGGTTAGCTCTTTAGCTGATCCGGACTCCAGATTCAGAATTTTGTTTTCAATCTCAACTGCCCGTTCTCTGCTGACCTGCCTTAGCGCATTTTCGAGGTATTTTTTACGGATATCATCCGAAGTGAGTGGCCGGTCAACAGCCCCACGATTAATTGGCTCACGCTCTCGCTCAATTCTGCCGTCTTTCATTTCGACAATTACTTCACCATCAAAATATTTTGGAAAAGCACTATCAGAATCAATTTGATACTCAGTTATTGCTGCCAGTGCCAACGTTTCGGGATCGTGTAATGCGGGTTCATCGATATCATCCAAAGTCAGACGACCTTTTAACAATGCAGTACTCACTAAATAGGGAATACTGAACTGTGCCTCATAAGAATTTGCCGGTATTTTCTTTGATGCTTCGGGTTCACATACTGTCTTGACTACCCCCTCCGGAACCAGAACCTTTATGCGTTTAATTTCTGTTGGTCGTAAACCTTTTGCATGGAGTCGAATTGCTGCATCAATACTCGCATGCGTGAAATGACATGCAGGCAAAGGTTTGACTGAAACGCGCTCGACCTCCCAGACTAAACCTAAATCCTTTGTCGCCAGAGCAAGGTCATATTGATCATTTCCAACCAGATGGCTTTCGTACAGACCAAAACGTCCTTCATATGCGAGGCGTGTCCCGGTATAACCATGCTTACCCATCGTCGCAGCAGTTACACCAGAAAACCCGGCCCAACCGGGGTGCATCCGTTTATTCCAGGCGCCATCATTTAAAAATTCAAGGCTTCCCGAAGCTAGCGACAAAGCAAGACCTTGCGCATCTCTGTATTGAGTAGGGTTCAAACCTAATAACCAACCTGTAGCAACAGTGCAACCAAAAGTGCCTATTAATCCAGTCGGATGAAATCCAACCTGATGAAAACCACCTTTTGCCACCGCTCCCAAACGAGTGGCGATTTCTACACCAAGGATATATGCAGTCAGCATATCTTCACCACTACAACCTTTTTGCGCACCAACAGCAAGTACAGTTGGAAGAATTGATGTCGTAGCGTGAATAACCCCCTGCGCATGTGTATCGTCATAATCAAGCCCATGAATCAAAATGCCATTCATGAGAATCGCATTTCTTAAATCCATTTTTATTTCAGAACCAATCACGACGGAGTCTTGGCCTGAGTTCAATTCGCAAATTGCTGCCATGGCCTTACGCGAAAAGTCATATCCATGCGAGGCTAGTGCAATACCGATTGAATCAAGCATCAACAATCTTGCCCGGGCGCGCACAGGCTCGGGGATATCACTTGATTTAAGGCTACAAGCAAAAGCTGCAATTTTTTCGGATATGCAGAGGTCGTTCGACAAACCTTCAGTATGTTGTTGTTCTGACATTTTTAATTTTCCATTGTTCAGATCAATCTATCTTGGCGCCAGATACCTTGACCGCGGCCGCCCATCTTTTCATTTCTGCATCGATATAGGCAGCGAACTGCGCGGGAGTATTTCCAACTGGATCTGCACCCAGGCCCTGAAGTTTCGCTACAAAATCTTTTTCGCGCAGTACTTTCATAGAGATAGCTGATAACTTATCGATTACGGCCTGCGGCGTCCCAGCTGGCGCAACCAAACCGATCCATGGCACGGCCTCAAATCCTGGAAAACCTGACTCAGCGATGGTAGGAATGTCAGGGGCTGCGCTCGCACGTTTAGAACTGGATACGGCTAATGCGCGGAGTCTTCCGTCTTTAATATGCTGCAGTACCGCTGGGCTCGTCTCAAACATTACATTGATCCTTCCTGCCATTAAATCCGTAATCGCTGCAGGTCCACCCTTATAAGGGATGTGCGTCATTTTGATACCAGCAACCTGTTTGAACATTTCCATCGCAAGGTGATTCGTTACTCCGCTTCCACCTGAACCATAATCAATTGTTCCTGGCGCTTTACGGGCCATTTCAACTAATTCCTGGACACTTTTTGCTGGAAAATCAGGAGTGACAACCATGAACAGCGGAACTGTGACCGTTAAACCAATCGGTGAAAAATCCTTTTTTACGTCATAGGGAAGATTGGTATACAAAGCCGGATTCACTGCCAATGTAGCGCTCGAACCCATCATTAGTGTCAATCCGTCCGGAGGTGAGGCGGCCACGATCCTCGCACCCAATATTCCAGAAGCGCCTGGTTTATTTTCAACAATAAAATTTGACCCAGGAATGTTTTCGCTAATTTTTTGAGATAAGAATCTAGCTACAACATCTGTCGCCTGCCCGGGTGGAAATCCAACGATTACCTTTACAGTGCTTTCTGGATAGTCTGCATAAACTAACTGTGATTGAAACATTACCAACATCACGGCTAGCACAGCACTTATTGTTTTAATTATTCTCATTTACGTCTCCTCGACTGATCATGCGTTGAAATGCCTTCACCCTATGAAGCAATTGATCACTAGTCACCCACTGCGTGGCCTCGCTTTGGGATCAAAGCCGAACGAATAAAATTCATGACTTCAACGCCCTCTTGATTTAATCCACGGGTCCGAACAGTGACGATGCCTTGCGTCGGACGACTCTTAGACTCTCTGACCTCTAACACCTCAGATTCTGCATAAAGGGTATCGCCGGGAAATACTGGAGCCGTGAGATTGATTTCTTTCCATCCCAAATTTGATATCGCCTTGCCGCTAACATCATTCACCGTCATTCCGAGCACAATCGCCAGACTCAGGCCACTATTAACGAGAGGTTTACCGAACTCACTTTTCGCTGCAAAAGCATGATCACAATGCATTGGGTGTGAATTCATCGTCATCAATGAAAACTGTATGTTGTCTGTCTCGGTAATAGTTCGTCCAGGACGATGCTCGTAGACGGCGCCGATTTCAAAATCCTCCAAATAACGCCCATAACTCGCTTGATAGCGCTTATTTCCAACTGTTTTGATTTCCATACTCACCTCATTTGTAATGTTTGTTTTTTTGTCCGGACAAAGTATCCTCTTTACACAAATATTTGTCAATTTCCCTCTAAAAGGCCATAAAAGAAGTAGTATTTACATAACCATAAGAAATAAAGCAGCTCATGAACAACCCATCAAACATTCCAGTTGTGCCTGAATCCAATCCCCGCCTCTTTAATAAAAACCTCGTCCTGCTGATTCTTCTGCAGGGAATTTTTTTGATTAACAACGTTACTTTTATTGCGGTCAATGGCTTAGTGGGATTAGGCCTATCTACTGTTGCCTGGATGGCGACACTACCCGTAATGGCATATGTAGTGGGAGGAGCGATTTCAACCACGATCGTCGCGCGAACACAGAAAAAATTCGGCAGAAAGAAATCTTTTCAGCTGGGTCTGATCGTCGCAATTCTGTCTTCACTTTTATGCGGTTATGCCGCAATGTCGAAAAATTTTTGGCTGCTGACACTTGGCACCTTTATCGCAGGTTTCTATAGTGCGAACGCTCAACTCTACCGGTTTGCCGCCGCAGAGTTAACCCATGCGAGCCTTCGTGACAAGGCTGTTTCCTGGGTCCTCGCCGGAGGTATTATCGGGGCTGTTATAGGCCCGAACCTCGCAGTCTGGACGAAAAACTCCTTTGAAACACAATTTCTCGGCGCATATCTGACACTTTCAATAGCGGGTCTAATTGGACTGATCATCATGCACTTCATCCACTTTCCGGATGAAGTCAAAGTCAAAAAAGATACCCCTCCCGGGCGTCCGCTCTCAGAAATCCTGCTCCAGCCCGTCTTCCTGGTTTCCGTAATTGGTGCGGCGCTGGGTTATGGCATCATGAATTTGCTCATGGCAGCGACACCGCTGGCCATGCAAGTGTGTGGCATGCCCTTTTCAGAAACTGCACTGGTACTCGAGTGGCACGTCATCGGAATGTTTGCGCCGGGATTTTTTACAGGATCACTGATCAAGCGTTTTGGAGCGATTCAAATTATGGCGGTAGGCGCTGTACTGAACCTATTGTGCATACTCATCGCCTTGACTGGCACAGACTTGCACCAGTTTCTCCTTTCACTGTTCATACTGGGCGTCGGTTGGAACTTTCTGTTCACCGGTTCGACATCCCTTGCTATTTCAGCATACAGGCCAGAAGAAAAAGACAAGGCTCAAGGCGCCATTAATTTCTTCGTTTTCGCTACGATGGCTATCACATCATTCAGTTCTGGCGCACTCGTCACAACGCAAGGCTGGGCACTATTGAACGTTGGCTCACTAGCGCCCGTTGCCATGATTGGCATCGCATTGATCTGGCTGGTTTTTAAAAACCGGACTCTGGCCAGAAAATCACTTTCGCATTAAAGGATTAGGGGTGGCTTGGGCCACCCTGCGCAGCAAATTACGATCAGTATGATGAAAGGGCTCGTCCTGCCCTTTTATCATCAGTACCGTATCTTCAGCATATCCCCACGTATCATCATCGTTGATCGTGACTTTAATTCTGAATTCAACAGTCTTGAATGCATAATCCAGAAAGGGCGATGAGCGAATTCCGAAATGAGGATCAGTATGCTCTGCAGACAGTTCAAATACTTTCGCGTCTGCAAGAGCCTGACCCGACGACATCACGACCTGGCCACGTGGGATCGTTAACGTATGAATAACAGTACCTGTTGCCGGTTCCCATAACCAGTAGCCAACCTGTTCATGATAGGTTTTGACTTGATTCGGCTTAGTGATATGGGTGTGGTATCGCAAACCGTATAACAACTGCGGACCATTGGTTTGAGGATCGATAGGCTGAAGTTCAATCCGCTCAACAAAGGCCTGAGTTTTCGGACCCTGCGCCTTGGGCTTGACATCGACACCACGCTCACCCTCCCAGACACCCGCCATTGGACCTAGTGGTCCAAGGTTGTTAAGCGTGTCGATGTCGAGAGGTTCAGGTTCGGTGTAAATATCTTTTGGAAATTCGCTCATAACAGATCAAACACCCTCAACAATCCTGATATCTCTTTCTGCAGCGCCTGTACCCAGAGCGGCCAGGGCTTCCTGATATCCCGGACTGTTATAGGCAGCCAGTGCAGCTTCGACGCTTTCGAATTCAATCAATACAGTGCGTTGCTTAAGACCTGCTTCTTTGATTGCAGCGGCTTCACCACGCGCTAAAAACTTTCCACCTGCGGCCGTTAATGACGGCCCAGCGAGTTTGGCATAGGCTGCCAATGCTTCAGGGTTAGAAATCGAACGATAGTTACTAATCCAATATGCTTTAGCCAAGATCATCTCTCCGGTGAGTGAAATAACATTAAAAAAATACGCAGTTCAGTATAAATCAGCCTGCTACGAACGCTCCTCTGGAAAGGACTCTGGTGCATGGCGCCAATCCGACCCCCACAGTAGTGTTGCTAGCGACACCAATGCTCCAGCCATGATGACCAGTGCAGGCGCCATGACCATTTGCTGTCTTGCCATCAGATACTCCGTGAGCATCGGAGCAAAACCTCCAAATATGCCCACAGACAGGCTATACCCAAACGAAATGCCAGTCACCCTGACATGTTTAGGTAACAAAGCTGCCATGCTTGCGCAGAGGGGACCGACAAAAAATCCCTGACCAAGCGCTAATATCAAACCACCCAGTAGTTTGACAACGAAATGATCAACAGTAAAAAGCATAAATGCGGGCCATGCACCGACTAATAAAATAAACACCCCAAGGCGAGCGACCTGGATACGCCCCACACGGTCTCCTAGCCATCCGCCGAGCACTGCAAATAAACCGACCAGTATCAAACTGCAAAGATTAATAGCCAGAGCATGACTGGAATCAACCCCAGCATTTTTTACCATCCACGGCACCGCAAACATAAAGCCCACAAATGAGACGATCCCCGTTGCGGTGTTAGCCAAGGCAATCGAAAGCATGTTTCGCCAATAATTTCGAAACGCTTCACGCACAGGCGCCTTATGCTTATCCAGTCCCTGCGTATTGTCTTGGCCAAGCGAGTATCTGGCGATCATTCCAATCAAGGTCAACACCGCGCTCGCAACGAAAGGGACTCTCCAGCCCCACTCATGCATGACGGACTCCCCTAGTAAAGCGATACACAAGAAACTTATTGCAGTGCCGAGAAATAAACCACCAAAAGCACCCATCGGACTAAAACTACCGATAAATCCGCGGCGACCAGGTGGTGATCTTTCAATCAAAAAAACAATTGAAGCCGAGTACTCACCGCCAATGGAAAGTCCTTGCAGCATGCGCAACAAAATCAATAACCCTGGTGCCCAGAGACCAATCGAACTATAGGTAGGAAGCAATCCGATCAAAAGTGTAGGTACAGCAATCAGCACGACAGAGATCTGAAGCGCTACCTTGCGTCCTATCCGATCACCGATATTGCCGAATATCACACCGCCGACAGGCCTCATGACCATCCCGCTGGCAAATGCACCATAACTGGCAATCAAGGCTGCGACGGGATCTGTGGTGGGGAAAAATTGGGAAGCAAAGTACGTTGCAAGGTAAGCGTAGACAATGAAATCGTAAAACTCGATGGCATTACCTATAGCACCCGCAAGAACGGTTCTTGGAAGGTTCTTCGTCATGATGTCGGAACGTTAAAAAAACATTAAGAATTAGCGATCTTGCAATAATATGTCGTTTGAGGAGAATCAACACAACTTTTCCTGAGTATGACTTCAAAAAATAATCAGAATGGAGACTCGCATGCTAGAAAAACTATTTCACCTGAGCGCGCACCGCACAAATGTTCGGACAGAAATCACCGCTGGATTCACGACTTTTCTGACAATGTCCTACATCCTGTTTGTGAATCCAGCCATACTTTCCTCGACAGGGATGGATAAGGGTGCGGTCTTTGTTGCCACCTGCCTGGCTGCTGCGCTAGGCACACTGATCATGGCACTCGTTGCAAACTGGCCGATTGGTATGGCTCCAGGTATGGGGTTAAATGCGTTTTTTGCCTTTGGTGTGGTTGGTGCCATGGGCTTTACCTGGCAGCAAGGACTAGGCGCCGTCTTTATCTCTGGAATTATCTTTTTGATTTTGTCAGTCACTGGAATTCGATCCTGGCTGATTGCAGGGATCCCGTTTTCATTACGCAGCGCGATTGTGGGTGGCATTGGACTATTTCTGGCTATTATCGCGTTGAGCAGCGCAGGGATCGTAGTGGCGAGCGAAGCCACAAAAGTCACGTTAGGAAATCTGCATAGCCCAACAGTGCTCTACGCTGTTCTAGGCTTTCTCCTTATTTCAGCACTTGATGCGCTGCAGGTCCGGGGCGCCATACTGATTGGCATCATCAGCGTCACCGCTCTCTCGACCGCACTTGGCCACAATGAATTCAATGGATTGTTCTCCACGCCACCCAGTCTTGCACCGACATTTATGCAAATGGATATTGCCGGTGCACTCCAAGGTGGGTTAGTGAGTGTCATACTGGTTTTTGTTTTGGTTGAAGTGTTTGATGCAACAGGTACGCTCATCGGTGTGGCCAAGCGAGCCAATCTAATACCTGAAGGCAAACCAAACAACCTTGGTCGCGCCTTGATGGCAGATAGTGCTGCAATCATCGCTGGCGCGGCCCTTGGAACAAGCAGTACCACGGCTTATATTGAAAGTGCTGCGGGCGTGCAAGCCGGTGGCAGGACTGGACTTACAGCGCTCACCATCGCGCTGCTTTTCCTGGCGGCCCTGCTGATCTCTCCTCTCGCGGGATCCGTCCCTGCCTACGCCACTGCGCCTGCGCTACTGTATGTCGCGGGTCTGATGATGAAAGAATTTATCGGCATTCACTGGGACGATATCACCGAAGCCACGCCTGCTGCGCTTGCAGCGCTCATCATGCCCTTTACTTATTCGATTGCGAATGGCCTGGCATTCGGTTTCATCAGTTACGTCGCACTCAAGACAGCCACAGGAAAGTTCAACGTCATTCATCCAGCGACTTGGCTTGTAGCGATCTTATTTATTCTTAAATATGCGTTGTTTTAATTTATTCGCAGTAACTGTTGTTGTTATTAACTAGAGACAAAATGATTAAAAATATAAAAAAAGATAAATACCGGGTCGCTTCACTTTTAAAACGCTTGTCAGCCCATTGCACACTATTTTTTTTAGCGTGTATTGGGCATACCTCTTTTGCACAAGACAAAACACCAGCCTATCCAACCCGTCCCATCAAACTGGTTGTCCCCTATCCTCCCGGTGGTGGTGCTGACACACTGGCGCGACTCGTTGCCACGGGAATGTCTGAAAAACTTGCTCAACCCGTCGTGATTGAAAATAAACCTGGTGGCAATACCGCGATTGCAACTGAGTTCGTCGCGAATCAACCCGCAGATGGCTACACGCTCCTCTATACAGCGTCTGCCTTCACGATCAATCCGAGTCTTTACAAACTGCGTTATTCAACGACCAAAGACTTCGCACCTGTCGCGTTGATCGCACTGATTCCCTTTGTGATTGAAACGAATATTCAGTCTCCTATCCACTCAGTACAGGATCTCATTGCGGAAGCTAAAAAACGTCCAGGCCAACTCAGTTACGCGACCTACGGAACAGGCAGCCCGGTACACCTCTCTGCAGAACTATTCCAACTCATGACAGGCACTCAACTTTTGCATGTTCCATACAAAGGCAGTGCACCCGGACTCACCGACCTGATGGGCGGACAGGTTGATCTGGCGTTTGGCAGCATCGAGCCTTCTTTACAACTGATGCGCAATCAAAAAATTCGTCCTTTGGCTGTAACAACCAGCAAACGTATTTCTGCCGCGCCAGAGATTCCAACCGTTGCTGAAAGCGGGGTGCCTGGTTTTGAAACAATCGGATGGAATGGCGTCGTTGCGCCTGCCAATACGCCCAGGCCGATTATCGACCGCTTAAACGCAGTCATTAATGAGGTAGTCCAGCAGCCGGCCATGACGGCCAAGCTCTCAGCTCAAGGTGTAGAGATTGACATTAAAACCCCAGAGGAACTAGCCCGCATGATTGAGCTTGAAATCAACAAATGGGATGCCTTGGTAAAAAAAGCGGGTGTCAAAGCAGATTGACAGACTGATCAATGAGCGGCTTTGCTCATCGACTGAAAAATAGCTTAATCCCGAAGCCGATGAGACAACACCCAGCAATTTTTTCAAGAAAAAAGGAAATTCTGGGATTGGCACGCAGCCTGTCCGCAAGAAAATAAGTCAGTAAAACGACCTTGAGGCCATAAAGAAACGTCAAAAAAGCAACAGTGAAGGCCATAAATGAGAACGTGACAAAGCCCCTGTGATTTAACGGATCGATAAATAACGGAAAAAATGCCATATAAAAAACAATCGCTTTAGGATTAAGCAACGTAATCATCACCGCCTGCCTGAGATAGTGATAAGGCTTGATGTTAAGGATCGGCGCATCGCCTTGTTTAGCGAAAAGCATTTTGGCTCCCAACCAAATCAGGTAAGCAGCTCCGAGCCATTGCACAACCTGAAAGGCTGCGGGATAGTTATTGAGTAATGTAGCGACACCCGCCACAGCGCACCACATCAGCACTTGATCACCCAGAATGACACCGAAGGTGGCACCCATTCCCCCTCTGATACCACCCTTAGTTGTCGAAGTAATGAGGGCTAGATTCCCGGGTCCGGGGATTAGCAATAAAATGATGATCGCAAGCACAAAGGCACCGTAGTCTGTCACGCCAAGCATATTTTCCTCATCCGGTTATAAGGGCATCGTTTTTAAACCTGCATTCTGACACCAGATTACTTAGTATTAAGTGACTGGTAGTCCTAGAAGCCATCAACCAACAAAACTTTCCTTACATTACATTTAATTTCACTCAAGATCGATTACAGTTCATATATCAGATTAATCAATTCGCTCGGACACCATGACGCATCCAGAGAGTTCGGAACAAACCATCTATAAACGCTTTAAACCCCTGGTATGGCTCTCTATTGTCGCAGCAATTATCTGGGCGATTATTGCCGAGGCGCCACCAACAAAAATCACCATTGAAGCTGGCCCTAAAGGCGGGTTTTTCGACTCAACAGCGCTCCTGCTTAAAGAGAAACTGAAAGAACACAGTATTGAGGCCACCATCCTCAATAGTGAGCAAACTTCCAAAATCATCACAAACGTCAACGAAAACAAGGTTGATGTTGGCTTCATTGCGCATGAAGTCAAACCTGGTGAATTTCCAAATGTAAAGTCTCTCGGTTCCATCATTATGGATCCGTTATTTATATTTCAGCGCACTGAGCTCAACGCCAAAACACCTGCTGATTTCAAAGGCATGCGCCTGGGGGTTGGCCCGACTGATACAGGTGGCAGAATCATCACCGATATCGTCCTCCAGGAGTATGGCATCTCACCAGACAATGCGACCTATGAAACGCTGAGCTTGTCTGCAATGGTCGCAGCACTCAATAGCGGCAAAATTGATGTTGGATTTTTTTTACAGCCGACCAACAACAAAATTGTTGATCAACTCGGTAAAAGTGGCAAAGTCAAACTGGTGACCATCGAACACGCCCCAGCGCTGATTAAAAAGAATGGCTTTCTGCATCACCTTACGATCGATCGGGGCGCCTTCAACCTGATGAGAGACCTGCCAAGTTCAGATATACAAATGGTCGGTGTGCCCGTTACTGTTATCGCCAAGGAAAAACTACACCCTGCGATTGTGACACTGATCAGTCTGGCGTTAAAGGATGCCTTCCGGGGACCGACACTCGTTTCAAATCGTGGCGCCTTTCCCAGTATGGATTTTGAGCGCGATCTCAATATTGATCCTGCTGCCGAAAAAATATACAAAAACGGAACAGGTTATGTACCTTTCCTCTACAAAATATTTAATTTCTGGGTTGCGGGCGTTCTCGATCAGATCGCTCTGTTCTTGAGCTTTATTTTGACGATCTACTTCTTCTTTTATTATCTCGGTGTACCAAAGCCTTTTGAATACTGGAAAAGCGGACGCTCCACACGCCGCATCCGGGCCCTGGAACGTCTCAGACTGAAAGCCACACAAGGACGCCCACTTTCGCGACGCGACTTACAAAAAATCCAACGCATCGAGGATTTCTTTACGTCATCGAGTAAGTCATCTCAGAAAGCATCGCATTTGATTACTGAAATCAAGTCGAAAAATCAATAATCAATAGTCATCAATCAATTCGTAATCATGAAAATTCTTTTTTGTACCAAGAACGACATCTTCGGTGCCGTTATTCTTAATAAAATTCTGCCTCAACTGAAAAACCACGAAGTCAAAGTCCTGCTTTCAGATAAAACGAGAGCTGAAGAAAACTCCGTTTCGGAGTTAGTCGAAGAAAAATTCCTTGAGCGCGATTACCCTCTCAATCTTATTTTTCCACTAGTTGACTCGCAAGAGGCAGAGGGGGAGTTACTGACCTTCGCAGGATGCGCTAAAAAATATCAGGTCAGTATTTCAACCATCTTGAATATTAATAATGCCGAAAGCGAAGAAATGATTCGCAACTGGGCACCGGATATTATTGTTTCAGCACGCTTTAGCCTGATTTTCAAAAGCAATATCGAACAAATCCCTCGGTTAGGTATTTTCAATATTCATCCAGGCGCATTGCCGGGTTATGCCGGATTGTGCGCGCCGCTTCGTGGGCTGCTACATGGTGATGAGAAACTTGGTTGCACGCTGCACAAAGTAGATGATGGTATTGATACTGGACCGATTTATGCAGTCGGTTATTTAGCTGCGCAGCCTGAAAAATCAGTCTTTGGGCATATTGCGCAGCTGTATGAACTGGGCTTAGGCAATTTAATGAAATTGCTGGACGATATAGCCGAAGGTCGTACACCCTCACTTCAAGTACAGGATCCAGGCGCGTTCAAATATTTTAAGCTTCCCGATGCAAAAGCTTTTTCCGAATTGCGTGACCGTGGCGTTGAACCTGTATCGTACGAAATCTATGCACAACTGATTAAAAGTTTCATACCTGCGGCAATTTACTCAAAGGCATCAAGCGCACTTGATGCCGGCACAATTGAGCAAGCGACAACAGCCATTCATGCAAACGGTACTGACAAAGTGCTGTCTGCACAGCGCGCTGTGCTAACAAGCGTATTCTGATTTTTTTAATTAATGCACAATTTCAGCGATCTTTAAGACCCTGATCGGTGGATAGTTCACCAACTCTTTAGCCACGCGCATATTAACAATCAGTGAGAAGCCAGGCGGGGCAACCACCGGAATATCGCGTGGAGCCACTTTATTGACCAGTACTTGCTCGGCCTTAGAGGCTGTCAGCTGACCAACGGTATAGTATCTGTTGACTACACCAAACAACGCCTCAGACTCCAGAACGACGGACTCCGATGTTGCCAAAACAGGTAGGTCGCGCGCAACAGCTGCTTTTGTGATGGCATCGCGATTCAGTAGCAAAAATGTATCCGGAGCGAAATACAGAAAATCAACTTTTTGATCTGCCAACTCATTGACAAGCTTTGTCAGACTGGCGGGATCAGGCTTGCCCGCCTGATTGAGAGGAACCGTTCGTGAAACAAGCTCAAAGTTAAATTTCTTCTGTGATGCCTCAAGATCAGCAAGCACTACTTTTGAATTGTCTTCCGTTGAGTTCAAAAGAAACCCAATCTTCTTATACGGCATATAGAGCCTGGCGACATTGAGCTGTGTTTCAACCGGTACGATATACAACGTTCCACTCACGT
This sequence comes from Alcaligenaceae bacterium, assembly GCA_947380655.1. GTDB lineage: Bacteria > Pseudomonadota > Gammaproteobacteria > Burkholderiales > Burkholderiaceae_B > Zwartia. The sequence goes on along the minus strand of CANCRX010000001.1, from coordinate 47,366 downwards.
TACGTCCAGGCGCATTCAAGCTGCGCACAAGCCCGGAACCGACCGGTGTCGAGGCGATCATGAATAAAGCGGGTACATCCGTAACATGTTTAGCAGGATCCACATTGTCCATCGTGCCAAGCATCTGCAAGGAGACCGTTGTTCCCCATGTCACAAGCAAATCTGGTTTATTTTTTTTAACTTGCGCGATAAAGCCCGGGATTTTTTTTACGTCTGTCTGGACATCGAGCAACTCGATTTCAACTGGAATTTTTCGATCTTTCCAGTAGTCTGTGAAACCCTTACAGGCTTCTTCGCAGCCTCGAAACACCACCATGGTGATGCGAAAGGGTTTGATATCTGCAGCACTAGCCACGTTATAAAACAGGCTTGCCAGCACGACCAAGGCGCCAGGTAATAATTTTATGAAATGTTGCTTCATGCTTTGACAACCTTTTTTGCCGAAGACCAAAGCAGCGGCACCGTACCGAGCCCAATCACAATCACTACCACCCCAAGGATCACCGCTGCCTCTCGATATCCCATGTAGGCTGAAAAGACTGCCGCCAGTCCCGCGCCAATGATGCCACCTACCCGCTCGAAAGACCTCGACAAAGCAAGTGCTCTAGAGGAGTCAACAGCTGGCATCTCAGTTTTAACAATATTAAGTATCACTGCGGTGATAGGCGTGAGCAACATACTCTGACCTAAACCGAAAGTGATAATCGCAAAGGCTAATGCTAACGGCGAATTAAACCAGTACATTGTCAACGCGCCTGCGCCACTGAAAAAACCACCCATCACAACCAAACGAATTTTCGTTTGGATACCTAAATCCACACGACTGATAATCGCATTACCCGCAGAGAGCAGCACATAGTACAGAATAAAAAACTGACCGATGCTCGCCTGAGACAACTGATACTGCTGGAGCAACAAGGGCGTTATGTAAAAAAGCATACCTGCCATCATCAATTTGCCAGGCATCACCCCACACCACATTGCCAATTGCATACTTTTGTTTTTTAGCAGCGCTCCAAAACCCGCGGTGACACCGCCAGCCTCTTCTTCAGACATATCCTTTGACGATCCAGCAGGCAGACTGACGCCTTTGAAAAACATCCACGAAAGCATACAAACAGCACATGCGAATAAGAGTGCCGAGGACTGACCGAGGATTTCGGCGATGACCGCGCCAATTGGCGCTCCACAAATACACGCAGCTGTCACTGCGGCAACGAAGGTTGATAATCCCCTGACACTAGCCGCTCCGGATGTTGCCGTACGTGCGATGTAGACTTGGCAGGCAATCGTTGCAACCGCGTATCCCATCGCTGCGGCACAACGCCAGACAATGATCTCAATCAGACTGTGAGCGAAAGCCAAACCAATCAAACTGATGCTGGACAATATGACACTGAAACCAAAAGCACGTCGCAAGCCAAGCTTTTCGACAAGCCCGCTACCAAAAAGCGTGCCAACACCCGCAACAAGCATATAAGCCATCATCGGTGCGCTGATCGCCAACTGCGCACTTAACTGCGAGGTCGCATCCACCATACTCTTTATGTAGAGCGGGAAAAATGATCTCAACAATTCCTCGGAGAACACAAATAAAAATAATGCAATCCGAACGTCCCGGGCTTTAGGCTCGTACCATTCGTGCACGATGACATCAAGATGGTGCTTAATTCCCATCTCACTGCGCAAAGAAGCAATTTTTTCATTGGAGATACGCACCAGATCGGCAAACGGTCCGTACTCTGGTTTTTTCAGATCCCTCTGGGTCTGGCCAGTCTGCAAACCTTGAATCATCGCGCGCCACGTATCAATGGGTCGCAGCACCCAGCGTGCAGAAAAGAAAAGCGCAATTTCAAGACCAGCGATCAAGGCGACCAGCGACACCACGGCTGCGTCACCAAACATGATGTGAAGCTTTTCCTGGATATATGAAGCACGAACACCGACGATCACTCGAGGAGCTGTTTCAGAGGCCTCGATCTGATCGACGACAATTCCATTAGGAGCATTGTCGCTCGAGTCTGTCCGAGACTGCGCGTACTCTTTACCGCCATCACGCTGCACTTTGATGTACGCAATTTCAGGGTTTTCATTTAACGTATCAGCCAGGAAATCATTCATTCCGACTAATGAATCATAGGGAATACCTAACTTGATTGCATCGGCTACGGTTGTTCTGACAGAACTGGCAATCACATTACTTTTAGCGAGCACCTGCGGGAGAAGGATTTTTTCAAAATTCCCCAGCGTCAGCCAAGTCAGGATCAGAGCAGAGCACAAACTAAACAAAAGTAGTGTCAGATAGCTCTTTCGCGCCAGTAAACGCTCAATACTTGGTTTAATTGATTTTCCCATCGAGGTCTGCATCAGCTTTTTTTGGTTTCAGTAGCATTGCCAGAAGCAACAATCTGGGTGGCAAGATCACAAATTTCACTGCTCTGCCATGTTCGGGATTCGACGCTTTTCCCCTGAAGAATCGCTTGAGCTGAAGAAATAATCTGGTCAAGTCTCGAAAATAAATAAAGAAGAATCGGAGTCAATATGAGCAATACTGCGACGCACAGTATTAACCAAATCTGGAAAAGTTTCGCGCGTGCATCTGAAAGCAAGGCAACGACCTGTGATTTATCTGCGCTGAGCGTCAGGTTCGCTACAACCTGACCAATCGGATCCTTGATGGTCCAGCTCTGAATAAAGCTGTCAGGTCTGCTCGCGTCAAACCACATTGGTTTACCCGCTCTGCGCTGGGCGCGAACAAAACTCATCGGATCGGCAATGGGTGGACCAGACTCCCACATGATATTTCCAGAGTCGGCAATCGTATCCACCAGCTGGATCGACAAGATACTTGGGTACTGCTCAATCACTTGATCAAGCATGGACTTGAGCTGGACGTTGGTCTGCAGCGACAAGCCAAACGCTAAGGTACGCTCTACATCGCGTTTGAGTGCTTGCGCAGGCACGCTAATCCTTGAAGAGTTAACCTCATAGAGAAGATTTTGAAAGCGATAGAACTGCAGCACAGCGAGCAGGCTTAGCAAAAAAAATAGAATTGCTATAGCGACCGAGGCCATTTTCAGTTTCTGAAACATTTTGTGCGTGTGCGCCTTATTCCTGACAAGTCTTTCGGCCAATGTACCTAAATAAATCAGTCATCAATACAACCGTCTCAGTTTAATCTTTTTTTATCCTCTCAAGGGTAAACCATAGGGAAAACTAAATATTTCCACACAGAGTTCAGTCTAGAAATTACTCAGCTTTCTGGTAACTGAGCACATACGCCTCAAAATCTCTTGAACTTAACGGTCGACTATAAAAATACCCTTGAAAATTTGTACATCCGATCTTGATCAAGAAATCACGATGTGCGCTCGTTTCAACTCCTTCAGCGATAATCTCCATATCCAGAGAGCGGCCTAAAGTTGAGATCGCTCCGGCAATGTGCGCCGAACTGTTCCCCGTTGTTAAGTCTTGCACAAAACTTTGGTCGATCTTCAGTTGATCCAGGGAAAGTTGCTTCAGATAGCTTAGTGATGAATATCCCGTTCCAAAATCATCGATCGAAAAATGAATATCGTAAGATTTCAACTCCAGCATTTTGCGTTTGATATTTGGCAGATCGTTCATCAGCATGCTCTCGGTAATTTCAATTTTTAACCGATTGGCAGGCGCCCCCGTTCTGGCTAATGCACCGAGCACTTTTTCGTTGAAATCAGCCGCTTGAAATTGCTGAGGACTGACATTGACGGACATCATCAGATTTGTCATGTGAGGCAAATCAGCCCAGCGAGCAAGCTCTAAAAATGCTTGCTCAAGCACCCAATCACCTAAGCGTGACATTTGACCCGTCCTCTCAGCAATCGGTATAAAAATTGCGGGCGAGATCTGCTCTTTGCCTGGCCGCTGCCACCTCAGTAATGCCTCAGCGCCGACCACGCCACGGTCATGATCAATTTGAGGATGGTAATGCAATGTCAATTGGTGCCGATCAATCGCCAGTCTGAGCTCGCTGGCAATCAGACTTCGCTCGTGCGCAGCACTCTCCATTTCCTGATCAAAAAAACGATATGTACTACGGCCATCTGTTTTAGCCTGATACATAGCAAGATCAGCATGCTGCATCAACGTCTCCACACTCACAGGCGTCATACCAAAAATAGATATACCGACACTTAATGTGATGTGATTCTCAATTTCATGAATGAAATAGGGCTTCCGCAGTTCTTCTTTAATCTCTAGAATAATATTGCTTGCTTTGACTGTCGCTATATCAAGATCCGTACCTAATCCTTTACTGAGCACGACGAACTCATCACCCCCCAAACGAGCAACATCGCACGTATTACTGGTCATTTCACTCAAGCGCTTTGCCATCTCAATGACCATCAAATCGCCATAAGAATGACCAAATGCATCATTAATATCCTTGAAATGGTCAATATCAATAAAAAACAGTGCGCAATATTCCGGATGCTCCTGACAGTGCTGAATCGTAGTGTTCAAACGTGCAATCAGTTGCCGCCTATTAGGCAAACCGGTTAAGGGATCCGAGAAAGCCAGTTTCTGAATTTCCTGTTCTGTCCGCTTTCTGATCTCATCGCTTCGAGTCAGCGAGAGCTCTGAAAGAGCACGTCCTGTCAGCGCGAGGGCTAACTGCTGAACCTCAATATTGTCGAATGGTTTTTTAAGGATCAGATACCTATCCCTGTGAGCGAGTCCCTCGTGGATCTGTTCCCAAGAAAAATCCGAAAACGCAGTACAAATTACGATTTGTAGAGTAGGTTGTAAGTCCCAGACTCGCTGGATCGTCTCTATCCCGTTCCAACCATTAGGCATATTCATATCAATGAAAGCCAGAAGATAAGGCTGATTATTTTCGAGCGCCTCCTTTACTTTTGATACACCTGTCTGACCACTCAGTGCCGAATCGATTTCGTAGGTGAGCGCATCGCTCTGCACAGTGGAGTCATTGCCAAACAAGTCCGCGGCAGCCGCTTTCAACTCGTCAGAAGCGCGAGTAGCCGGACAGAGGATCTTTTTAAAATCCTCGTGAATCGCGGGATTGTCATCGACAACAAGAACACGTCTAGGGGGGCTCTGACTAATCGTCATATTTATACACTCGACTCTGAGGTTGAGGGCGCTGCGGAGAGTTGAGAAACGAGCAATAACGTAAAGGTAGTGCCTAAACCAGGACCAGGGCTATACACATCAAGCTTTCCGCCCATTTGTTGCGCCGCGACAGCACTGGCATGCAATCCAAAACCATGACCATCTTTTTTCGTAGTGAAGCCATAGTTGAAAATATTTCTCAACGTATCCTCACTCATGCCAATTCCATTATCTGAAACTGAAATACTGAGGTGACTCGCATCAATCGACCAGGTACGAAGCTGCATGATACGCGGGCCCGTATTCTGTGACATGGCTTCCTGAGCATTAATGATCAGATTGAGCAGTATCTGCATCAGCTTAATACGATCACCAATCCAAATCAGTTCGGGGTCACCTTCCTCTCGCACCTCGATCATATGCTCACTGAGACTCACCGCATGCAAAATCAATGCGTCTCGCAAGGCACTCTTCAAAGACACTGACTCGGTCAATCCACCTTGCCCACTAATCGTTTGCTGCCGGCTGATAATTTCTTTAATGTGCTGAATACTACTAACCAACTGTTTTGTTTCTGAAAGCATCATTTGATGCTCGCTTTCCCACTGGCGAGCCAACAGCGCAAGGAACAAGGGTAATTTTTTCCCTTGAACATCCTCAGTGAGATAGCTAGCCAATGACGACTGATGACCATTAAGTAAGTCAGCGGCTTTGGGGAAGTCTTTCAACGAAGTAGTACGTAACTGCTCATTAATCAGCGTGACCGATACATTCACACTTGTCAGTACATTGCCGACATTATGCAGAACGCTATTTGCGACTTCTGCCATACCGGCCTGATGCGAAACGGATGCGGTCAACGCGTTGGCAGCGATAAGCTCCTTTTCAATCCTCATTCTTTCAGCGACTTCTGTCCTGAGCTCGGCAGTCCGCTCCTCTACTCTCATTTCAAGCTGTTCGTGAGCGGCTCTCAGCATATCCTGAGCAGCTTTGCGCTCCACAAGTTCTTTTCTTACTCGCTCATCAGATCTCAATAACCAGCTTGTACCCGCTAGTAATAATGTCAGTGCAAGCACCACTCTCATCGCAATACCCATCACCACTTTATCCCACTCTTTTAGGTAAAGGTCGCGAGTCACAACCAAGGTCAAGATAAAGGGAAAGTGATCAACAACACGGGAGGCCGTCATGCGCAGCTGGCTGACATCTCCAACAGTCATCCTAGGCGAGTCAGTGATAATGACAGCACTTTTAAGTTTTTTAACACTGATGATCTCATGCGTCGCACTAGACACGTTGACCCGACCAAGTATGTTGTCGGCATGTGGCCATCTTGCCATCAGCATGAAGTCTTCTCTGTAAAGTGAAACGGAGGCTCCCTCACCTAAGTTATATCCAACATTTTCATAAAAGTCGGTGAATGTTTTGACAGAGATCGCAACCATCACGAAACCGAGCATTTCACCTTGCATGCTGATTACAGGACGCATCATATAAAAATGCCAGCTACCTGAATTTATATTTTTAACTGGATCGGAAATGAAGGTCTGCTCAGGTTGAGGTGTAGTTTGCTGTGCCAAAAAGTTTTTAATCACTCCAGCCTGACTGGACCACTCGTGATTAGATGATCCTAGGAGTAAATCGCCCGCTTTTGAAAAAAATGCAGCGCCTGCTAAAGCGGGATTATGAAATGGATCAGCATCCAGAACTTTTTTAAAATCAATTCCTAGTATCCGGGTTGTATACGCGCTCTCATCTTTCAATAATCCGCTGTCGGAAAAACCCAATAATCCTGCAACAACCGATTCGCCGGCAAACATCGATTGCGAAACATGTTGTGACAATAAAAGAGTGGAACGAGAAAGTTGCTCTGACCAACTTTGCTGAGCGGTTTCGTGCCGCGTGTAGGCATTAATCACCCCGCTGAGTACGATGATGATTGCTGCCAGCACAGAAACAATAAGGATGACTGAGCGTCGGGACAACATATATCCGAGATCCGAATTGTGAAAAAGATGAGATCTGATTATGTCCCTGAATGCACCGAAATGAGAACTAATTTGACGGGTTATTCAATTAATTGCGTTGAATTGTCGCCGCAACACGCTATTTTTTAAATACGGCCTTCAAAAACTTAACTTTAGTTATATAAAAAAGTAAGTTTAATTACGTCAACTTCATTGCGGTATTTTGTCAGCCTCATTGCGGTATTTCGCTAATTAACGGGGCGCCAGTCAAACATGCATCGATATTATCAATCACGGATTTGAGATAAGCAGCAAAAGAATCCGGTGAAAATCCAGCAATGTGAGGGGTAACAATCAAATTTGGCACATCTTTCAACATATCGGGCAGCTTGGGTTCACCCTCAAACACATCTAAAGCTGCCCCAGCAATCACCTTATCGGACAGGCATTTCGCCAACGCCTGCGTATCCACTACGCTACCCCGTCCAACATTAACCAGATAGCCTGCAGGACCCAGCGCATGTAAAACTTCGGCATTCACAAAATGAAACGTTGCAGCACCACCCGGTGCGGCACAAACTAGAAAATCAACCTGCTGTGCAAGTGAAACGAGGCTGGGGACGTAACAGTAGGGACTCGCAGCATCCTCTTTGCGATTGTGATAAAAAATCTGCATATCGAATGCTTCGGCACGCTTTGCGATCGCGCGGCCGATCGCCCCCATTCCGAAAATCCCAAGTCTTCGACCTGAAATGTCAGGGCGCGGACTACGGATACCCTTCCAGCCACCCTGTCGCAGCCCTTGTTCTGATTGAACGATATCTCGCACAATCGCAAATAACAACGCTAACGCATGGTCAGCAACGCTAATGGTGTTGGTGCCACGACCATGGACCACGGCTATACCTAGTTCTCTAGCACTTACCACATCAATATTTTCGTAACCTGCACCAAAAGCAGCAACGATTTTGAGCTGAGGTAACTGACGCATCAGTTCACCCGGCCAACCAGACGAACCATTGGTAATGACAGCAACAATCCTGTCACCCACGCGATCAACGAGCGCTTGCCGCTCAGCAATCACAGGCACATGATGAACCGTGTAATGCTCACTCAGTGCCTGCAGCGCAAAGGCTTCTACTGGAAAAGAGACGATGACTTCAGGCTTGATTGCTTGTTTCATGTTTCAGTCTTTATACGTCTGACTTACTCGATCAAGCTGACGCAGGATCGCAGGCCACTCCAGGATCCCATAGCGTCTGGTTACGCTTGGATTCCATTGAGCATTCGCTTTAGCGACAATATCTGCGGAGGGAATGATGAGTTCAGCATTGCATGCCATTGCATCAACCTGAACCTTACAAGCGACCTCAAGTCGGTAAATATTATTAAAGGCTTCAGCTATAGAGGGGCCTAAGGCAAGAAGTCCGTGGTTATGCAACACCATCACTTCGGCATCACCCAAGTCATCTTGCAGACTCTTTTGCTCGGACAAATCAACCGAGATACCTTGAAAATGGTGATAGGCCACTTTAGCAAAGCGTGTAGCTGTTTGAGTCAGGGGTAACAAACCACACTTAAGTGTTGAGAGCGCCATACCCGCGCGCGAATGGGTATGTATGACGCAAGCGGCATCTGGGCGGACAGAATGAATCGCGCTATGAATCACAAAGCCTGTGCGATTAATACCGTAATCATCATTAGGACGATCCACAATATTGCCATCGATATCGATCTTGATTAATGAAGACGCAGTAATTTCGTCATACAACATGCCATAAGGATTAATCAGATAATGATTAGGCTCTCCTGGCACCATAGCTGAAATATGATTCGCAATCATATCGGTCATGCCATAGAGTGAAACAAGTCGATAACAAGCCGCTAGCTCAACTCGGGTATTCCATTCAGCCTCGCTCACACGACTTTTGATGGTTCCTGCCTGGATCGGTGTCGTTGCTTTCATATTGATTGTTGAGGTATTCATGCGCGGTTTCCTTGAGGCTGGAATATAAATAATTACGGTTCACTTTTTTAAAAATAACATTTTTATTAAGTTTCATTGAACGAACTTTTTCAATCGCGCTTTGTTGCAACGCAATACTGAATAAACATCTTGTTTAACGATGATTTTTTCGTATACAAGTATTGTCAATCGTCAATCGCCTTGTATTGAACCAAGTATGCGTTCTAGCGCATTACATATCGTCCGGAGACATCATGGAATTATTTGAAGGTATTGAAAGCCGTCGTAGCATCAGAGGGTTTACAGCGAAACCTGTATCGCAAGAGACCATACGGAAAATTCTAGAAGCCGCCAACCGCAGTCCATCTTTCAAAAATTCCCAGCCCTGGGAAGTCGCTGTTGTGACTGGCGCCAAACAAGCCGAGCTATCCAAAATTGTGTATGACCTGGCTGCAGCGGGTACACCCGGCCATTCTGACATGCCCTACCCAAAATCGTATCCTGATGCCATTGAAGAACGCACCAGAATTCACGGGGCAAAGCGATTTGAAGCGCTAGGGATTGGACGCGATGATGTAGCGCTTCGCGAAGAAATGAGACTTTCTAATTTCAAGTTTTTTAATGCGCCATGCACCATGTTTTTCTTTATGGACAAGTCTCTCGGTGAATGGTCAACCATGGACATTGGCATTTTCATTCAAAGTGTCGCCTTAGCCGCCCATGGCCTAGGGTTGGGTACATGCATGCAAGCCTCGCTTGCAAACTATCCTGACGCGATTCGTGGCTGCCTGAATATCTCAGAAAATAAGAAACTGATGGTCGGAATGTCGCTGGGTTATCCAGATGACGATGCGCCACTCAATTCTTACCATAGCGCCCGAGAAAGCATCGATACCTTTACACGTTGGTATTGACTTACTCTGAAGGGATATTGGCCTGCTTAACGTAAGTTTTTAATAACGGCAGTTCTTTTGCAACGCGCGTGTCGTAGGAGGAACCGGGCTCGAACTCAACGTCGAGTCCTACCTTGATTAACTCTGCGCGAACAGCCGGATCCTTTATTGCTGTCTCTAAAGCTAAACTCAATTTGACCTGAACTTCTGCGGGTAAGCCACGCGGCGCAACAATCACCACCCACGGAACCATTTCAAACTCAGGGTACCCAGACTGGGCGATAGCAGGTATCGTCGGCATCTGGGCGCTGGGGGTTTTGGAGGCAATACCAAGCGCTTTGACCTTGCCTGAAGCAATGACCGGCATCGCGGCAACATTCGTATCAAAGGTCAGCGGAATCTGTCCTCCAATTAAATCCGTCATCGCTGGCGCGCTTCCCTTGTAAGGAACATGAACAATATCCACGCCCGCCATAATCTTGAACATTTCAGCTGCGAGGTGAGACGTCGTGCCGTTCCCAAAGGAACCAATGGATAATTTTCCAGGCTCTTTTTTTGCTAACGCAACAAGCTCTTTTACGGTGTTGGCTTCTAATTTCGGGTTAGCAAGCAGCACGAGTGGTGAGGTCCCAACGACTCCGATTCCTTCAAAACTTTTAATGGCATCGTATTGAAGATTATCTTTTAAAGCGGGGTTGACGGTAAACGTTGTATTAGATGAAATCAGTAATGTGTAACCATCCGCCTGGCTTTTAGCCACAAGCGCCGCACCGATTGCAGTCCCTGCCCCAGGTTTATTATCGATCAAGACAACTTGACCGAGAATTTTAGATAAGGGCTCTTGGAGTTTTCGGGCTATCGTATCCGTTGCACCGCCAGCAGGATAAGGCACGATCAAAGTGATAGACTTTTCCGGAAAAGCTGCATGGGATGGCGCGCTGAACAGCGCAGCAAAACTCACAATAACTAGCGACATGGCAGTCTGACGAATGTGACGAAGCAACACAGATTGTTTTTTCAATTTCTTATCCTGAATTATTTAATCAATCGAGCGGGTGAGAGCATTTCTTCACTCAGCCCCCATGCAGCAATGTGCTGGGGAATTCCTAAGCCTCGGACCAGACTCGCACAGGCCTCTCCCATGGCAGGGGAAGTCTGAATACCATAGCCTCCCTGAGCTGCCACCCAGAAAAATCCCTTAGCTTGAGCATCATAGCCCCCCACTAGGGCGTGGTCATCAACAAAAGAACGCAGTCCTGCCCAAGTATGAGCTGGCCTACGAATCGTGAGCTTAGTCATTTCCTCAATGCGACTGATTGCCAGGGCAATATCCAACTCCTCTGGACAAACGTCATGTGGTTCTACAGGGTCAGCATTAGCGGGTGAGCCAAGCATCATCCCTGCATCGGGCTTGATATACCAGTCTTCACTTGCCCCATACGTCATCGGCCATTGACTAAAATCCCCATCGAACTCTGGTTTAAAGGTAAAGGCCGAACGTCGGCAAGGCTGTAAACCAATTTTTTGCGCTCCCGCCAACGCACCGATCTGATCAGCCCAAGCCCCGGCGGCATTAATGACAACAGGTGCTCGCCAGGTATGGTTTTGTGTTTGAACGATCCACTCCTCGGCCTCCTGCAACAATCCCACCACGTGTGCATTAGTATGGATCTCTCCATTATTTTTTTTAAGTCCGCGCAAAAAACCTTGATGAATCGCATGCACATCCATATCGCTTGCATCTGGTTCGAGTAAGGCGGCCACGATCGTATCTGGACGAAGTGCCGGAACAAGCGCACAAGCCTCGTCAACCGACAAACGTTTTGCTCCCGTATTCATTGCCTGCAAGACGGTCCAGTGATCTTCAAGATTTTGGAGCTGCTCGGGCCCCGCAACCATCAAAGCCCCGCGAGGCGATAGCAAAGGAGTTTCTGTAAAACCAGTCGGTGGAGAATTAAAAAATGAACGGCTCGCAAGCGTCAAGGCTCGCACCTGCTCTGCTCCATAGCTCGCCATATACAGAGCCGCGGACCGTCCCGTCGAGTGATAGCCTGGTTGCGACTCCCGCTCAAGCACAACAACCTTGCCATGCGAGGCTAACCAATACGCCACCGAGGCACCCGCAATCCCAGCACCGATTACGATGAAATCTGCAGAATCAGTCATTTATTATTAATCTTCATCTATCGAGTAAATCAGCGCCGCTTTTTTCAACTGTCCGCTAAATGTATAGTGCTGCTCGTTGTCATCCTTCACATTAGGCCTTGGCATTTCTGTTGAGCTCAGCACAACCTGATCTCCGAATACCCCATCAAGCCTGACCCAACAGCGTCTATACAACTCAACAAAAGAAGCGCCATCATCCGTTTCCAGATCAAACAAATCACGATCTGTGTCATCCGTTTTTCGAATATCAAGAAATAAACTTTTGTGAATTTCAACGCGACTGCTGCTGATATTCATGCCATCCTCTGTAGGATGTTTAATTTCAAGGCGATCCAGTTTGATATGTGAATTAGTTACGTCAAATCCGTCATCACCTGAATAATGGCTGCGCACTTCTGAAATATGCCATTCTCCTGGCCCCACACCCAGCACTGAAAAACCATCAATATCGTCCCCGATATCAAGTTCCTTTCCGGTTTTTATACTGACGTATGAGTCTTTACGACCGAGATAGTAGGCGGCAACCATGTCTGCTTTAAAAGAGGACAACGGATTTTTACGATTGACTTTGACAGATACTCCATCCTTGCTCGAATCGTTGAAATTGCCCAAAAACCATATGCCACCGTTATCTGGGAATTTAACAGGCTTGTAATTTGTATCTGCGGCTTTAACATAAAAGCGCTTAGCAGACATGCTGGAGCCCTGATCGAAAATCAACACCGAGCGGCGCACCAGACTTTTGGGAAATACGCCATTGACGAGCAGTATCGTGACCTGATCACTAATCGTTAAGGTGACGCCTTTTACAACGTGTACCTCGCCCTCGATCACATAAATTTTGTCTTTCCGAAGCGTTTTGTTATTTTTAATATTTCCAGTTATGACTTCAATTGATTTCATAATGCAGGCTCCTTATATTGGCCGTCTTATTCTATCTGTAAATCTCAAATTCATTAAAAATACATGGCCTCATTTTGAAGCGTAGCATGCACGATTTTGGACGAATTTAAAAATATATTTTCTTTCAAGCTGTATAACGCGTTGAAAAAAACCTTATGTCACGGGCACTTGGAATGATTGATCCGTTGCTAGTCCAGAACAACTCAAATACTTGGATTTGCACCTCAATTGAGCATAAAAAGACGATTGGATTTCATGAATTTTGAGTGATAGGATGAATGTACATTTTTTGATAAAGGTGCAACATGTTGAACCGAATTCTCTCCAAATTTTTAGTGGGTGCACTTGCTTTCAGCGCCTTAACTACCGCGCAAAGCCAAGATCAGACTAAAACGCTTCGTGTTGTTCCACAGGCTGATTTAAAAATTCTTGATCCTATTTGGACAACCGCATTCGTCACGCGTAATCATGGATACATGATTTACGACACTCTCTTTGGCTTGGACGGTGAAGGAAAAATCCAACCACAAATGGTGGATACTTTCTCGACGTCCCCGGATGGTCTGACATGGACGTTCACACTGCGCAAAGGTCTTGCGTTTAGTAATGGCAAGCCTGTGACCTCTGCCGATGTAATCCCGTCTATTACGCGATGGGGCAAACGCGATGTCTTCGGTCAAAAGATGTTCGAAGCAATGGCCTCTTTTGATGCAATCGATGACAACAGTTTCAAAATGGTTTTCAAAACACCATTTCCAATGGTTCTCGATGCACTTTCAAAGCCTTCAGGTAGCGCGGCATTCATTATGGAAAAGTCTGCCGCATCAACGCCTGCAGACAAGCAAATTACTGAGTACATCGGCTCCGGTCCCTATGTATTCAAGCAAGACGAATACAGCCCTGGCGCAAAAATTGTTTATACAAAAAACAAAGCCTATGTGCCGCGTAGCGAACCTGCCTCGGGTACCGCAGGTGGGAAACAGGTATTCGTAGACCGCGTCGAATGGGTGATCCTGAAAGATGCTCAAACGATGTCCAATGCCATCGCGAACGATGAAGTTGATATGATCGAATGGATGCCTGCCGAGCAATACGCAACTTTCAAAGCGAATCCAAAACTTGAGTTGATCAAGCCTACGCCTGCCGGGCTATTTGATTTGCATTTGAATCATCTGGTTCCACCTTTTGATAATCCAAAAATCGCTCAGGCAGCGATCATGGCAATCAATCAGGAAGCTTTGTTACGTGCCCAGCTAGTGAACAAAGACCTCTACCGTACATGCACCTCCATTTATCCATGCGACTCTGCAATTGCCTCCTCTGATTCTGCTTACTTTACCGGCAAACCCCAATTTGAAGCGGCAAAGAAACTACTCAAAGAAGCTGGGTACGACGGCAAACCTGTTGTACTGCTCTACCCTGCCGATTTCGCCGTGATCAATAAATTTCCTCCCGTGATGGCACAACTGCTCAAACAAGCAGGATTTAATGTTGATATGCAGGCAATGGACTGGTCATCGCTGGTAACACGTCGCACAATCAAGGAACCTGCCGATAAGGGTGGCTGGAATATGTTCATCACCGGCTGGTCACCTGGCGACACGATGAATCCATTGTTCTTCCCTCCACTTACAGGAAATGGTGAGAAAGGCTGGTTTGGTTGGACCACAGATCCAAAACTCGAGCAACTCAAAACTGACTATATGGGTGCAACGGATGCCGCAACACGTAAAAAAATTGCTGCCGCCATTCAAGTTGAAGTCTATGAGATGGGTATTTTTGCTCCACTGGGTAACTTTGACTTTTATTCCGTCTTGCGTAAGGGTGCAGTCACAGGCTTAGTCCAGGCACCTGTCAATGTTTTCTGGAATCTAAAAAAGAACTAACAACCATAACTGCTTAGGGAAAACAGTTTCTTGAGTCATGTTTTCACTAAGCAGTCAAGCACTCCGGGGATCCTATAGCCATGCTTTTATTTATTTTTCGGCGTGTACTCTCCACCATCCCCGTTCTACTGATCGTCGCTGTGATTGTTTTCCTGATGTTGCGGTTGACACCCGGCGACCCAGCAGCCTCACTGGTTGGCAACAATGGATCGAGTGCAGACATTGCCAATATCCGCGCTAGTCTGGGACTAGATCAACCACTACCCGTTCAGTTTTATAAATGGGCGGTACAGGTCTTTCAAGGAGACTTGGGCGAGTCTTACTATATGAAACGTCCTGTCACACAACTCATCGCCCAACGGATCGGACCGACTTTATCACTCTCTTTTCTGACATTACTCGTCACAATTGCCATAGCTGTTCCGCTTGGCGTGATTGCGGCCTGGCGACACGGGGGCTGGTTGGATCGTGCGCTGATGGGCTTTTCTGTGATTGGATTTTCGATTCCGTCTTTTGTGATTGGCTACCTGTTGATCTGGATGATTGCGTTGCACTGGCAACTCTTACCAGTCCAAGGATATGCGCCAATGGCCCAAGGTGTAGGTAAATGGCTTTCGCATTTAGTACTCCCTGCAGTTACGTTATCCATCATCTATCTGGCGCTGATTGCGCGCGTCACCAGGGCCTCTGTTGCTGAAGCCTTGAGCGAAGACTTTATCCGTACTGCGCGCTCGAAGGGAATTTCGGAATTGCGTGTTTTAACGCGCCATGCCTTGGCAAATGCTGCGGTACCAATCATCACAGTGATAGGTATTGGTATAGGACTGCTAATAGGAGGCGTGGTCGTCACCGAGACCGTCTATGCAATACCAGGTTTGGGGCAATTAACCGTCGATGCAGTACTCAGTCGCGATTTTCCGTTGATTCAAGGCATTACCCTATTCTTCTCATTTGTCTATGTCCTGATCAATCTACTCGTCGATCTGAGTTATGTCATTCTCGATCCACGCATTCGCTATTAATGCCCGACCAGTTTAATTATGCAAACCCCCTCAAACATAAATTCTCCTGTAATAGCTGAACCGGTACCATCAGTCACGCGCCGCAAGCCCTTATGGCAGCGGGTATTGTCGAACTGGTCCGTCAGGATTGGTGGAACGGTTTTGTGCCTGCTCGTTTTGATGTCAGTGTTTGCTCCCTGGCTGGGAACAATTAACCCTGTCTCAATGGATCCTTCGAGCGCTAATATTTTGCCCGGCACCCATGCGGAATTTAATGATCTGTCCGGGGACTCATTTGAGCATTACTTTTTTATGGGCACAGATAGCCTGGGGCGCGACACCTGGAGCAGGATTGCTTATGGTGCGAGAATTTCCATTACTGTCGGCATCGCAGTAGCTTGCTTAGCACTAGCCTGCGGCATGCTACTAGGTATTGCTGCAGGCTATTTTCGCCATCTGGACAATCTCATTATGCGAGTCATGGACAGCGTAATGGCCATACCTAGCATCTTGTTCGCCATTACGCTCATGGCTTTATGGCGACCGACAATTCTGACTGTCATTATTGCCATCACAATCCCCGAAATCCCACGTGTAGCCAGGCTCGTACGCTCGGTTGTCCTGACTATCCGCGAAGAGTCATACGTCGAGGCAGCAATCTCTCTGGCCACACCAACCTTCAAGATTCTTTGGCGCCATATACTGCCTAACGCGATTGCCCCTCTGTTGGTACAAGGCACTTATGTGTGCGCCTCCGCAATTCTGGTTGAAGCCATTCTTTCCTTTCTTGGAGTAGGTCTACCGCCGGATATACCAACTTGGGGAAACATCATGGCTGATGGAAGAATGCAATTTAATCAGTATCCACAGACGGTTTTATTTCCCGGAATTTTTCTTGCTTTGACTGTACTGTCGGTCAATATTCTGGGGGATGGTCTGCGTGACACTCTGGATCCCAAATTCAACAAGCGCGGTGGTTAATGTGAATACTTCCGTTTTATCTGTTGAACAACTTACGATAAATTTACCCACTGGTGCAGACCGTACTTACGCCGTACGTGACATTTCCTTTTCGGTGAATAAAGGCGAAATTGTTTGTCTGGTAGGTGAGTCTGGCTCAGGAAAGTCAGTGATCGCACAGGCAGTCATGGGGCTTTTACCCAAAACACTCGTATCGAACCATGGAGTAGTGAATCTATTAGGCGAAGATGTATTAAGCCTTTCCGAAGCACGTCTCAAGAAATTACGTGGTTCAACGATGGCGATGGTCTTTCAGGAACCGATGACCGCACTCAATCCCATCATGACCTGTGGGCAACAAGTCGATGAAATGCTTTTTCAGTACACACAGATGAACAAAGCTGAGCGCCACGCACGGATCCTGGAAATATTCAATCAAGTCAAACTTCCTGATCCAGAGCGCATGTACCGCTCATATCCGCATCAACTTTCGGGTGGCCAGCGCCAGCGTATTGTCATCGCGATGGCATTAATTTTGAAACCGGCGCTACTGATCTGCGACGAACCCACTACAGCGCTAGACGTTACGACGCAAGCTGAAATCTTAAAGCTGATTGCTGAGTTGCAGCGAGGTAGCGATACCGCTGTACTTTTTATTACACACGACTTAGGTGTTGTCGCTGAAATAGCTGATCAGGTCGTCGTATTGCAATTAGGTGAACTCATTGAAAAAGGCCATACGCAACAAGTGTTGCAACAGCCTGCTCAAGCGTATACACAAATGTTGCTGTCTGCCGTGCCAGGGTTGATCCCCCGAGCACGTCCCGCAATCGAGCATGCCGAACCACTAATTAGAACCAGAAATTTACAAAAGACTTATGTCACGGGTTCCTGGCCTGCACGCAAACATACTGTTGCAGCGGCAAACGAGATCACTCTTCAAGTATTGCCAGGTGAGACGGTCGGAATTGTAGGTGAATCAGGCTCTGGGAAATCCACTGTCGCACGCTGTATAGCGCGTTTGATTGAACCGACCTCAGGTGACATCTACGCAAACGGCTTATCGGTCGCATCGCTTTCTGGTCGCGAACTATATCCCTTTAGACGAATAGTTCAGGTTGTATTTCAGGACCCTTACCGTTCTCTTAATCCTCGGCGTACCGTAGGTCAATCAATTATCGAAGGACCGATTAATTTTGGCATTTCGTTTGAAAAAGCCTGGGCACGCGCAGAAGAACTCATGGATCTGGTTCGTCTGAAACCTGATGCCCTGCATCGCTATCCAAGTGAGTTTTCAGGTGGGCAGCGGCAACGCATATCCATTGCACGCGCACTCGCCTGCGAACCTCAGGTATTAATTGCAGATGAAGCAGTCTCTGCACTCGATGTGTCAGTACAAGCCCAAATTCTTGATTTACTCAATGACATTCAGCAAAAATTACGTATCGGCATCTTGTTCATTACGCACGATCTCAGGGTAGCCAGTCAAATTTGTGATCGCGTCATTGTGATGCAACGCGGTCATATCGTTGAGCAGGGATTAATTAACGATGTCTTTATCAATCCTCAACATCCATACACTCAAACCCTGCTCGCTGCCGCCCCAGGTCGCGGCTATGCGTTTGGCCTGACTCAGTCCTGAGTTAACAAGTCTTTAATCGCACCGGTGATAAACGCTGCATCGTGTTTATTTGCCGTGGGTAACCCGGCACGGTGGCCCCAGACAGACTCAATGGGCAAAAGCCTGGCGCGTGGCATTTGCTCAACTTCGAGTCTGTTGTCCTCCACCTGAAAATAAAGATCTGTCACACTGGGCATAATTAATGCATTAGCGGAGATCGCTTTCAACGCAGCGTTAAAGTCACCGTTATATCGTTTGTTTGCGGCAATATTTGCGTGCTGCCAAGTCCACATCTGTGCGAGTAAGTTATTCGCGTCCCGCTTTAGAAAGTTCGCCTCCCAGGACATAACAAGAAAATCTTCTAACGAAGAAAATCCAGCATCACGCCAGGCTTCCTGACGATAGAATGTTTGCGACATTGCCATTGCAGCGTAGTTCCGTGCCATCGCCCGCAAACCACGCTCAGGACGGCCGACAAAGCTACCGTTTTGAAAAGCAGCATCGGTCGTCAAGGTTGATCTGACACCTTCGATAAAAACCTGATTATGGGGAGAGCATTTGGCAGCCCCACAGCTCACCACAAGACGCTTGACCATTGCTGGATAGGCAGCTGCCCACTCATACGCCTGCACGCCGCCCATTGACCAGCCACAGGCTAACGCCAAGGTCTGAATGCCAAACACTTGCGTAATGAGTTTATGCTGAACGAAGACATTATCTGCGATAGTGAAATTCGGCCAGCGATCTCCTGTAAAGGGCTCAACTGCATTGCTTGGAGAGGAGGACAAACCATTACCAAACAGGTTTGGAATAATGACGAAATATTTATCTGTGTCTAATGCCAAGCCTGGCCCCACCATCCATAGAATATCTGTGTGATGGGCACCAAATGAGGTCATATAGATAATTGCGTTTGTCTTATCTGCATTCAGCTTGCCATAGGTTTTGTAAGCAAGCCTGGCATCTCTAAAAGTAATACCTGATTGCAGAACAACGTTACCGGCATTAAAAATTTCGTAATCATTCATATGAATACTGCCTATTTGTTCAAAGCGTTAGGTGAATAGGTTGTTTCAGAATCAAGTGGATATACCGGACGACTCACCCTGTTAAAAGGAAAACGAGAATAATCCGAGCTCGTCACGCCACCCCCGTCACATTCAACGACGGCCTTTGAAAGAGGCACAAAGACAGGACGGCAATACATACGCGATTTCAACAACACGAAACGGTGTTTTGTCGGATCAATCCCAATGTGTTCAAAGATCCCCAGATCCCAGTGTTCCTGAGGTGTTTCCGTCACCATCACCTGAGCTTGCTCGCAATCCAACCTAACCGTTCTTCCCATTCGTATACGTTGCCCCGTATACGTTGGGCCCGAAATCACATATTCACCATCGGTGATACGTCCCACGGTACCGGTCAAAGTACGAGAAACAGGAGTGATGCCCAGTTGTTCCAAAGGCACTTTGTCACCCACTTTAATGGTGAGCTTTGCCCCCTCACCCGCTGCAATCATTTGCGCGACAGCGTCAGGATCGCATATTGGACCGACAACAATATCTGTTAGCCCTTGAGCGAGCGCCTCGTGTAGCACGTTCATATCGTCGCACGTACCTCCAGACATGCAATTATCGCCATGATCGAGCAAGAGAACAGGCTGTTCTCCTGCTTTGTTGGCCTCGACCTGAGCACGCGCAATGGAGTCACTCAAGGGCTCACTTTCATAGACGAAGCCTTGTCGGTTTTCCCAGATGAAGTTTGCAATCTCGTCGGCGGTGTGCTCGGCGGCCTGTTGATCGCCATCGGCAACAACAACCACACTGATACAAGGCGCGGCAATATCCGCCAAAGAAAATCCTGCCAGAACGGATACGCCTAACATTCCATTTTTTTCGGCTTGTTTCGCCATCTGGACGGCATCGTGCATCGCACCTATATCCGTGCGACTGCGCAGGGTATGCACCATCAGCGGGAGTCTGCGCCAGGCAATAACAGGTTTTGTCCGGCCCGCAATCATATCCAGCAACAAGCGCCCGGCATGCTCACCTGTTTCGTACATATCGATATGCGGATAGGTTTTAAAGCTGACAACTACATCTGCGTTATTCGCGATCTCTGGCGTCATTTTTCCGTGCAGATCCAATGCTACGGCTATCGGAGCATTGGGTAGCGCTTTGCGAACGCGTGCAAGTAGTGCTCCCTCACCATCATCGGTATTCTCTGCAACCATCGCACCATGCAGGTCAAGCATCACCGCATCACAACCGACAGCAGCTGCGATAATCGTGTCGCTGATATGTGTGTAGGCATCCGCCGCAACACGTCCACTTGGATTAGCGGTCGCAGTAATGGCTACAACCACATCATGCCCAGCCCGCTCTGCCAGATCAATAAAAGCAGCAATACCGGTACGCGTGCCTTTTGAGGCGTCATAGGCAGCTTGACCGTATAAGGGACCATCATCGCCAAATGACTTGAGCGGTGTTGGCACAGGCGAGAACGTATTGGTCTCGTGATTCATTCTTGCGAGGAGTATCTTCATAGAGACATATTCGCAAGGATAAATTCCTCCGTCAAGCACTGAACGTGATTTAATTCCTGATATTCACAAATTTAATTAAGAGATTACTGCCATGCATCTGCCCGAGCTTTCCGCTGTAGAGTTACGACGCCTGATTGGCAACCGCCAGATTTCTCCAGTTGAACTCATGGAGGCGTGCATCGAGAGAATTGAAAAAATTAACCCTGCCATCAACGCTATCTGCGCGACGGATTTCGATGGAGCACGAGCAGGTGCCAAGCAAGCCGAGGCAGCAGTCATGCGGGGTGACACACTCGGCTTACTGCACGGACTGCCTTTAGGTGTCAAAGACCTGCAAGATACCAAGGGACTACTCACCACCTACGGCAATATTGGTTTGCGCGGCAACATTCCCAAAACGGACAACAGCCTGATCACCAGATTACGCGCAGCAGGTGCGATCGTTACTGCAAAAACGAACGTACCTGATATGGGTGCTGGTGCAAACTCCCGCAATCCAGTATGGGGCGCGACGGGCAACCCATTCAATCCAACGCTTAATGCGGGGGGATCCTCTGGAGGATCCGCGGCGGCTCTGGCTACTGATATGTTCCCCATTTGCACCGGCTCAGATACTGGCGGCTCACTGCGCATCCCAGCTGCACTGTGTGGCATCGTGGGAATGCGTCCATCACCCGGCATGGTACCTAATGACGCACGACCACTAGGCTGGTCTGTTATTTCTGTATTAGGTCCGATGGGGCGCACTGTGGCCGATACCGCAATGTTATTTGCGGCAAGCACGGGCTCCGATCCTTTCGACCCACTCGCATTTCCCGTGGACGCTTCAACAATATGGCCAATCAAACAACTTGATCTATCTAAACTCCGGGTGGGTTTTACAGAAGACTTTGGTGTGTGCATCGTCGATCAGGAAATGCGCAGGACGTTCCGAAAAAAAGTAGCAGCCATTGCGCCCTTGGTTGCAAGCTGTGAACCAATCGATCTGCAGCTTGGCGAGGCTGATCGAGCCTTTGATATTTTGCGTGCAGAAAGTTTTGTGGCTGCATTCGCGGAAACCTGGAAAAATAAACCTGAAAATTTAGGTCCTAATATTCGAGCCAATATGGAAATCTCTGCCTCCATTACGCTGGCTGATCGTGCATGGGCACATCTTGAGCAAACGCGTGTTTGCAAAAAATTCGCTCAGGCGTTTGAACAATACGATCTGATTCTTTCCCCTGTCACACCCGTGACACCCTTTCCGTGGACGGAGCTCTATGCGACCCATGTTGACGGAAAAGCCATGAAAAATTACTACCAGTGGCTAGCGCTGACGTATGTTGTGACACTTGCTACGAATCCCACAATATCCCTGCCCTGCGGTACAGATGAGCATGGCATGCCTTTCGGTTTGCAAATTTCCGGACGGTTATACAGTGATGGAAACTTGTTAGCTGCAGCACATGCTATCGAACAAGCGTTTGCCGGTAATAAAGAAATGCAGCGCCCGCTGCCAGATCTCAATGCACTCAAGACTGCACATCCTGAATTGAAATCCATCGTGACGCATCCGCCTGTTTATAGCGGAGACGAAAACGTCGTAGGAATGAAAACGGCGGTTTGAGGCTTAAGCAACAAGACATCCTTTTGCTAAAGCAAAAGGATGTCAGTTTCTGCGATTAATCCAGGCCGTGGCCATACCGAACAGCAGGCCCCAAAAAGCACTTCCGATCCCAAACATTGCCAACCCTGAGGCCGTAACGAGAAAAGTGATCAGTGCTGCCTCGCGTTCCTTTTCCTCATGCAGAGCGCCAGCCAAGCCGTTTCCAATTGTGCCAAGTAATGCCAGGCCAGCGATGCTGACAATCAGCGCGCGCGGAAAGGCTGCAAAGATACTTACGACCGTTGCACCAAAAATGCCTGTCATCAAATAAAAAAATCCAGCCCAGACTGCCGCCAGATAACGTCTTTTAGGATCCGGATCTGCATCCTTGCTCATGCAAATCGCAGCGGTAATCGCAGCGAGATTAAATGAAAATCCTCCGAATGGTGCGAGCACCAAACCGGTCAGTCCCGTCCAGCCTACCAGCGGAGATGCGGGCGTGCTGTAACCATTGGCACGCAGCACTGCTAAGCCAGGGACGTTTTGCGATGCCATCGACACGACAAATAGTGGTACGCCAACTCCGATCAGGCTGGACAGGACAAAACTTGGGGCCATGAAAACAGGTTTCGCGATCTGCACGCTGATAGCCTCAAACATTAGCAAGCCTTGTGCACTGGCTACCAGCAAACCAAGCAGAAAAGTAATCGGCACCGCATACAACGGAAAAAAACGTCGGCCGACCAGATAGCAAACCACCATCACACCTACTAGTAAACCTTGCGTTGGGAGCACAACAAATACATCCAATCCGAAACGCAACAGCACGCCTGCAAGCATGGCAGCAGCGAGCGTCTTTGGAACGTGACGCATCAAGCGCTCAAACCAGCCTGAAAACCCTGCAATGGTGATAAGTAGCGAATTGAATAAAAAAATACCGATGGCTTCTGACATGGGTAAACCGGCCAATCCGGTAATCAGTAACGCTGCACCAGGAGTCGACCACGCAGTCAGGACAGGGCTTTTGAAATAAAGCGACAAGCCGATGCAGGTAGCAGCCATGCCAATGCCAAGGGCCCACAACCAGGAGGAGATTTCAGCTGGTGTTGCGCCTGCCGCTGCTGCAGCCTGGAACACAATTGCTGCAGAACTGGTGTAGCCCACCAGCACCGCAATAAAGCCAGCAGATAGATGAGACAGTGAAAGCCAGCGCGAAAGTCCCTGATGCACAGGACTTACCCTCGACCACCCATGACTTCTTCGTTGCGATCTGGATCTGGCAACGACTCATAACGTGTCATCGTATGGCCATCCTGTCCCATGTAGATGTACATCATTGCTGCGAAGTTTGCCGGCTGCATATACCGGTAACCCCAGACCCACTGCCTAGACTGACCAAAACCTACCGCCGTGACGTTTGCCGGAGGACCAAATTGGCAGCGAATTCTTTCCGCAGTCCACACTTGACCATTTCCAAGAATTGAAAAATGACCATCATCTAATAATTGCTCGGGCGCGCCGACGCGCTTGTCCACACCAACAGTTAAAGCAAACGCTGTTTCGCCCTGAGGCTGTTCAGTCCAGACCATACGTCGCGAGCCATCTGCTTGATCGCAAGTCACGACTGGGCGACCGAATTTGCGGATGACATCAGAGAGCGGGGTCCCAGGTTGAACAGAAGAGACTTGCGCGCATCCGGTTAGTACAAGGATTCCAATGCTCGCACAGAGTGAACCTGTAACACGGCTGAAAGTTTTTAAATTATCCGTCATATTCAAACTACCTAAACCTATTTTTAATATTTGCATGATTTTCAGCCACCCATCAAGACTTGGTTACGATCAGGATCAGGTACAGAATAATGGCTAGTCATTGCTTTGCCGTCCTCGCCCATGTATATGGTCATCAAGGCCGCAAAGTTAGCGACTTGCATATATCGGTAATACCAGACGACTTGTTTACTATTTCCTGAACCTATTGTGGAAATGCGTGCTGGTGGTCCGAACTGACAGCGAATTTTTTCTGCAGTCCACACCTCTGCGTTATTAAGCATCGCAAAGTATTTATCATCCAACATTTGCACGGGCGCTGAGACGCGCTTGTCTACACCAACCACTAAAGCAACGGCCGTTTCACCCTGAGGCTGGGTAGTCCAAATCATTCTGCTTGGTCTATCAGCACGGGCGCAGGTCACATCAGGGGGACCATATTTACTTACTACCTCGTCAATTGAGGTCCCAGGCTGCACGGAAGAGACTTGGGCGCAGCCTGTCAGGATAAGCAATCCTGCACTTGCAGCCAGACATGTGATCACACGCATCTTGCTTTTCAAACTAGCCGAAATATTCGGATTGAACGCTGTTGTTTTTAAAATTCGCATAAAGGTATCCTGATCAATCCGTGGTTAATATCAATAACGCTAAAACATGTGACCACTGCGTGTGGCCTTTGTTTTGAGATAGCCGTGATTATGTTCGTTAGATGGAAATATATGCGGGACGCGCTCAACGACTTCGATACCATGTCTGGCCAATGCATCAACCTTGATGGGATTATTCGTCAGCAAACGTACTTTTGAAATATCTAATAACCGCAACATTTGCGCAGCAGGTAAATAATTACGTTCATCGGAATCAAAGCCTAACTGCAAATTTGCATCAACCGTATCAAAGCCCGCGTCTTGTAATTGATAGGCACGTAACTTATTCACAAGTCCGATACCACGGCCTTCTTGAGCCAGATAGAGCAACACACCACTCCCTGCTTCGTTCATCGCGGTAATGGCGCCTCTAAGTTGATTACCGCAATCGCAACGCAAAGAGCCGACTAGATCACCCGTAAAACACTCAGAGTGCAGGCGTACCAGAACTGGTTTGGTTAAATCCGGCTCACCCACGACGATCGCGAGATGCTCGATCCCGCCGTCACGAGGACGGAAGGCAACGACTTGAGCGTTTTCGGCATTTTCAAGTGGTACACGTGCCCGACTCACGATACGTAGCGTGTCAGCAGCAGTGTTCATGTAAGTTTCAATATCCGATGCCTGAACACTCACCGCATCGATTTCACCCCCTTCTGAGCCGAGGTTGGCGATCACGGCGGCCGGCAATAAACGCGAGATCTTTGACAGCGTCACGCAGGCTTGTTCAATACGGCTGGCAGTTTCAACATTTAAGGCAAACAGATCCGGAGCGGGCAAACGCGCGGTCAATGGGTCCGTTAAAAAATCGATCGTCTCTTTATCCAAGGTATCTATCGCACTGACTACGCAGATTAAGCCGCCACTGCCTTTCAATCCCAAGACTTTGGCTCGCGTGCCTGTCATGACTAATTTAGGTTCAGAACCAGAGTCGACACGCATTTGAGTGAGTTTTTCTTGGGTAACTCCCTCAACGGCCTGCATCAACAGTTTCGTGCCGCCAGCGCAAACCATAACGTTTGCGCCACGACGCAGTTCGGATATAGCGCGGTCTACTTGAACGAGAGGATCTGACATGGAAGCGTAAGCCAATTATCTAAACAATATTTAATTGCGATTGAACAAAGATGAGGAAAATAGTAAAACTGATAACCGCTTGTATCAGATCAGTAAACCAATGTCTGATTCAATACAACATTGTTTTTATTACAAATATTGCACTGCAAGACATTATGCCACCCTGCTGTAAAGTGTTGGCTAAATACACCTAAATTTAAAACGGTTTTTGTGGTGATCATGGTCAAACTACCAAACGCAGCAACACTGGTACAGAACAACTCTGCCGAAAACGTTGAACGAGAGGAGCCTTGGCCAGCCCTCATATTTGATCCTCTGCATCAACTCAGCGACGACAACATGATGGTAATTGGTCAGATCGGCCAAACCATCGATGGCCGGATCGCCACCGTGACAGGGCAATCAAAATATATTAATGGCCCAGCCGGTCTTTTGCACTTGCATCGTTTAAGAGCGATTGTCGACGCAGTGATCGTTGGGGTTGGCACGGTTATCGCGGACGATCCACAGCTAACAGTGAGGCTGGCAAAGGGGGCGCATCCAGCCCGCGTCGTCATTGACCCCAATCATCGGTTACACCCTGACCTAAAAATATTCAATGACGATGGCGTGCGGCGAGTCGTCATTACAAAACAAGGTCACGCCTATCCGGCGGCAGACGGAATCGAAATACTTTACTTGCCTACTGAGGAAGATGGAAGAATCTCGCCCGCAACAATTCTGCAAAACCTTGCTGCCATTGGTCTGAGGCGTATTCTGATCGAAGGCGGTGCCGACACAGTGTCCAGATTTATGCACGCTGGCTGCCTGGATAGATTGCATGTGATTGTCGCGCCTATCATTATGGGGAGCGGTCGAGCCAGTTTTTGTTTACCCGCGATTGAGCATATGGACCAAGCACATCGACTCGCAGTCCACGCACATAAACTGGATAATGAATTGCTGTTTGACTGTGACTTAGCGGCGTTACGTCAACGAAGAACTGATTCAAGCGCCTTAGCAAAATTTTCAGCACTTTGCTTCCAGTCGGGCTGATTGTTCGCGGCCTGGATTGCTCCAGCAGATAACGCAGTGCGTAAATAGGGATCGGTGATAATTTGGCGTAAAGCCTGAGCAAACTGATCCACATTACCCGGCTCAACCAGAATACCTGCCGTAGTCGGAACAGTTTCGGGAATCGCTCCACCCGTGGTTGCAATCACGGGCAACCCATGGGCAAGTGCTTCAGCAAAGGCCATGCCGTAGCCCTCATAACGAGAGGCCAAGACGAACACGTCAGCGTCGAGATAGAGAGACTCGAGTGTTTCTGAAGAAACTGCGCCAAGCCTAAGCACACGATCATGCAAACCGTATTGATCGATATCCCGATCAAGTTGTAAGGGGGCATGCGCATCACGCGTCTGATCGCCCGCAATCGTCAACTGCCAGGGTAGATCTTTCAATTGACCAAGCGCTTGGATCAAAATATCAAAACCTTTGCGCGGCACGATCGAACCGACAGACAAGAGGCGCAGATCACGATCATGAGCGTTGTGCGCATGGTTGTATCCTAGCTCGCTCTGTGTCCTATCCGTCCCAGGAAGCACAACACATACCCTCGAACTATCCATACCAAATTCAGCGATCAGATTTCTAGCTGTTGCCGGACTTGTCACGATCACATTTGAAACATGCGAAAGCGCATCCATTTCACTGAGCTTGAAGCTCTGGGCTTGTGCTTGACTCAGTCCAGATTCAAGTGCCAAAGGATGATGTACCAGGGCGATCAGCTGATGTGTCGAGACAAGCCGTCCGACAATTTCAGGCATCACCCCCAAAGCGAGCCCATCAATCAAAACCGGACAACCAGGCGCGATGGCCTGTAATTTTTGCTGAGCGAAAGTTAGAGTCTGGGCATCAGGATAAGGAAACCCGTCCCCAAGTCCGACCAGATCAACTTGCCAGCCTAAATTTCTCAGGCCTTCGATCATCTTGCGATCGTAGATATAACCACCCGTGGGCGTGTCAATATCACCTGGGATCGCAAAAGCAATGTGTTTCATACTCACCAGATCGGTGACTCGTACCAGGCACGTGCAATATGAGACTCAGAAATCGTCACACGAATAGCGTGTAATTCGCGCCCATCACGACCCAAACCGTTGGTGCGTGCGGCCTCAGCTAACACATCAAAGATATGCTTGGTTAAAAATTCTGTGGTTGTATTTTTTCCTTTGAATTCTTCTTTGTCATCGAGATTTGAGTAATTCAAGGGTTTAAGCACTGACTTGAGTACATCCAGTGCACAGCCGATATCAATCACGATCCCGTTTTCATCGAGCGTTTTTGAAATAAATGCCGCATCTACAACAAAGGTCGCACCATGCAGTGCCTGCGCAGGACCAAATACTTCGCCGCGGAAAGAATGAGCAATCATGATGTGATCGCGGACTTCAACTGTAAACATTTCGCTTCCTTTTAAATTAGTCGTACTGGATCAATTGGCACAGGATACTATTTCCAGGCCCCAAAATTTTAGGTAACTGTTCTGGTAAATCATTAAACATAATTGCGGGTGCCAGCAACACATCCAGCCTCGGATCACTCAGCAGGGCCAGCGCAGCAGAGAGTCTGCGCGCATAATTCCAGCGCGCTCTTCTGGAAACCGAGATATGCCCCACTTGGCTGGATTGCAGTCTGAGCTGACGGCTGTGAAAAGCCCCACCCAGATTAGCCGTAACGGGCTGATCTCCATACCAACTCATCTCGAGTACCGTTGCCTCCTCTCCGGCAAGAGACAAAGCCGTCACTAAGCCCTGGGGTGCACCGCTGCAATGAACCACCAGGTCGCACTCATTTGGTGCCTGACCAGGTGTGGCAAACTTTACTCCTAAAGTGTTGGCTACCTTCTGGCGCTCGGGATTAATGTCTACAAGGGTGACGTCTGCCCCCGGCAGCTGACCGCACAAAAAGGCAACCAGCATTCCCACAACTCCACCGCCAACAATCGCGATCCGATCCGCAGGTCCCGGTGCGGCGTCCCAGACAGCATTCAGTGCCGTCTCCATATTCGCGGCGAGTACCGCTCTGGCCGGCGGGACACTCGAAGGCAAAACAGTCACTGACTCAGAAGACAGATTTAATATCGTTTGATGCGGTGATAAGCTGAAGACGAGCTTTCCTAATAATTCGGCGGGGCCTTTTTCAACACAACCAACCGAGGAATACCCATACTTAACAGGAAAGGGAAATTCTCCATCCATAAATGGTGCACGCATCCGCTGATACTCAACGACAGGAACGCGGCCAGCCCACACCAGAGACTCCGTTCCACGACTCAACGCACCATAAAGTGTCCGTACCTGGACCTGACTCGGTTGCAATGCATCGATAGGTTCGCTACGGATTTCTGCACGCTGAGGTGCGACGTACCAAAGTGCGCGTGAATTGAGTTGCCTCTGCGAGGAATGATGTTCCGGCATAGTAACCATCTGATTTCTCTGGAAATTAATCGAAAAAATGTGTCTCTGACCTATACTGCTCAGACATTGTGCTGAGTATAAGACCGAACCTCTCATTCCTTGCATCACCATGACTCATAAAAACTCAAAAGAACCCTCTATGACGGGCAGACGCATATTGTTTGCATGCCTGGTCACAGGCACAATGATCGGAATGCTTTGGCTGATGACCCAGGCTCTGTCTGTCAATGGATTAGGACTGGGTGATATTGCACTGCTGGTTTTATTTTTCTTTACCCTGCCCTGGATGGCAACTGGTTTCTGGAATTCCACGATTGGTTTTCTAATCTGGCGTGTTGCGCGTGAACCTCTCGCAACGGTTATCCCAATGGCAGCAAATATGGACCCCGCCACGCCGATTACAAGTTCAACCGCCATTCTCCTGTGCGTTCGCAATGAAAGTCCTGAGCGAATTCAACGCAATCTGACCGCCACGATGCAAGGACTCGCGCTTCCTGGAATCGCTGAGCATGTTCACATCTATGTTTTGAGTGATACCAACGATGCTGAGATTGCACAACAGGAACAAGCCTGTTTTGATTCCTTGTCACTGAAATGGAAAGATCGGATACAGATTACTTACAGACGTCGCACCGACAATACAGCTTACAAAGCAGGCAACATTGCTGACTTCTGTAAACGCTGGGGTCATCTACACGATTTTGCTATTACGCTCGATGCCGATAGCGTCATGACGGGTCAAGCCATCATGAGACTGGTACGCATCATGCAAGCCAATCCCAAGCTTGGCTTGCTGCAGGGGCTTGTCGTCGGCATGCCCACAACGAGTGGCTTTACAAGAATGTTTCAGTTCGGCATGCGACTGGGCATGCGTTCCTACACCTTAGGTACTGCATGGTGGCAAGGGGACTGCGGGCCTTACTGGGGGCACAACGCAGTGTTCCGACTCGCGCCTTTTATCGCGCAGTGCGATCTGCCTTTATTGCACGACAAGCATGGCAAGACGCATCATATCCTGAGCCACGATCAGGTTGAAGCCGTGCTCATGCGACGTGCCGGTTTCGATGTTCGCGTATTCCCACAAGAAGATGAGAGCTGGGAGGAAAATCCTCCCACGCTGATTGAATATATCCGGCGCGACCTGCGGTGGTGTGAAGGTAATCTCCAATACTTGCAACTACTCAACCTGCCTGGGATTAAATTCATCAGTCGCCTGCAATTACTGAATGCTGTATTTATGTTTCTCGGCTCTCCAGCATGGATTGGTATGCTGGTACTAGGGACGATCATGCTTGCACTATCCCCCACGCCTGGAGAGTTCATGCATCCAGCTACAGGTTTGACTTTGCTATGGCTATCTATTTTCATGTGGTACTGGCCAAAATTCGCCGGCGGACTCGACGCACTGATTAGAAGCGATCAACGCAAAGCCTTTGGTGGCCCGCTCAAGTTCCTGATTGGCTTTAGCCTTGAGATGATGTTCTCAATCTTGATGACGCCCATCACCTGGCTTAATCACAGCATGTTCATGTGCGGCTTATTGTTTGGTAAAAAATCGGGCTGGACAGGACAGACCAGAGATGACCACTCGGTACCCGTCGCCGTCGCACTCAGACAATTTTGGCCGCATACCTTGCTTGGTATATTCCTGATTGGTTTACTGGCGCGGACTCACCCGGAGTGCGTGACGATGGCCTGTGTTCTCTTTGGCGGACTCGCCATCTCTATCCCGCTAGCGGTCTTGAGCTCATGGCCGAAGTTTGGTCAGCTATTGTTGCGATTCGGGCTATTTAATATTCCTGAAGAAACGGTTCGACCCGAAGCACTAGCAAAGCTTGATCTGGCAGCGTATCGCTCTCGCCAATGATGATATGAAATTTATCAAACTCTATACGCGCGCACTCAGTCTGCTAGGATCTGATAAAAAACAGGGCTGGTATCTTGCCATCGCAAACGTCGCTTTGGCGATGGCGCTTTTTGCTGAGCCTGTTTTATTTGGACGCGTAATTGATACGTTAGGTAAAGTCGCGAGCAATGAAAGTCTGCCTGTCTGGAGCGAAGTATGGCCCTTGCTAGCCATATGGACCGGTTTTGGTTTATTCACTATTTTTTGTAGCACCCTGATCTCTTTATATGCAGATCGACTCTCTCACCATCGCCGCCATATGGTCGTGAGCATGTATTTTGAACATGTTCTTCAATTACCACTCGCACAGCAAAATACGACACACTCTGGACGACTGATGAAAATTATGCTCCAGGGCACAGATGCGCTCTGGTGGCTCTGGTTAAGTTTTTTTCGCGATCACCTTGCAGCCATCGTATCGCTGCTCGTGCTGATACCCATCGCGCTGTATATGAATTGGCGACTCGCCATCGTACTCATCGTGCTTTGCACTGTATTCGCATTTTTAACGAATTTTATTATTCGTAAAACACAAACATTACAAAAAACAGTCGAAATCCATCATTCGGATATGGCGCAACAGGTTTCAGATACGCTAGGAAATATCCCTCTAGTCCAGAGCTTTGCACGTATTCAAGATGAAGTTTCCGCACTCAAAAATATTAGTAATCGATTACTAGATGCACAGCTTCCTGTCTTGTCGTGGTGGGCACTGATCACTGTTCTGAATCGCTCTGCCACAACAATTTCGATACTAACCATTGTGATACTCGGCACCTGGTTGTTTACACAAGGATTGATTTCTATCGGCGCGATTGTGACTTTCATCGCCTTTGCTGCGATGATCATTACTAAACTTGAGCAAACAGTCAATTTCATTCATAGGCTAGCTATGGATGCTCCTCGACTTGAAGATTTTTTTCAGATGATGGACACCTCGCCTGAGATTCATGACCGGCCAGACGCTGTCGACCTTAAGCATGCACAAGGCATCATTGAATTTAAAGATGTCTGTTTTTCTTATGATGACAAACACTCTGCAATCAGAAATTTGAGCTTTACCGTTGAGCCGGGTCAGACCATTGCACTGGTTGGGTCTTCGGGTGCGGGAAAGTCTACAGCGCTGTCGCTGCTCTACCGCGTGTTCGATCCACAATCTGGCAGCATCACCATTGATGGAATAGACATCAAGGATATTTCACTGAACTCATTACGACACAACATAGGTGTTGTTTTTCAGGAACCTCTGCTCTTTAATCGTTCGATCTCTGAAAATCTTTTAGTTGGTAACCCTGAGGCAACGATCGATGAGCTTAAGCAAGCAGCGCTGAGCGCACAGGCTTTAGATTTCATCGAACAACAGGAAAATGGTTTTGATACCCAAATCGGTGAGCGCGGACGCACTCTGTCCGGTGGAGAACGTCAGCGCATTTCAATTGCTCGCGTCATTTTGAAAAATCCACCTATTCTGATTTTGGATGAAGCAACCAGTGCACTCGACAGCGCGACTGAAACAAAATTAACCCGAGCGCTAGAGTCCGTCATAAAAAATCGCACAACGCTCGTCATCGCGCACCGGCTTGCTACCGTGCGCCGGGCGGACAGGATTCTGGTGATGGAGTCCGGCCAGATTATTGAGACGGGGACTTTCGACGAGCTTTATCAGCAGGGCGGGCGCTTCACGCAGCTCGTTCGCGAGCAATTTACCGAATTACCTGACAGGATTGCATCATGACTGGATTTTCCTCGCAGTGGCTGACTCTTCGCGAACCTGCCGATCACCGTGCACGTAATCAAACTTTACTGAAAGAGATGCAGCAATACTTTGAGCGTACACAACCAGGCCTAGGT
Organism: Alcaligenaceae bacterium; assembly: GCA_947380655.1. Taxonomy (GTDB): domain Bacteria; phylum Pseudomonadota; class Gammaproteobacteria; order Burkholderiales; family Burkholderiaceae_B; genus Zwartia. The sequence goes on along the minus strand of CANCRX010000001.1, from coordinate 14,047 downwards.
CAATCACAACATACACCGATGCGCATGACCGACCTGGGCTGTGGGACTGGCTCTAATTTACGCGCACTTGCACAAGATTTACCTGCATATCAACACTGGACCTTGATTGATTATGACCCTCTTCTTCTTGATGCGGCAAGAGCCTTACTGACATCATGGTCAGATAGCGTAGTAGAAAATAGGTCCGGGGAACTGGTGGATTCGGAACTTCGAATCTTAAAGAACGGAAAACAAATATCAGTCAGCTTTGTTCAGGAAGACCTGTCGAAAAACATTGAACGAGTACTTGCTCAACATACTGATCTGCTTACTGCAGCTGCGTTCTTTGATCTCGTATCACCGGACTGGATTGTGCGATTTTGTCAGTCATTAAAGAGCCCGCTTTATACCGTTCTGACCTACGACGGAACCGAGAAATGGCTGCCACCCCACGCCGCAGATCAATTAGTGTTAGCTGCCTTTCATGCCCACCAGTCTACAGATAAAGGCTTTGGCCTGTCTGCGGGGCCTGGAGCGGTACAGATCATCCAAAGCCAACTCACTACCCGCAGTTTCAATGTTCAGCTCGAAAAAAGCCCCTGGATACTCGACATTGCCGATCAGGGCCTCATGCAAGCTCTTGCAACAGGGTCAGCCAATGCAGTCGCTGAAACGAATAGGGTTCCAACAATCGATCTCAATGCCTGGTTAGCCGCGCGTAAGCAAGCAGAGCACTGTGAGATCGGTCATTGGGATTTATTCGCAAGACCGGCTTAACCTGGGCGACGCATTTTAAACAACTGTTCTGGTCCAACAGTAAAATAATCCGCAGGTCCACCCCCTCGCATGACGTGCCCTGCGCCCGCGGTGTCATAGACGCCATCTTTCAAAAGTGACTGATCGATGTGCACCGCGACAACCTCACCGAGAACCATCCAGGTTGGTACAACGACGCCTGCCGCGGTTTCAAGTTGCATGACTTTTGTCACTTTGCACTCAAAGGAAACTGGACTTTCCCCAACCCGTGGCGCTTTAATCAGACGTGAAGGGGCTTGGGTCAGGCCTGCCAATTCAAATTCATTCACCTCAGGCGCGACAGCAGCGCAGGTTTGATTCATCGCTTCGGCTAAAGGCATGGTCACGAGGTTCCATGCGAACTCTCCTGTTTCTTCGGCATTTCGTACAGTATCTTTATAGTTAATACTTGAAAACGCTACCATCGGTGGCACATAATTAAATGCATTAAAAAAACTGTAAGGGGCCAGATTGACTGCGCCATCTTTGCTTTGTGTGGAAATCCAGCCAATTGGACGAGGTCCCACAATCGCATTAAAGGGGTCGTGTGGTAAACCATGTCCGGTACGTGGTTCGTAATAATGATAAGTTTTGGTCATGAACTGATCCTAAAAAAATTCAAAATACAATAACCGTCAACTATACAAGGCAATGTGTTCTTTTTTTCTGTACTGACTGATACTTAAAACCGGAAGCTAGCGATGAACCAGCAGGCAATTACTCCATTGAGTATTACAGATCTGTCTTTTGCCTATCCAGGCCAGTCGATCTTCAAGAATCTGTCTGTCGAAATCCCTGTAGGCGTATCTCTCGTGCAATGCGAGGAAAGTCGTGGAAAATCAACACTGCTGAAATTACTTGCTGGCGAGTTACGTCCTGATCAAGGCAGTATCAGCGCGAATGGACTCGACTCCTTAAAGGATTCACCTCACTACCGAAAACAGGTTTATTTTATAGATCCCCGCACAGACCGCTTTGATCAAATTTCGACTGTCAAGTATTTGGCACAAGTAGAAAAGGAATATGCTGAATTTGATCGGACGATCATTTCCGGACTGCTTGAGGGGCTTGGTCTGACACCCCATCAAGACAAACCACTTTTCATGTTGTCGGCAGGATCTAAACGTAAAGTCTGGATCGCAGCCGCGATCGCCAGTAACGCCAACATTAGCTTGATTGATGATCTGACTGCTGCACTCGATCGTGGCTCAATTGAATTCATACTTGATCAGCTTGTTCATATTGCGAAAAATGGCAAACGACACTTTATATTTTCCCACTTCGATACAGTGGCGCGCGTGCCGTTTGCTTCAGTTATCAATATCTGAGCTGATTTCAACTGATTAAAAAAACTTTGTTAAGCCACAACGTTTCGTAAGCTACCTACTTTTTCAATCACGACTTCCACCACATCACCATGCTGCAAAAATCTTGGGGGCTTACGACTAAAACCCACTCCCTCAGGCGTACCGGTAGCAATCACATCACCGATGCGCAACTCTGTAATACCTGAGAGATATTCAATCAACTTGGGCACAGTAAAAATCAAATTATCGAATTTTGTATGCTGCATCACCTCACCACTCACAATGGTTTTGAGTGTCAAATGATCAAGCTCACCCACCTCATCTGCCGTGACTAATGCAGGACCCATGGAACTGGACCGATAGAAGTTTTTACCCTGGTCGGTCGTGCGTTGAAACTGATAATCGCGCACAGAGCCATCCATGAAACAGGTATATCCAGCGATATGACTCATCGCATTGGCTGCGGATATATTTCTGCCCCCCTTGCTAATAATCACAGCTAATTCACCTTCGAAATCATATTCAGGAGAAAGGCTGGGTTTTTCGAATTCAGCACGATGGCCAACCAGTGCCGCCGGTATTTTTACGAAGGTGCGGGGAAACTCAGGGGGTTTATGACCCGCCTCCGCTGCATGTGCAGCGTAGTTCAGCCCGATGCAATGGACCGTGACAGGCTCTGCAAAAAGAGGTAAATACTCAAGTTCGGATTCTTTATAGTCACCGATAGCGGCAGACTCAGCGACCTCGCGCGCTACCTCGATTGCGCCGCGTTGCAACAATACGAGCAGACTGGGGTAATCCTGACCAATACGTTTACGCAAGTCGACAACACTGCCATCCGAACGCAGCACGCCATAAGAGGCCTGGCCATTAACTGTGTAGCTTGCAAATTTCATTGTTGAATCCTGTTTCTGTCCAAGAAATGCTCTGTTGTTTTCCCGAGCAATATGTTTTTTTAGAATATTAGGACAGAATGACACTGTATAGTCAGTACTGACGGGATTTGAAGATTGATTAGGGTAGAAAAGGTTAAAAATGGCCGCTAAAATTCCTGATGACAACGCTGAAACTGCAGCAGATTTTATTTCTAAAACACTACATCCTCGCTCACTGCAAGAAGCGAGCGATTCTTATAAATTTGCCTTTGCTGACCAGGAATTCATCGATCGTCCAGAAGAAAGAGGTATCAGGTTTCAACTTGAACTTCAAAAAGCTGACCTTGTTCTACGTGAAAACGACATCGATCACACGATTGTTGTGTTTGGTTCTGCCAGATTTGTCAGTAAACAAACTGCGGAATTGATGCTTATTCATGCGACAGATGAATTTTCTAGAAAAAAAGCGGAGCACGCTTTAAAAAACAGCGCTTATTATGAATCCGCACGCGAGTTTGGTCATATCGTGGCCACACACAACCTGATGCAATCCAGTCCTAAAAAGCGCTTGCACATCTGTACAGGTGGTGGCCCAGGCATCATGGAGGCGGCTAACCGCGGAGCTTTTGAGGCGGGTGATTTCTCCATCGGACTCAATATCAGTTTGCCTCGAGAACAAACACCTAACAAATACATTACCCCCGCCCTGTGCTTCCGTTTTCACTATTTTGCCTTGCGTAAAATGCATTTTTTATTGCGCGCCAGAGCGATCGTTGTCTATCCTGGGGGCTTTGGTTCATTCGATGAAATATTCGAAGTACTCACACTCATTCAAACAAAAAAAATCGTGCCGCTGCCAGTGATTCTTGTTGGACGAGAGCATTGGCAAAAAGTTATCCGGTTTGATTTACTGCTTGAGGAAGGCTTAATTGACCAAGCAGATCTGGATATCATAAGTTTTGTCGATACAACTGAAGACGCTTGGGCACTCATCCAAAAATGGTATGGCTTCACTAATTAACTCGCATCATGACTACTCAAACAATTAAAAAATCACACGCTGCGATGCTGCCCTATCTTGTTGCAGCGACTTTTTTTATGGAGTATTTGGATACGACCGTCATCGCGACTGCGCTGCCACAAATGGCAGAGTCTTTTGGTGTAGGGCCCAACGAAGTCAGTATGGGTATGACGGCGTACATGCTGGCACTGTCAGTCTTTATCCCCGTGAGCGGTTGGGTGGCTGATCGCTATGGCTCACGCACAGTCTTTTGTAGTGCCATTGTTGTATTCACTCTCGCCTCTATTCTGTGTGGCTTGTCTTATAGTGTGGAAACATTCACAGCGGCCCGGATTCTCCAAGGTATTGGCGGTGCGTTAATGGTCCCTGTTGGCCGTCTGATCGTGGTGCGCAACACAGAAAAAAGCCAGCTCATGCAGGCCATCTCTACGATCACCTGGCCGGCCATTGCAGCACCTGTTGTGGGACCCCCAATTGGTGGATTCATTACGACTTATGCTTCATGGGAATGGATTTTCCTCTTGAATGTACCCTTTGGTATTGCTGCATTGATTGCAGCGTTCATTATGGTTCCTAACGAGCGGTCTTCAGAAAAGAAACCTTTGGATATCGTTGGTTTTTTACTGAGCGGCGCCACGCTGACGGCCATTATTTACGGGACCGAACTCGCTAGTCAGCAAGATGCGAATATATGGTTCGCCCTGAGTTGTGTCTTGTCAGGCTTAGTTCTTGGCGTCATTACCTATCGACACGCCTTAAATCGAATGCATCCACTCATCGATTACTCGACATTACGCGTGCCAACGTATTCGGTCACTGTGATCACGGGTTCAATCACACGTATTGGGATAGGTGCAGTACCCTACTTGATGCCTTTGATTTTTCAAATCGGCTTTGGCATGTCTGCTTTCCATTCTGGCTTACTGCTCTTGGCGAGTGCCGTGGGTAACCTAGGGATGAAAGCCTTCACGACTCGCATTTTGCAACGCTGGGGGTTTCGTACCGTTTCAATAGTTGACGTACTTGTTGCCTCAGCCTCTACTATCGCTTGCGGCTTATTGACCCCCTCTACTCCCTTACTTGTGATACTGATTGTCGTATTTGTATATGGACTCGCCAGATCCATGCAGTTTTCCACGCTCGCGACCCTTGCTTACGCAGACATTCCTCAACCGCAAATGAGTGCGGCGAGCACATTATGGAGTGCGGCAAATCAAATGACGATCGGCATGGGGATTGCTTTTGGAGCGTTATCCCTGCAAGTGTCTGCATGGGCAAGGGGGGCAACCGAATCGGGTACTGAAATCGTTTTCACCCTGAGTGATTTCAAATGGGCATTCGCTGCCGCTGGTGTATTAACTTTACTTTCTCTCCCTGGCTATTGGAGAATGGCGCTTGATGCAGGAGCAAAGGTCAGCGGTCAAAAGGTGAAAGGTCAATCATGACAGGAATTGTGACCCTCACCATGAATCCCTCGCTTGATATCGCGACGTCCATTGCGCACGTGAGCGACACGATCAAGCTGCGTTGTGCACCTGAGGAGTCTCATCCTGGCGGCGGCGGCATCAACGTCTCGCGCATCATCCATAATCTGGGCGGCGACAGTATTGCTGTCTTTCCTTGTGGGGGTTACACCGGTGGCAGGCTTCAAGAGTTATTGTTGCAAGAAGATCTCACCACACACACGATCCCAATCAACTCCAACACTCGCCAATCATTTTCAGTGCATGAATCAACCTCAGGAAGAGACTTTCGGTTTTTATTACCCGGTCATGCCTTAAGTCAGGATATCGCGCACACCTGTCTTGAATACATCCGCAACCTCAAAAGTAAACCCAGATTTATCGTGGCAAGCGGTAGTTTGCCACCAGGCCTGGAAGATAATTTTTATGCAGCGCTCTCACAACTGGCCCGGACGCTCGACTGCCTGTTTGTACTCGACACCTCGGGTCCCGCACTCGCACACGCATTGGAAGCCGGGGATGTTTATTTTTTTAAACCTAGCCTCGAAGAACTCGAAGAACTCACCGGTCAGTCACTTGATACAGAAGACTTGCAACTCAAGGCTGCGCGCCGATTGATTCAAGCAGGAAAAACTAGCATGGTCGTTATTTCACTTGCTGAGGCGGGGGTGTTGCTTGTGTCTGCAGATTTTGCTATCCGTGCGTCTGGCATACCGGTCACGCCAGTTAGTACGGTCGGTGCAGGTGACTGCGTGGTCGGGGCAATGGTATGGGCGCTGGAGCGTGGCTTATCTTTAGAACAGGCCCTGCGCTATGGAGTGGCTAGTGCAACAGCGACTATTTTGAATGCTCACGGAGAAATGGGCAGAAAAGAAGATATCGAACGTCTGATCGATAAAATAAATATTACGCGTCTTTAGTTTTCAGATTGAGTCTCTTTCGCCTTAGGTCCGTTGTAATGCATCGGCCACAAACGTTGCACAACGTCGCGATTACTTGCGTATGCAAAACAGCTATCAATTTTTAATGGTCGACCATGCTCATCTGTGCGCACAGGACGATGTTGAATATAAGGATATAGCGTCTGCATGGCAGTGGTCGCCATTGGACTCAGCATCTCCATGAGATGCGTACATCCCTTTGCACCTTTGAATTTTTCCCGAATTAACTTATTCCAGCCACCACCAATCTTTTCGCCCTTTAATACACTGAGCGTTGGAGGTGCTTCTTTACATACTGCGAAGGGGGTTGAATCCGATGAAGCAATGGCATCATGAATCACTAACCATTCGTCAATGACTAGTCTGATCGATAAGTCATGTATATATTTACCCGGCGGTATCGGTGACTCGATGAGCGGAGGAGAAAATGGCTGGGCCTTTGTATCGAGAACCCTCGCTTCAATTTCATAAAGTCCATCGCTACGACGATAAGAGCGCATGAGAATCTGACGCGTATGGAGTTCTTCGCGTTCGGTACTTTCCGGGAGAGGCACGATTGATATCCAGCAAATTCAATAGGTAAGCATAGTATATATAAGTGCGCATGACCTCAGCGCCTCTCAACAATGCTTAGCTATCGCTTCACTCCTTACCCACTGGATGCTGTCATACCAGATACTGCTCAACCAATAAGGCCCAGTAAGCTGAACCAACCCGTATATTTTGATCGTTGAAATCATAATTTGAGTTATGCACCATACATGCGCCATGCCCACCGGTGCTTTGATCGCCATTACCGATTAGTAAATAGCATCCAGGCAGTTTTTCGAGCATAAAGGCAAAATCTTCACTTCCCGTTAAAGGCTCTGTATTCAAAACTACATTCGCTTCACCCACCAACTCGCAGCCGATCTTTCGTGCAAAATCTGTTTCTGATTTTGTATTGACCAAGACTGGGTATCCACTGACGAAATCTACTGTTGCCGTCACGCCATAGCTTTTAGCTTGGGCATCCACTAACTCAGCAATACGTTTTTTCAACATAGCATGCACATCCCTGCTCAGAGAGCGCACACTGAGCTTTAACACAGCACGCTGCGGGATTACATTATTAGCCTGCCCCGCCTGAAATGAACCAACGGTAATCACCGCCATTTCCAGTGGCGGAGTATTTCGAGAAACGATGGACTGTAAAGCCATCACAATCGCTGAACCTGCTACAACCGGGTCTGCTGCGAATTGCGGCATCGCACCGTGACCACCTACGCCATCGATCGTAATGGTGATATTTTGACTCGAGGCCATTAATGCCCCGTCTCTGAACAGTAACTGTCCGGGTGGATGACCAGGCATGTTGTGCATAGCGAAGATTGCATCGCAGGGGAATTTCTCAAACAAACCCTCATCCATCATTTTCTTTGCTCCACCGAGACCTTCCTCGGCAGGTTGAAAAATCAAGTTGAGTGTTCCGTTAAATTTTCCATGCTGTGCCAAATATTTTGCTGCCGCGAGCAGCATCGCCGTATGTCCATCATGACCACAGGCATGCATGACGCCAGGATGAGAGCTCGAATAGGCTAAGCCAGTCTCTTCCTCAATGGGTAACGCATCCATATCGGCACGGATACCTATACGTTTCTGACCGTCACCTCGAATCAATTGCCCGACGACACCTGTGCCACCCAGCCCGGTGGTGACAGAGTACCCCCAGGAATTCAGTAACTGAATCACGAGATCGCTTGTCCTGAACTCCTTATATCCAAGCTCAGGATGTTGATGAATATCACGACGTACGATTGCGAATTCCTGGGCAATTGTATTGAGACTTTCGAGATGACTGTGCATGATTTACTCTGGTTTCAAATCGATCGATTTTGCAATAGCTCTAAATTTTTCAATACCCTCAGCATACGTACGTGCAACCTCAGCTTGGGATAAAGCGGGTGCGATCAACATACTGTTAGCGGTTAATCCATTACGGACAGCTGGATCATTGAGCGATGCGGTAATCGCTTTATACAGAATATCAACAATCGGCTCCGGTGTATTTTTCGGAACGAAATAACCTGTCCAGATTGTAAAGATAAAGTCTTTTAGATCTTTACTTTCACCGATCGCAGGATAATCTTTCACACCGTCGAGTCGCTCTTTATTGAGCATCGCTAGAATTTTGATCAGGCCTGTTTTGCTTTGTTCGTCATAGCTTTTGGTGTAAGGCGCAAGAAAAATATCGACTTCGCCACTCATCACAGCCTGACTGGCAGGCGCGCCACCTTTGAAAGGAACGTGAAGCATCGGGATGTTTGTGACTTTGGAGAGATACTCTCCGAGCAGATGGTAAAAAGACCCAACTCCAACGCTCGCATACGTCACAGGCTTACCTTGCTCAGCCTGCTTGCGTGCATACACAAGGAACTCATCCATATTGCTGACAGGTAAATCTTTACGGGCTAACACCGAAATTTGTGCCGAACCAATCATTTGAACAAGTCTGAACTCTTCGCTCTTGAATTTAATAGCCTGCATCGCTAAAGGCGCAAGAATCAATTCGTTTGGTGAGCCTTGAAAAATTCGATAGCCATCAGCAGGTGAATTCAACAGTTTCTGTGCGGCAATCGAGCCACTCGCACCCGCCAGATTCTCCACAACGATGGGTTGTCCCAATTGTTTGGACAAAGGCATATTGACGAAACGAGCGATCACATCCGACAAACCACCCGCTGGATAGGGAACCATCAAACTGACGGGTTTGTTTGGGTAAGGTTCTGCAGCATATGCGCCGCACGCTGCGACCATCAGCAATGCAGTCATCCCTGATTTAATCAACGTACTCGCCGACAAAAAGATGCGTCCTGGCAGATTCATGATCGATTCCTTTGGTTTTGAAATTCTTGAGTGATCATGCTAATCCCTCATAAACCATGTGTCTAATGTATTATTTAAATAATATCTATGATTTTTATGAATACATTGATAATATTCAATCCTATGAATATCAAACACTTAGAGCATTTAATAGGTTTGACTGACACAGGCTCATTTAGTCGTGCGGCTGACAAACTATTCATCACACAGTCCGCCCTGAGTCGCAGCATCCAGAATCTGGAGGAAGAGCTCGGCGGCAAACTGCTCGACCGTATAGGCAAGCGAAATGTTCTCACCCCGCTCGGCGAGGACGTAGTACGTCGTGCAAGGCAAATAGTCCAAGGTGCGGTAGCGTTACGACTCAATGCCAAACTTTTTCAACAGGGAAGTGGGGGAAAAATTCGGGTGGGTCTTGGCTCTGGGCCAGGGGCGTTGCTGATGACGCCTTTGCTATGTCATATCGCGATACACCGACCGCATATCCAGACCACCGTCGCGCGTGGTTCAACAGAATTACAACTCATGCAGCTCCGGGCCAGAGAGCTTGATGCTCTGGTTGTTGATGTACGACGCGTCATACCTGCTGAAGACCTGCATATCGAGTTCCTGACCGAATTACGCGCTGGTTTCGTTTGCCGCAAAGAGCACCCCCTTGCACAATTACGTAATGTGAATTTTGAGGATCTGCTCGCGTATCCTATCGCATCGACCCCGCTCGCGGATGAGGTTGCCCGCATCATCATCGAACGATACGGAGCAAAAGCCAATCCAAAAAGCATGACAACACTTGAGTGCGAAGACGTCACGAGTCTGATTGAAACCGTTCACAGAACCGATGCGATTTTCCTTGGTATCGTCGCGGCAGCCAAGGCTGGGATAAAATCAGGCAGGCTTGTTGAATTAAAAATAAAACCCGTGCTGAATGCTTCAGCACAATTTGCCTACATCACCTTAGCTGGCTCAACCGCCGCACCGATTATGACTTTTTTCAGAAATTTTGTATCTGAACATCTGGTTGACTAGCCAAAAACAAAACACTCGTGCAATAATCACTACCAATCCCGATCGGGAGAGACTTGATGGCATCTAAAAAATCCTCAGGCGCCGAAGGAGCAACCGCCCCGGAAACTCTCAGGCAAAAGGACCGATCAGGATATTGCACTCTGAAGAGCTGCCGCAATTCGTCATGCGGCACACCGCAGGAGCAAACGTTCAGCGCATCAAACTGAACGCGAATCTCTCAGGTACCAAACAGAGGGGGCGTGTAGAAAACATCTGGTTTTCGCACCCCACCTCTCGGACGTTTGGAGCTCGCTCACATGAAATCAATCGCTGTAATCGGCGGCGGCATTACTGGCGCCACCACTGCCTACGCTTTGGCAAAACGCGGCTACGCCGTGACTCTTATTGAAAAACATCGCTACTGTGCAATGGAGACATCGTTTGCCAATGGTGGGCAACTCTCTGCGTCGAATGCAGAAGTCTGGAATCATTGGTCCACCATTCTGAAAGGAATGAAATGGATGCTGAAAAGCGATGCGCCACTCCTGGTGAATCCAAAACCGAGTTGGCATAAATTCTCATGGTTTGCCGAATTTATTGGCAACATTCCAAACTATCGAAAAAATACTATCGCAACAACGAAATTAGCGATCGCTGCACGCGAGCACTTATTCAACTGGGCTCAAATCGAAGGCATTGATTTCGATCTGAAGAAACAAGGGATTCTGCATATCTATCGTGACAAAAAGGGATTTGATCACGCAGGTAAGGTATCAGCTATGCTTGCGTCAGGAGGACTTGAGCGTCGCGCCGTCACACCAGAGGAAATGCGTGGCATCGAACCTACCCTTGCTGGAAAATATTACGGAGGATATTTTACGGAAAGTGATTGCACGGGTGACATTCATAAATATACAGTTGGAATTGCTGCTGCGGCAGAGCGTCTGGGGGTGACAATGCTTTTTGGGCAAGAAGTCGCCAATGTGCAAAGTGATGGTAAACATGCGCGCGTCACGTTTAAGCAAGGCGAGCATCGTGAAGAACTTTCATTTGATGGCGTGGTTGTCTGTGCAGGCGTTGCGAGCCGTAATATTGCCTCGCAACTCGGTGACCGTATCAACATCTATCCAGTCAAAGGGTATTCAATCACCGTTAATTTATCTGATGCGCAGAGTCAGGCATCAGCCCCACATGTCAGCCTGCTCGATGACGAAACTAAACTTGTCACGAGTCGTTTAGGCATAGATAGATTCCGTGTCGCGGGGACTGCGGAATTTAATGGTGTAAACAAAGACATCCGCGCAGATCGTATTCGTCCTCTAATCGACTGGGTTGAACAGTGCTTTCCAGGTGTCAATACCAGACAGGTCGTGCCATGGGCAGGTCTGCGTCCTATGATGCCTAATATGATGCCGCGAATCGGTCGTGGTCATCATGCAAATGTGTTTTACAACACTGGGCATGGACACTTAGGGTGGACCTTGTCAGCGGTTACGGCCGACATGGTGGGGGGTGTGATTGATCAGGCATACAAACCCGCTGCCGGAAAACTTGGCTCAATCGCTGCGGTACCGGCAATAGCCTAATAAAATTATTCATAACGATTAGTGTTGAGCATGAATGCTCTTCACTAATCGATTACTGAATGCAGACAATCAACCTACCCAAGCTTGAAAATCAATGCCGTGAACGATTTCAAGTGCATGATTCTTATTTTCGACTGATTCCGAAAAACCAACTAAAACTTGTTCGCGTGTTTGACCAGAGGCCAGCGCATGCGTCCAAGATAGATAGCCGTCAGCATCAGCTGAACGGTGCAATACGTTCTGGTACAACTGATTAACAAAATGCGCATCATCCAAGGCACCGTATTTAGCTTGAAACTCAGCGCTGTTCACGAAACCATTTGCTACATGCTCCAGACTATCGCCTGAATCAATCACATTCATCCAGTTATGCAAACCACTCGAGTCAGGAGTACGATCCAGTGCGGCCATATAAAGACGAAACGCCTTACCGTCAGCATCTGGATCATGCATACCACCAAGATTTGCACTACCCGGAACGACCACAGGGGCGCTATTCACATGCTCTGCAGCATGGGTGGTATCGATACTTGGACTTTCGGTATGAACTGAGAATACTTCTCGTTCATTCTCGTTTTCATTTTGGCTGCTATCACTCATAATCCACTCCTAGTTCAATTCACAGCTTATTATGCGATTGATTTCTTAAGCGTAGATTAAGGTTTAACTTTTATTTTTGATGTTTTCATGGTCCCAAACAATCTCAGCCCGAAAGCCACTCTCGGGGAGATTACGCAAGACAAGCTTTGCTCCATGAATTTCAGCTATACGTTCAACGATTGCGAGCCCTAATCCGCTCCCTTCTACAGTGACTTCAGAGCCTCGTTTAAAACGGTCTTTCACAAACGGCAGATCTGCAAGAGCAATCCCATCCCCCTGATCCTCGACAAACAACCCAAAATGCTGAGCATCACAAAAACTACCGATCGAAATGAGTGTGTGATTTGGCGCATATCTAGAAGCATTTCCAACAAGATTGGACATCGCAACCAGTAATAAATCCTCAATACCGTTCATATTGAGCAAATCCGGCGCACAACTCAATACCGTCTGTTGAGACTTAACCCTTAGATGAATCATTTCGGTATTTTGAACTTGCATCAGCAAGTGACGGATATCTATTTTTTCAACATTCTTTTGATAAATATTATTTTCAGGATCTAGCCGCGCAAGCCATAGCATTTGTTCAACAAGTCGCTCGGCTCTACCCACACCGATTAGAACCTGAGAGATATATTGTTGACGTGAAAAATCATCTTGGGCTGTTTCACTTAATTGGGCATAAATCTTTATACCCGCCAAAGGAGTGCGGAGTTCGTGCGCAGCATTAGAGGTAAAACGACGCTCATTTTCCACGGTGCATGCTACGCGTTCAAGCAATGAATTAAAAGATCGAATAATAGGTAATAATTCTTTCACAACACCTTGTTCTGGAACCGGATCAAGCATATCTGCTTGACGTTGAGTAAGATTTTCAGCAATCAGTTTTAATGGTTTTAATGATCGGCTGACTGCCCAGTACAACATTAAAATCAGTAAAGGAAATGCCAGGACAAGTGGGATCGTTACTCGCCAGGCGACATCAAGACCAATCAGGTTTCTGGTATTTACCGGATGAGCGACCTGAATAAAATACTGACTATCGCGACTTCTCTTGGTATAAGTTCGCCAAAGCACATGATTAAATTGCTGTTGATGATAGCCAATCGCTGGCGTAAATTTCATGTCAACTGCGTTTGCAGAAGTAAGTTTCAATACTGCGTTGATATCTCTTATCTGAAAAGCCAATTCCTGCTCATAAGGCAATCGCTCTTCTTGCTTAAAAATATTTGTTATTTCGTTAGGACTAAATTCTAAAACCGGAACACTTCCGTAGTACCAAGAGCTTGGATGATAATTTTCTTCGTGATTGATTTGCCCTTCAAGCAGCCGGGCTGACAAAGCAAGCTGACCATCCATCAACTCTTGTGCTTCGTGCCATCCTTTATCGTAGGCAAACCAAACAATAGCTCCCCAAACTATCAGCAAAGATACAGAAATTGTTCTTAATAACTGCAATCTCATTGATTTGGCACGTTTGATAGGAAACATCTTCACTCAACACCCACGACATAACCCATGCCTCGAACTGTCCTTATAAATTCAGCGCCTATTTTTTTACGCAAATGATGGATGTGTACTTCAACAGTATTACTTTCGACTTCTTCGCCCCA